>JAGGNB010000185.1 GCA_017886375.1 Octadecabacter sp.
AATAGGCAAATGATCGCGTTCGATTGGTTGCGTATGCAGCTCAAAGCACCATGGGCGGAAACCGGACTTTCGCTGCGCTTTGCATAGACGTCTTCTCTGCGGGACTAAGCGGCCGTTCACCATCGACTGGGGATGCCATCATCTAAAACCCATCGAACTTAATTTCCGCTATCTTTTTATCACCAAAGACAGCCTTGTGCCGTGCATCAATATCTGGCCATAGGCTCGCGATATCTTGGTCCCTAATTCCAAAAACATCGGCTAATATATTTTCGAATTCCGAATGAGAAACCAGAGATTTTTTCGTGCCAGACTGGGTCTTAGTTCGCAATATGCGACCTGTCAGGCAAATGATTTGCTCTGGTTGCATGATTTGACACACAAGATTTCGAACGAAACCAGACTCCGGATCAGTCTGCAATTCGTGACATTGCTTAATCAGTTTATCGAAGTCAGGCTGGTTGGGGTCAAAGTCATAGTTGTCTGGAATCGCCCATGCATGATTGCGAAAACGCCAATAACCATCAGGTAGTTTTTCAAGCGTAAACTCAAAGTGACCTTGCGTAAAAGTCCCTTCACGAAAGGGGATTGGCTCACGTGGTCCGTCCCCAAGCCCGAGGTCAACCAGATAGGTTTCGTCCAGATTCACGAGAAGAATTGAATGGTTCCCCAGCATTTTGTCGCCATCTTCGGCTCTATGAATACCAGCGGCCACAGTTGAAACGTCAAAGCCTATTTCGCGTAGCGCCCACGAAAAAAGCAAGTGCAGTTCAAAGCACCAACCTCCGCGTTTTAGAGTTACGATCTTGTGGAATATTCTTTCCAAATCAAAGTCCAGAACCCGAGAAAGCTGAACATCTACGTTTTCATATGGCACAGACAATGCATGGCATCGATGCATCTCGGTCAAACAATCTATAGTGAGACTGGTATCACCGGCAAAGCCTATACGGGCCAGGTAGTCAGCTAGTTTCATTGGAGCCTCGGGTGCGCACTTATCTTTCTCAATTGGGTGACGCTAACCGAGTTATACAGTTGGCGTAATAGTTTTCTGCGAAAGTGCAACTCCGCCGATCTTGAATAGCAGGGCAGGCGGACGCCCAAGTGCTACTAGCTGCGACCTTTTACAATGTTGACGCCCGATCGCCAATTATCTCAAATCACGGTTGGGGAAGTGAGAAGAAATTTAAGCGGCGCTGTCACTTTGGGCTGATTGTGTTGAAAAACTCCGGTTTTGACTCTGATCGACGAAATTCTTCGCCGCACAGGCCGACAAGCTCGTGGCGGCGAGGGGTTCGGCCAAATTGGTCTTTCGCCGCTCATGCGCCCGTTTTCTTCGCCTCACGAACAATCTCATCTGACTTCTTGATATTATGGGCTTTTGACAGAAAATCGCGATGTCAGAATTTCAGAGTTTTTCAACACAATCAGCTCCGAGCAGACTTTCGCTGCGCAGGTCACGAAGGTCCGCAATTTTGGAGGTTATTGTAACACTATCTCCGATACCAGACAGTTACATGGCACAGAAAGAGGCAAACTGCTCTCTTGGCAAACGTGCTGTCCTGCATGACATCGACGCGCCATTCTTGGGGATGATCCGCGTCCCACGCCGCCGAAATCTTACCAAACCCTTACCAAAGACTTTTGTACAAAACCGTCAAACCTGCTTTGTGTTTTGTACAAAACCGTCAAAACTTCGGTTATTCACGCGTCTTGGGTTTTCGATCTGCTGACACGAGGGTGTCAGTATGCCACCCTTTTCGCACTTGCCAGACGGACCCCAAACGCGTCATTTAGCCAGATGCAAAACCGCGCCTACCTTTTCATCTTGATGACCCTGACCATCGACGCGATCGGCATTGGCATCGTGTTCCCGATCATGCCTGATCTGATGGAACGTGTGGGCGCGTCCGGCACTGGTGAGGGCGCGTTATGGGGCGGTATCTTGATGGCCTCTTACGCGGGTGCTTTGTTCATCTTCGCGCCAATTATCGGAAGTCTTTCCGACGCTTACGGGCGCAAACCTGTCTTGCTTCTGGCCTTGGCTGTGCTGGCTGTGGACTATGTCATCATGGCGCTGGCAGGGGTGTACTGGGTGCTGCTGATCGGGCGCATCCTCGCGGGGGTTGCAGGCGCGACCTACACCACAGCGACAGCCTACATCGCCGACATTTCCACCCCGAAAGAACGCGCCGCGCGGTTTGGCATGGTGGGGGCTGCATTTGGCATCGGTTTCGTGCTTGGCCCCGCCATCGGGGGGATCGCCGCTGAATGGCACATCTCTGCACCGTTCTGGATTGCCGCCGTGCTGTCGGCGTCTAACGTATTGTTTGGATTGTTTGTTTTGCCCGAAAGCCTTGCACCTGCCAAACGCCGCCGCTTCGGTCGGCGCGACCTCAACCCGTTCAATGCGATCATTGCTGCGTTCAAAATTCCCGGCCTCGCCATCCCGCTGATCTGCCTGTTCGTGTTTGAATTTGCCAATATGGTTTACCCGACGCTCTGGGCGTTTTTCACCCGCGAATTGTTTGACTGGTCGACGTTGCTGATCGGTATGTCTCTGGCGGGATACGGAATTTTGCTGGCTGGCGTCCAAGGCGGCCTGATGCCTGTCCTGATCACCCGTTTCGGAGAGTTCCGTACCCTGCAGCTCGGCATGGTGTCCGCATTGATCGGGTTCATCGGATTTGGCCTGATTTCAACCGTGACAGGGCTGATCATTGTGTTGGTGTTTGCGGCCCTCTCGGATTTATCGCCGCCGATGATGACGGCTATGGCGTCGAACATGGTAGACGAAAACCAACAGGGGTTAGTGCAGGGCGTGATCGCGTCGCTGGCCTCAATCGCTGCGTTCCTCGCGCCGTTGGTTGTGACCGGCGTGTTTGAGGTTTTTGTCGACGACAATGGCCTCTATCTGCCTGGCGCGCCGTTCTTGATGGGGGCGGTGATGCTGCTGCTGCTGATCCCGCTGATTATGCGATTGCGGGGCCACGCCCAATCTTAGCCCCATCAAAATAATGGGTCGCCACAAGTTGGACTTATTTCTTTCGCCTTTTGCATCTATTGTTGAATGTGGATGGATATGGCCCCTGCGGGCTGACGGTACGACATGAAAAGATTGCGAAATCATTTGATTGGGGTGGATCACGGCGATGTGGTCCTGTTTTCCGATTTTGAACATGACGGGGTCATGTGGACGGGCGACGGCGCGCGCCAAATCCGTGCGCATGTCGAATTTTCCGAAAGCTTTCGCGCAGCACCTATCTTGCAGGTCAATTTGTCGATGTGGGACATCGCGAGCCAGACAAACGCCCGCGCCGACGTTCAAGCCGAAGACATCACTGAGGACGGCTTTGTCATTGTGTTTCGGACATGGGGCGACACCAAAATCGCCCGTGTCCGCGTTGCGTGGCAGGCGATTGGTGAATTGCGGCAAGCGGATGAGTGGGAATTGTACTAGGCGTTTGCCATATGCGAACAGCCTAGATTACAGGCCCGAATACATGCCTTCATAGATTGGTTGCAGCGTCTTGTGATCAAACAGTGACGACACCGATGTCCCGTTCCACGTGTTCAAGATTGCCTGTGCAAAGATTGGTGCCGTCGGCACAATCCGAATGTTTTTACATGCCTTTACAGCGGCTGTCGGCTGGATCGTGTCCGTAATCACGAGGTTTTTCATAACCGAATTGCTGACCCGTTCGATCGCTGGTCCTGACAATACGCCGTGGGTAATATAGGAATGCACTTCCTTTGCGCCATGTTCCATCAATACTTCAGCTGCTTTGCACAGCGTGCCAGCGGTGTCGACGATGTCGTCCACGATCAGACAGGTGCGGCCCGCAACGTCACCAATAACCGTCATTTCAGCGACTTCGCCCGGTTTTCCACGGCGCTTGTCGACAATAGAAAGTGGTGCGCCAATGCGCTGTGCCAAATCACGCGCCCGCGCCACACCGCCGACGTCAGGTGAAACGACCATCACATCATCCATCTTACCTTTGAAGTGGTGCATCGCATCCAGCGCAAAAATTGGGCTCGCGTACAAGTTATCCACTGGAATATCGAAAAAGCCCTGGATCTGTGTCGCGTGCAAATCAAGCGTCAGAATCCGTTCAATCCCGGATTCGACCAGCATGTTCGCGACCAGTTTTGCGGTGATCGGCGTGCGGGCCTTTGATCGACGGTCTTGGCGGGCATAGCCGAAATAGGGGATCACAGCGGTGATACGGGCCGCGGAAGAACGGCGCAAAGCATCTGAAATAATCAACAATTCCATTAAGTTGTCGTTGGCAGGGTTTGATGTGGGCTGGATTATGAACATGTCCTCGCCGCGCACGTTTTCGTAGACTTCAACGAAAATCTCACCGTCGTTGAACCGTTCGACCCGCGCGTCGACCAATCCGACGTTGATGCCGCGGTGCATGGACATTCGTTTTGCAACGGCTGTGGCCAAAGGCATGTTGGCGTTGCCGGAAATGAGCTTCGGTTCGATCAGGTTAGGCATGTGCAGCTGGTCCCAATGTAATAGAATCGCGGAAGTTGACACGGGGTAGCACGTCCGTAGGGTCGCTCCAACAAATGAGCGCGACTTTAGGAGAGCCAAATGCCACATATCGACTATTTTTTTGCCACGATTTCCCCGTTCACCTATCTCAGTGGCACCCAGCTTGAATCGATTGCGAAAAAACATGGTGCGACGATCACATATAAGCCCGTCGACATCATGGGGCTCTTTGGCCGCACAGGCGGCATTCCCCCCAAAGACCGCCACCCCAACCGCCAAGAATATCGTCTGCAAGATATGCGTCGCCGCGCCGTTGTTGCTGGGCTTCCGTTGAACCAAAAACCAGCGTTCTGGCCGACCAACCCCGCACCGTCTTCGTATGCAATCATTGCCGCGCAAGCTGCTGGCGGCGACGTGGGCAAACTGGTCAATGCGTTGACGCGCAGTTGCTGGGCAGATGAGAAAAACATCGCCGAAGACGACGTGATCCGCGCTTGTTTGCAAGAGGCCGGATTTGATCCGGCATTGGCGGACAGCGGGCTGTTGAGCGGGGCTGAAACCTACAGCGCCAACCTCGAAGAGGCCGTTGCTAAAGGCGCGTTCGGCGCGCCGTTCTTTATCACGGACACGGATGAGCGGTTCTGGGGCCAGGACCGTCTAGACGATCTGGATCGCCACCTTGCAGGTGATTTCTGATTGCTGCGCGACGTTGCGGGGCACGAAATTTGGGTGGTTGAAAAAGGTGAGGCCGACGCCGCGCGGCTGTTGATCCATTGCTCGCTCGCCCATCATGAAACACTGATGCCGCTGGCGGCGAAGCTGGCGCCCGCGCATGATGTGTTCTTTGACTTGCCTGGCCATGGTCGCAGTGCGCCGTGGGCTGGCACCGACTACCATTCGGATGCAACGGCAGTCGCGGCAGCACTTTTGCATGGTCCGACGCACATTATCGGCCATTCGTTTGGCGCTACTGTGGCTTTGCGGTTGGCAGTTGAACGCCCTGATTTGGTGTCCCGCGTAACCCTGATCGAACCTGTGATGTTTGCGGCGGCTGGCGGCGCGCGGGGGCGATTTGTCGGACCGCCGGCGCGCTACAGTGATGGCACAGATTCATCTGATCCCTGCCGCCGCCTCGACAATCGAACACGACATTCACGGCGTTCTTGCGCGTTTGGGTGACGTCACATGCCCTGTTGATCTGATTGATGGCGGCGATAGTCAGGCGATTATGCCTGCGATAATCGACGGGTTAACGGCGCGGATGCCGGGCGCCCGTCGACATACAATTGCAGGTGCGGGGCACATGGTGCCATTGACCCATGTCGATGAAGTCGCATCAGTTCTTTAGGGCCTCGAGAAACGCATCCACACCGTCAAAACCAACGGACCAATCGCACACCAAACGGCCCATCACGGGTTCATCGTCGTCCCCGTCCAGTGATCCCATGACGTAGTACTGCGCGCCCGCCGCCTGCACCTTTTTGTGCAATCCGCGCGGGGCTTCAAAGAACATCAAGTTGGCTTCGGGTTCAAACGGGAACGTCACAACATTGGATTTGCGCAACCCGTCGGCTAAACGCTGGCCGGATGCGTTGGCCATGCCCGCCAGTTCATGCCAAAGATCGCCCTCAAGATAGGCTTCCATCTGTGCGGACAGGTAGCGGTGTTTTGACGCCAGATGTGCCCCGCGTTTGCGGCGCAATTCAAATTCCCAAGCATGACTGGGGTCGAAAAACACAACGGCCTCGACGCCCATCAGCCCATTCTTTGTGCCGCCAAAACAGACACAATCAATGCCAGCTTTCCACGTCATTTCCGCAGGTGTGCAGCCCAGCGTGATGATGGCATTGGCAAAGCGTGCCCCGTCCAGATGGGTGGTAACGCCAAATTCTTTTGCGACGGCTGTGAGGGCTTCCAACTCAGCAATCGTATAAACAGTCCCTTTTTCAGTGATTTGCGTGATCGACACGGGCCCACGTTGTGGTCCGTGGACGCCGCGGTTTTCTTCTGCCGCCATCGCCGCGCGCAAAGTCGCGGGCGTCATCTTGGCGTTTTCGTCTGCCACCATCGTAAGTTTTGCACCGCTGTAAAATTCGGGCGCGTTACATTCGTCTTCGTTGATATGGGACAGCTTGGTGCAGAAAATCGTTTCCCAAGGCTGCGTCAATGTTGCCAAAGCGATCGAGTTTGCGGCTGTGCCTGTGGAGACCAGATAAACTGCCGCCTCCGGTGCCTCAAACAGATCGCGAACCATTGTGCGGACGCGGTCCATTTCGGGGTCCGCGCCATAGCCAAATCGATAGCCTTCGTTGGCGCGCATCATGGCGTCCATCACTTTTGGATGGGCAGGGCCGGAGTTGTCGGAGGCGAAAAACATTTAGAGTGGCTCCTCAATGATGTGATCTTCCCATTCGTCGTCTGGGATGCTTGCCTCACTCACCGTGAGGCCTTGGACAGACACGCCCGCGTCATGCACAGATTGCGCATCTCCGGACACCAGCGGATGCCAGTGGAACAGGTTTTTTCCCTCAAAGACAAGGCGGTAGGCGCAGGTTTGTGGCAGCCAATACATGTTATCTTCGATAGTTTTTGGTGTGAGCACGATACATTCGGGGACGTAATTGTGCCGCTTGGGATAAAGACTGCACTGGCACGTCGAATCGTCAAGCAACTTGCACGCGACGCGGGTCATGACGACGTCGCCGGTGTCTTCGTCTTCAAGCTTATTCAGGCAGCATTTACCGCAGCCATCGCACAACGCTTCCCACTCAGGCTTGGTCATTTTTGACAGCGGAACATGGGACCAGAATTCGGCCCGAATGTCGCTGCGATCAATCGGATCAGACATTGGACAGGATCGCCCGTGCGCGGACGCAATCGGCGTCCATTTGGGTGATCAGTGCCTCTAGCCCGTCAAATTTTTCTTCACCGCGCAGGTAGTCGACCAAGGCAACGCTGAGCTGGGTTCCGTATAGATCGCCTGAGAAATCAAATAGATAGGTTTCGCAGTTGGGCACATTCACCCCAAACATCGGGCGCACACCGATGGAGGCTGCACCATTGTAGCTGCCCTTGTGCGGACCTTCGAGCACGTCAACTTTCACGGCATAGACACCAAATTTTGGCGGATGCAGCCCGTCTATAGACATGTTGGCCGTGGGATACCCTAGGTCACGCCCGCGCTGCTCACCCGTAATAACCGGCCCGTCGATGCGGTGCCAATGGCCGAGCATTTCAGCCGCGATGCGCGGGGATCCATCGGCAAGCGCTTTGCGGATTGCAGTGGAGGACACATCGCCCGCGGCTGTCGCGAGCATCGGTGCGATGGTGACACCGAACCCCATTGCCGCCCCAAAGGCCTTCAAACTGGTGGCATTGCCAGCGCGATCTTTGCCAAAACAAAAGTCAGAACCAACGACAACATGGGTCAACCCAAGGCGATCAACGATGATGGTTTGCGCAAATTCTTCTGGCGTCAAGGCGGCAAGGGCGTCGTTGAACGGCACCTCGTACAAACGCGCAACCCCCAATTTTTCAAGGCGATTGGCCTTGGACGCTGCATTCATCAGACGGAACGGTGTGGCGACCTGATCCGACATTTGGGCAAAGTAGTCGCGTGGATGTGGTTCGAACGTCAAGATGCCCAAGGGCGCGCCGTTCGCGATGCTGCGGGTCAGGTCGATAACGGCTTGATGGCCCAGATGAACGCCGTCAAAATTACCGATGGCCGCAGCCGCGCCACGGTCGTTTTGTGCAATGAAATCTGGGTCACGTATGATGTGCATGGGCTTGCGTAGCCCGCCCGCGCGCAAGGTTCAAGCCAGCCCTGTTATCAGTCGAATTTACGCGACGGCGCCATAACGATCGCTTCGCCCTTGAGAACCTTTTTACCGTCAATTTCGCAATAGGTTTCCATGGTGACGCGGCGTTTTGCGATGTCCATATCGGTGACTTTTACAATCGCCTCAACCATGTCGCCGGGGCGGACGGGGGCCAAGAATTTAAGGGTTTGACCAAGATAGACGGTGCCATGACCGGGCAGTTGTTCGCCAATCACGGCAGAGATGAGGCCCGCCGTCAGCATGCCGTGGGCGATGCGACCCTCAAAGATGGTGTCGCGGGCGTAATCATCATCCAGATGGACCGGGTTATGATCGGTCGAGATTTCAGCAAACAGTTCGATGTCGCGGTCGGTGATGACTTTGCGCAACGACCGCGTCATGCCGATTTCGATGTCTTCAATGCAGATGGTTCCGCGGGGGGCATTGTCGAGCATGTTTTCATCCATCAGGTAATAAAAATTCTTCTACGTTACATAGGTTGTAATTTTATTACTTTGCGGATGCAGCATAAGTCAAGACATTCTTAACCTATCGCAGAAAGCCGATTGAATGGGTCGGTGTCACTTTTTCTGTTTCAATATAGATACTTAATGCCGTTTTGTCCGGCTGTGTCACGGTCTTGGTTTCCGCTGCCGCCAAACCGCCGGTGATGAACAGACTGTCGATGTCTTCTTGTTGCGCGCCGAGGATGTCGGTGCGAATCCCGTCCCCTATGGCGATAATACGCGGGTCGGACATCGAATCCGTTAACGCAGCGTACCGTCGGCGGGCGAGGTCGTAGATCGGCGGATGCGGCTTGCCGAAATACAGGCTCTCACCGCCCATTTCAGTATACAGCGCGGCCAATGCGCCGGCGCACCATTCACGGCTTTCGCCGCGATCTACGATGATGTCGGGATTGGCGCAGAGCAGTTTCAGACCCTTGGTTTTGGCATACAGAAATTCGGGCCGGTTCACGTCGAGGTCGGCTTGGGTATCAAAAGGGCCGCAGCACACAATTCCGTCGGCTTGATCCAACGGGACCTTTTGGATGTCCACTGGATTGTCAATAATACTCAACGGTTTAAAGAAATCGTCGTCGCGTGGTGTTTCCCCCATGAACCAGATTTTCGAGCCGACAAATCCGCGAAACATTGCGGCGCGCGCACTGTCACCACTGGTCGCGATGGCATCCCAGCAGGGCGCCATTCCCATGTCCAAAAGCTGTTGTGCAACACTGTCCCACGGACGCGGGGAATTCGTGACCAACACCACTTTGCCGCCGCGTTCGCGGTAGCTTTGCATCGCGTCAACCGATGCCTGAAACGGCGTGATACCGTTGTGCATGCAGCCCCAAAGGTCCACAAAAGCGACGTCATATTGATCGGAAATTTCAGCGAAGGTGTTAACGATTGAGGGCATGGGTTTACCTATTCTTAAGTGTCACATCGCAGGCACAAGCTGTGCACACCGCGTACACACCCTGTACATACCGCAGCCGCAGAAAAAAAGGGCGCCGGATCAGATGATCGGCGCCCTTTTTACGAATTTCTAACGATTAGACCTTAAGTGAAGGAATGATCTGTTTCTTACGGCTCATCACGCCGGGCAGGATGACGTTGTCGCCGGACACGACCACGCCAAAGGATTTTTCCGCGACGGTCTTGGTCAGATCATTGGGGATCAGCATGGTGGCCTGTTCGTTGAGGATATCGACCACAAAGAGGAGGACTTGATCAACGCCATCCTCAGACGCCACGGTCGTCATTGTTTCCATGATCGACGCTTTGCGATCCAAAACGATTGCAGGCGCGGTGGTTTCCAGAACCGAGACGCGGAATTTGGTGCCGTCTACGGTGAATTCTTTGCTGTCCATGCGCAGCAGTTCCGCGTCCGAAAACGCAGAGACATCGGATTTTGCGGCGAACATTTCAGCCGAGTAATCTGCGATTGCAAGGTTCAGTTGCGCGGCCAACGCCACTGCCAGATCGCGGTCGGTGTCTGTCGTCGTCGGGGAGCGGAACGCAAGGGTGTCCGACAAGATACACGACAGCATCAGGCCTTTGATGTTGTCGGGCATATGTGCGGCGTGGTCGCCCATCAGGGAATACATCAAGGTTGCGGTGCAGGCGAGCGGGCGGATCGTGATGTCGATCGGGCCTTTGGTTTCCAGACCGCCGACCAGTTTGTGGTGGTCAATTATCGCGGTGATGTCTGCGCTGTTGATATTGGCAGGCAATTCGGCAGGGTTGTTGGTGTCCACGATAACGCAAGGCTGGTCGTCAGCAACGTCTGAGATAATGTCAGGCTGCACAAACCCCCAACGCTTTGCAACAAACACGGCTTCGGTGTTGGGGGTGCCAAGCAGTTTGGCCGCGGCGTCGATGCCGGTGTGGTTGAGGAACCATGTCCAAATCAGTGCGGAACCAAGGGAATCAGTGTCGGGGGCCTTGTGGCCAAAAACGAATGTGGTCATGTCTAAACGCCTATCAGGGGGTGTATTTTGGGGCGTTATAAACGCAGGCTTGCGCGTTGTCACCATCTGCAAACGCATGGCGCTTATGTGGTCTAAAGGGGGTCACAGCCCCAGTTCTGCGCGCTTTTTCTTAGTGAGGGCCGCGATGGCCATCGCGTGGGAATGGGTGATGTGGGTCTTGAGTTCGCTGCCCGACAGGCCAGGATCGCGGGTGTCTTGCAGCCATTTCATGCCGCGCGATGCAAAATACGGCGCGGGGCGTATGCCGCCCATGTCGGGCAGCACTTCGAACGCAATGGGCGAGGCTTTGAACGTCACCGCAGGTTTACCGCCATTCCAGCCGCAGACCGCGAACAATTTGCCACCAACTTTCCAGACATCCGAATTGCCCCATTGGACCACGTGGGTCGCAAGCGGCAGAGTCGCGCAAAAGGCGTTGATGTCATCGCGGGTCAACATGTCTGTCATGATGCCAGTTTGCTGGCTTGGTTTGGCCGTGTAAATGTTGTTATCCTGCGCGTCATGAGAAAACCGCGCGAAGCAGATCTATACGGCCCCGTAAAAGCGCATCTGACGCGGCAGGGGTACGCCGTTAAGGGTGAGGTCGGGGCGGCGGATGTTGTTGGGCGGCGCGGCGATGATGTGGTGGTCGTCGAACTGAAGCTGGGGTTTTCACTGGCGTTATTTCATCAAGGAATTGAGCGGCTTGCGGTGACAGATGAAGTCTATGTCGCGGTGCCTGCGGGCGGCAAGGATAAGGCGCTGCGATCCAACGTGAAACTGGCGCGCCGGTTGGGGCTGGGCGTGTTGACGGTGCGTTTGCGCGATGGATTTGTCGAGGCGCTGGCCGATCCGGGGCCCTATGCGGCGCGCAAGTTAAAGAAGAAGAAAAAGGCGTTGCTGCGGGCATTTGATCGCCTTGAAGGTGATCCGAACGAGGGCGGTGCCACGCGCCACGGCATCGTCACCGGCTATCGCCAAGACGCGCTGAAATGCGCGCGGTTTCTGGCGGTACATGGCGCGAGCAAGGGCGCGAAGGTTGCCGAATGGACCGAGGTTCCGGGTGCGACGCGGATCATGGCGGACGATCATTACAAATGGTTCACGCGGGTTGAGCGCGGCGTTTACGGGCTGAGTGTTGCGGGCAAAGCCGGTCTGGACGATTGGGGTGACGTTTAGGTCGCGATCAACGGCGGGTGATGGTCCAGCCATTACCCTCAAGCAGGTTCAAAACGCCCTGATCCCCGATCAGATGCGCCGCACCGAAGGCGATGAATATCTGGTCATGGGACGCTGCTGCGTTCTCAATCACGGGAATCCATGCGCGATTGCGGTTGTTGAGCAGGCTTTCTTCAAGTTCGGCCATTTGGGCGTCAAACAGCGCGAGGTCCATGTTCGGCATATGATCGGTCAGGTAGCGGCCAATGTGCCAGCCATACGCGGTTTCCTCGGCGAAGTAGGACGTGACGAGCGAGGTGATCAGGGCGTCCTGAATGTCGGGATCAATCACGCTGTAACGCAGCGCATCAATCTGTTCATCAAACGTACCTGATGACAGCAGTGCCAACGTGTCCTGCCACGGTTCAAGCGCCATCACGGGGACGTTCAGGGCGGCGGCGTCTTCCATCAACAACCCGTCGAGCCCCAGTTCGCCAGCCATCATCGACGCCATCGCGCAGGGCGCAATCGCCAATGTCATCGACAAAAACCACGGCTGCATCTTGGCGGCGATAAAGCCGGGCACGCCGCGCAAGGCTGCGGCGTCGCGAATCTGCGCCCATGTGTCAGGGTCCAATTGGTCGGGCAGGGTCGGGCCGTCGTTGATTGTCATCATTTCGGGGTTTTGCGCCATATTCACCTGCATCGCGTTTTGGTCTTCCAGCGTGGCTTCGACCAGCAATATGTCGGCGCGTTCCAGTTGCGGCGCGGCCCGCGTGCGCAGGTTGGCGTGGCGTGGATCCGCCAGATGCATCGTGCCGATGATCGACAGTTCAACGTCGCCTTTTTGCGCCGACCAGTAGAGGCCTTGCCCATACGGTGTGGCCGCAGCGACATCGTTTAGGTCCGCAAGATCGGCAGGGGCCATCAGCGTTTCGATTCCGTCTGCGTTGCACAGGGCATGGGCCAGTGACGGCAAAATCAGGGACGGTAGGGTCAGGGCGGCGAGTGCGAAAAGGCGGATCATTAAAAACTCCTGATGGGGTGCGGGCAATCTAGGGCGACTGCCGCGGCTGGGCAAGTTGATGCGATGACACAGGCGTGGGATTGTAACGGCGCGGTTTCGCCGCGGCGTTAGCGACCGTGTAAAAATCCACCGATTGCCCTGTTGACAGGTTCGGTTGAGGTCCTTACCTAACCGTTGCTAGCACTCGCATGGTGTGAGTGCTAATGGCCCTGAACAGGTTAATTCTGTGGGGGGCAAAGAATTGAAATCTATAAGCAAGGAGCTATTCACATGGCTTTCAAACCGCTTCACGACCGCGTTCTGGTGCGTCGCACCGAAGGCGAAGAAAAGACCGCTGGCGGCCTTATCATTCCAGATGCTGCCAAAGAAAAGCCCGCTGAGGGCGAAGTTATTGCGTGCGGCGAAGGCCTGCGCAAAGACAGCGGCGAGCTGATCGAAATGGGCGTAAAGTCGGGCGACAAAGTGTTGTTTGGCAAATGGTCCGGCACAGAAATCACCCTCGACGGTGAAGAACTGCTGATCATGAAAGAAAGCGACATCATGGGCATCCTGTCCTAATCGGACTGATCCATATTCGCAAATTCACAATATTTCAAAGGAGCTAAATCATGGCTGCTAAAGACGTAAAATTCGGGACCGACGCCCGCAATCGCATGCTCAAGGGTGTCAACATCCTTGCAGACGCGGTTAAAGTCACGCTTGGCCCAAAGGGTCGTAACGTTGTGCTGGAAAAATCTTTCGGCGCACCACGGATCACCAAAGACGGTGTGTCTGTCGCCAAAGAGATCGAACTTGAAGACAAGTTCGAGAACATGGGCGCGCAGATGGTTAAAGAAGTTGCCAGCCGCACGAACGACGAAGCTGGTGACGGTACAACAACTGCGACTGTTCTGGCCGCAGCAATCATCCGCGAAGGCATGAAATCTGTCGCCGCTGGCATGAACCCAATGGATCTGAAGCGCGGCATCGACCTCGCGACTGCCAAAGTTGTTGAAGCCATCAAGGCTGCAGCACGTGACGTGTCCGACAGCGACGAAGTCGCACAGGTTGGTACGATTTCTGCGAACGGTGAGGCCGAAATCGGTCGCCAGATTGCTGACGCAATGCAAAAAGTCGGCAATGAGGGTGTTATCACCGTCGAAGAGAACAAAGGCCTCGACACAGAGACTGATGTTGTTGAAGGCATGCAGTTCGACCGCGGTTACCTGTCACCTTATTTTGTCACCAACCCTGACAAAATGACGGTTGAGCTGGAAGATGCGGTTATCCTGCTGCACGAAAAGAAGCTGTCGTCGCTTCAGCCAATGGTTCCACTGCTTGAATCAGTAATCCAGTCCGGCAAGCCACTTTTGATCATTTCGGAAGACGTTGAGGGCGAAGCCCTTGCGACACTCGTTGTGAACAAACTGCGTGGCGGTCTGAAAATTGCAGCTGTTAAGGCACCTGGTTTCGGCGATCGCCGTAAAGCCATGTTGCAGGACATCGCAATCTTGACCGGTGGTCAGGTGATTTCCGAAGACCTTGGCATGAAGCTTGAAAATGTCACAATCGACATGCTGGGTTCCGCCAAGCGTATCGCGATCACCAAAGATGAAACAACAATCATCGATGGCGCAGGCGCAAAAGCTGAAATCGAAGCACGTGTTGTTCAGATCCGTAACCAGATCGAAGAAACAACATCCGATTACGACAAAGAGAAGCTGCAAGAACGTGTTGCCAAACTGGCAGGCGGCGTTGCTGTTATCCGCGTCGGCGGCATGTCCGAAATCGAAGTGAAAGAGCGTAAAGACCGCGTCGACGACGCACTGAACGCGACACGCGCTGCGGTTCAAGAAGGCATCGTTGTTGGTGGTGGTGTTGCTTTGCTGCAAGCTGGCAAATCGCTGGACGGCCTTGAGGGTGCGAACCCTGACCAGACGATCGGTATCAATATCGTTCGTAAGGCTTTGGAAGCTCCATTGCGTCAGATTGCCGAAAACTCCGGTGTTGACGGATCTGTTGTTGCTGGCAAAATCCGCGAAAGCAGCGATTTGAAGTTCGGCTTTAACGCGCAGACCGAAGAATATGGCGACATGTTCAAGTTCGGCGTTATTGACCCCGCGAAAGTTGTCCGTACTGCATTGCAGGACGCGGCATCGGTTGCTGGTCTGCTGATCACGACAGAAGCCATGGTTGCCGACAAGCCCGCCAAAGAAGGCGCTGGCGGCGGCGGCGGCATGCCCGACATGGGCGGCATGGGCGGAATGATGTAAGTCACTCTTTCCGCAAGGAAAAGTGACTAAGACCGCGCAGCGGCAGTTGTTTCGAAGAAACGACGAGAGCTGTGAAGTCTATCAGCCTAAAGAAGGGCGTCCCAATCGGGGCGCCCTTTTTGCATTCACGGCAAGATCGGTTCGAGGGGGTCATAGACCAGCGCGCCGGTTTCGCCCCAAGCCACACCCGCCAGTGATTTTGGCCGTACCGTCAGCGCTGCCAATTCATCGCGCGTCACCCATCGCCGCTGCGTCACGATCTTTTCGGGATCTTGCCACGCAGAGTCCAATGTTCCGGCCATCAGCGTGCAACGAAAGAACATTTCGACTTGGTGGAAGGTGCCATTCGGGTCGTGAAATTCGTTCACAAGACATGGTGCGCCGACGTCGACCGTCAGCCCCGTTTCCTCAAACACTTCGCGGGCGAGGTTTTCTGGCAGGCTTTGGTGCGGTTCAGCCCCGCCCCCAGGTGCGCACCACAAATCGTCGCGGCCTTTAAAGGCGTTCACCAACAAGAGCCGGTCGTCGTGCAAAATGATGGCGCGTGCTGCCAGTCTGATGAAGGAGGAGCGTGTTTTCATAGGCGCACACTGGCCTGTGGCGAAAAGTCAGGCAAGCCAGACCTTACCAATTCGCACAGATCGCCTATGTAGGGCGCATGAAACAGATTCTTACCGCAATTTGGTTGATGGTCGCGCCGATTTCGGCGGCGGCGGAAGACTGCGTTGTGTTGTTGCACGGTTTGGCGCGCACAGAGACGTCGTTTTTGGCGCTGCAAGAGCTGCTAGAGTTGGACGGCTACATGGTCGTCAACAATGGGTATCCGTCAACCAGTGCGGACATTCAGACGTTGGTGGCAGAAAACGTGCCGCAAGCGGTCGCAGCCTGTGGCAACAGGCGGGTGCATTTCGTGACCCATTCCATGGGTGGCATTTTGGTGCGGGTTTACTTGGCCGATGAACGCCCCGATTTGATGGGTCGTGTCGTGATGATGGGGCCGCCGAATGATGGATCGCAACTGGTTGATATTCTTGGGGATTTGGAGCCGTTTGAATGGCTCAATGGGCCTGCGGGTATGGAATTGAGCACCGAGGAAGCGCAGCAAGATGGTGCGCCGCTAAGTCTGCCGTGGCCGGGGTTTGATTTGGGGATCATCGCGGGAGACCGGTCGTTGAATGCGTATTATTCAAGCCTGATTGAGGGACCGGATGATGGAAAAGTGAGTGTCGCATCGACGCGGCTGGACGGAATGACGGATCACTTGACCTTGCCCGTGACCCATACGTTCATGATGAACAATCCGTTGGTGATGCGCCAAGCGATGGCGTTTTTGCAGGACGGTCAATTTGATCCGGACCTGACGTTGAGCGGCGTGATGCTGGGGTTGCAGTAGAAGACTGCGGGCGCGGTGTGCAGGCAAAGGGGGCGCTGCCCCCGCCGCTTTGCGCCTCCCCCGGGATATTTTTGAAGCAAAGACGGGTTTAGCTGGATGATCCGGTCACGTTGTTTATGTGACCCATCTTGCGCCCCGGTTTGGCGTCGGCTTTGCCATAGAGGTGAATCGCGGTGTTGGTTTTG
>JAGGNB010000207.1 GCA_017886375.1 Octadecabacter sp.
CGCCGGGACCGGATGGCAAGTTGCCTGCGCCCCCTCACGACGCCACCGGCCATACCTGGCACCACGACGGGGACACCCTGTTCCGACTGACCAAATATGGGCTGGCAGAACTGATCGGTGATCCTGATTATGCATCAAACATGCCCGCCTATGACGGCATCCTGACCGACGCAGACATCATCGCCGCGCTCAGCTATATCAAATCAACATGGCCGCAGGAAATTCGCGATCGCCATGATGCAATGGAGTCTCAAAGATGAAAAATAGTATCCTTGCCTTCGCGGCTGCAATCGCACTGGCGACTGGCGCGTCAGCGCATTCAAAGTCCGAAGAAACGACGCCTGCAAATGAGGCGACCGTTGAAACGGTTGACGTCATCGAAATGCGTTTTGACGATCCGATGCGTGTAACGGCGATTTTTCTGACCGGTTCGGACGGTGACATCTCCATCGAGCGCGAAACCGGGCTTGATCTTGTAACCGCATTCCGCGCAGTGCCGGTCGCCGAGTTATCTGCGGGGGTCTACACTGTCGAATGGCGTGGCCTGTCCGCTGACGGACATCCGATGCAAGGTACGTTCGGCTTTACGGTTGCTGACTAAGGCATGGAGGGACTTGCACCAATAGACGGCTGGGCCGTCCTTGCGATCATGGCGAAGTCGGCAGATTATGCGGCTGCTTTGCTGGCAATGGGCGGCCCGTTATTTATGTTGGCTTTCCGTGCGGCACCGGTTGATGTTTTGCGCCTCGCCCGGAAGATTACTTTTGTTGCAGTGTTGGTGGGTATTGCCGTTCTCGCACTTCGGTTCGGTATCCGGGCGGCGCGGATTTCAGGCATGGGACTGGATGGTGCCACCGATGCGATGATGCTCGGATTTGTCTGGGACAGCCCGCTCGGCACGGTAGCGAAATGGCGCGGTGTTGGCGCGTTTCTGGTTTTGGCAATTTTCATCGAGGGGATTGTCTGTATTGGCATTGCCCTTGTCGGGGCCCTGCTGATGGCTGTTTCCTACACATTTATTGGCCACTCGCTCGCTGATCCGCGCTGGATATTGGCAAGCTTGCTGACAGTTCATTTGCTTGTCGCTGCGTTTTGGATTGCGGCCCTTATCCCGCTGTATCGTGTCGCCGAGCACAAAGATGCCTCTACCCTCCTGCACCGTTTTGGCAAGATCGCGTCTGCAACGGTCACTGTCCTTGTCCTCGTCGGTATGACATTCGCGTGGCTGATGGTTGGATCAATTACTGCTTTGTTCACAACCGCCTATGGATGGGTTCTTCTGACGAAGGTTGCTTTCGTTACGGGATTGATGGGCCTTGCCGCGCATAACAAATGGCGCCTCGTTCCAGCACTTGAGAAAGGGGGTACGTCGTCAGCGACCCATTTAAAGCGATCTATCCTAATCGAAATCGTAGCGGTTGCCTTGATCTTGATAGCAACGGCGGGACTTACATCGGTGACCACGCCGCCGATAAACCTATAGAAGATGGGTATCTGGATGCTGGCACTGCAACTTACAGAATGATGCGATAGGCGAAAATATCGCAGCTTATCAACTCAGTGTTGAGGGTCGGGGCATAGGTAATGCCCAGACCCCTTTTTTTACATACCGGCCATCAAGGCCCCGATGGAGTACATTCCGTCGTCGCCTTTGACCAACATCATGGTGACGGTGTCGCCATCAACGATCTCGCCCATCATTTCCGCGCCCTCCATCAACGGCATATCCATCGTCATCGCTGGCCAGCCAATTTCAGGGATCGGACCGTGGCTGACGTTGACGGTACCGTCGCCAAATGAATTGACAACTGCCTCGGCGTGAACAGCGCCTTCGATGATCGTTTCGTCCATCGTCATGCTGCCATGATCCATCGTCGAATGATCAGTGCTTTGGGAGAAAGCCGCCGTTGAAGACAAAATGAGTGTTGAGATCAGAGTGAGTGTCGTACGCATGGAATTCTCCTGTCTGGGTTGCGTCGTATGGGCCCCGGCGATCATTCGCCGGGAACCGCATTGGGGTAATTTTCTGTGGGTTCGCTTAGTTCTGCCACCAGTTCGCGGTTGACCCGTTTGAGGGCAAAGCGTTTCCAGATCACGAAGATGGATGGGATCACCAGCAACGTCAGCAATGTCGCCGTGGCCATGCCGCCGACCATTGGCGCAGCGATCCGCTGCATAATCTCGGACCCGGTGCCGTGGCCATACATGATCGGGATCAGGCCTGCGAAGATTGTCGCGACGGTCATCACCTTAGGGCGCACACGCAGCAATGCGCCCTCAAACACGACTTCCTCCACATCCATAGACGTCAGGCTGCGGCGTTCCTGCACGGCAACTTTCTTGCGCTTTTCCCACGCGAGGTTGAGGTAGAGCAGCATGACGATTGCCGTTTCAACAGCCACTCCCGCGAGCGCGATAAAACCGACCAATACAGCGACCGAAATATCAAAGCTGAGATACCAGATGAACCAGACGCCGCCGGCAAGCGCGACCGGCAAAGCTGCAAGGATGATCGCCACTTCCATCACGCGGCTAAAGGCCATGAACAGCATCAGTGTGATGATCAGCAACGTGGCCGGGGCCACGAGCGTTAGCCGTTCCTGCATCCGCTCGATGTATTCGTATTGCCCCGACCACGTGATTGAATACCCGGCGGGTAGGTCGACCGTTTCGGCCACCAGGGCGCGGGCTTCGTTGACGTAGCCACCCAGATCGCGCCCCGCGATGTCGATGAACACGAACCCTGTGCGGCGCGCATTTTCGGACCGGATCATGCTCGGGCCGTCGACGATTTCGATCTGTGCCAATGTTCCCAGCGGGATATGCGCACCAGACGGTGTCACGACAGGTAGATCGCGCAACCGTTCGGGACTATTTCGCCATTCCTGCGGATAGCGCAGGTTGATCGGAAACCGCTCCAAACCTTCGACGCTTTCGGAGACTTGCATGCCGCCAATGGCGGTTTGCACGACGTCCTGAACATTCTGAACGCTCATCATATAGCGCGCGGCGGTATCGCGATCGACATTGATCTCGATGAAACGCCCACCGACAGGACGTTCAGCGTAGGCCGAGGCAGTACCGTCGATCGATGCCACGACCTGTTCAATTTCAATGCCGATGGCTTCGATAACGGCGAGGTCGGCACCGGAAATCTTGACACCAACGGGTGTCTTGATCCCAGTCGCAAGCATGTCGATCCGGTTCTTGATCGGCTGAATCCACACGTTCGTCACACCGGGGATCTGAACGACACGGTCCAGTTCCTCACGGATACCCTCCATCGTCATGCCCGGGCGCCATTCGTCCTCTGGCCGCAACTGTACGGTGGTTTCAATCATGGTCAGGGGTGCTGGGTCAGTCGCCGTATCGGCGCGGCCCAGTTTTCCATGGACAGTCAAAACCTCCGGCACTGTGGCAATAAGCCGATCTGTCTGTTGCAAGACCTCACGCGCTTTGCCGATAGAGACGCCCGGATAAAGCGACGGCATATACAGGAAATCCCCCTCGTTCAGCTCGGGCATGAACTCGGTCCCGATCCGTTGCAGCGGCCATGCCATCGACCCGACAAGTAAGACGGCCAGCAGTGTCGTCGCCCATGGCCATGCGACAGCCGCATCCAGAAACGGGCGGTATATCCAGATCACCAAGCGGTTCAGCGGATTTTTTTGTTCAGCAATTATCCGGCCACGCACGAAGTAGCCCATCAGAACTGGCACCAAAGTGATCGACAAGATCGCGGCTGCGGCCATGGCATAGGTTTTAGTGAAGGCGAGCGGTTTGAACAGACGGCCCTCTTGGCTTTCCAACACGAACACCGGCAGAAAGCTGACCGCGATGATCGCGAGCGAGAAGAACAGCGCGGGCCCGACCTCTTCACAGCACTCCGTCACGATCCGCCAGCGGTTTTGCGGCGTCAGCGGTTCCTTCTCGATCCGCCTATGCATGGCTTCGATCATCACAATCGCCGCGTCCACCATGGCGCCAATGGCAATCGCGATCCCGCCCAATGACATGATATTGGCGTTCACGCCTTGCAACTTCATGATGATGAACGCGGCAAATATGCCGAGAGGCAGAGACAGAACAATCACAAGGGACGAGCGTATGTGCAAAAGGAACGCGGCACAGACCAGCACGACGACGATGAATTCCTCTGTCAGCTTTTTCGCAAGGTTTTCAATGGCGCGTTCGATCACGCCTGCGCGGTTATAGGTGGTCACGATCTCGACGCCCTCGGGCAGGTTGGGGCGCAATTCTTCGATCCGCGCCTCGACCGCCTTTATGGTCGTCAGTGCGTTACCGCCCCATCGCAGGATCACGACACCGCCGACGGCGTCGCCTTCTCCACCGAACTCACCGACAC
>JAGGNB010000155.1 GCA_017886375.1 Octadecabacter sp.
CAGTTATGACCAGTTTCGCGGCGGAATTGGCTATGCGCACGCGATGGAACACACCATCATCCTTGCGCCTGAGGCGTCGGGGCGGGGCGCGGGTCGGGAGTTGATGCGGGCTTTGATGGATCATGCCCGCGCCGCGGACGTTCATACGCTTTGGGCTGGCGTCAGCGCTGAAAATTCCGCAGGTGTGGCGTTTCATAGCGCGCTTGGGTTTGAAACCGTCGCGGTTCTGCCGGAAGTGGGCCGAAAATTTGATCGTTGGATGGATCTGGTTTTGATGCAAAAACGGCTCTGACATCCAGCGCACAATTGGTTAGAGTCACGCCATGTCGATTTGGACCCGAATAACAGATGCGCTGTCTGCGCTGACCGCTGGCGAAAGCCTGTCGGATGTTTTTGCGAACCTGCGCACGCCGCCCGAACGCTCTGTCGCGTTTGCGATTGCGGTGATCGCCTTGGGCGCAAAAATGGCAAAGGCAGACGGACAGGTCACCCGCGATGAAGTCGCCGCCTTTCGCGAAGTATTTACAATTCCCAAAGGCGAGGAAAAGAATGCAGGTCGCCTGTTCAACCTTGCCCGCACTGACGTCGCTGGGTTTGAGGATTATGCCCATAAAATCAAGACGATGTATGGGGATGATCGCACCGCGCCCTTTTGTGATTTGATGGAAGGGCTGTTTCATATTGCCCTTGCAGATGGCTATTATCACCCGGATGAGGATGCATTCCTGAACCGTGTGGCGCAAATTTTTGGGCTGCCCGATGTGCAATTCAAACGGCTGCGCGCGCAGTTCGTCCCTGATGCCGACCGCGATCCATATGATGTGTTGGGTGTCAGCCCAAACACGCCAATGGCAGACATGCGCAAGGCGTGGCGGCAATTGGTGCGCGATACACATCCTGACCGGATGATGGCGCGCGGGGTTCCGCAAGAAGCGGTGAAGATGGCCGAAAAAAGGATGGTTGCGATCAACCGCGCGTGGGACGAGATTAACGAACGTCAAAACGCGTGAAGATCGCCACCTATAATGTTGAATGGTTTTCGAACCTTTTCGACAATGCTGGGAATTTGTACGATGACGACCGCTGGTCGGGCCGCTGGGATGTGACACGCGCGCAGCAGACTGCCGCGTTGGGCGCGGTTTTTGCGGCATTGGACGCAGATGGTATCATGGTCATCGAAGGGCCAGACAGCCACGCAAAGCGCGACGGCGCAGCAGCGCTTGAAGGGTTTGCCGCACGTTTCGGGCTCAGGGCGCGCAAGGCTATCATTGGCTATGTCAATGATACACAACAGGAAATTCTGTTTCTGTATGATCCCGATGTGTTAAATGTGCGCCACGATCCACGCGAAGATGGTGCGCCGCGTTTTGACGGCGCGATCAAGATGGATCTCGACGTGGATGCGCAAGCCGAGGACGTCCATTGGTCCAAGCCTCCCCTCGAACTCGCCGTGACGCATACGTCTGGCACGGATTTCCGACTGATCGGCGTACATGCCAAATCCAAAGCCCCCCACGGTGCAAAAACGGACGCCGAGGTCATGCGGATATCAATTGCAAACCGGCGCAAACAATTGGCGCAGTGCATCTGGTTGCGTCGGCGGGTCGAGGCACATCTGGCGGCAGGGGACAATTTGATCGTCTTGGGCGACTTTAATGACGGCCCTGGTTTGGATGAATACGAGAAATTGTTCGGACGGTCCGGGGTCGAAATTGTGCTGGGCGAAGGTGAGGGTGAGCAGTTGTTTGATCCGCATGCGCGCATGGCGTTGTCCCAGCGCATTGGTGCGGTGCCGGTGACGGCGCGTTTCACAGTTGGTCCTGACAGGCGATTTTTGTCGGCCCTTCTGGATTACATCATGGTGTCGAAAGGCGTGCGGGCGATGGGCGCCGAATGGGCGATCATGCACCCGTTTGATGACCCCAAATGCTTTGCTGACAAAGACCTGTGTGCGGCCTTGCTGGCAGCGTCTGATCATTTCCCCGTGGTGTTAGACATCCCGCTTTGAGTTGAGAATCCGGTTTGCGCGCTCTATATTGAGCGGATGAAACATATTATCCTCGCGGCCTGCCTTGTCCTGCCATTGTCTGCATCCGCCCAAGACGAGAGCGAGATTGACGAGGGGTTTTCGTTGATGGAAGAGGGCGCAAAGCTGCTATTTCGTGGCATCTTCGCAGAGATGGAGCCTGCAATTGATGATTTTTCTGAGCTGGCTGAAGAATTGCAGCCAGCGCTCGACATGCTGGCATCCGAGATGGGTCCGGCGTTTCTTGACCTGATACAAACCCTTGATTCCGTGCGCTATTATGAGCGACCGGAGATATTGCCGAACGGTGATATCATCATTCGCCGCAGCCCTGATGCGCCGCTATACAGTCCGCGCACCGATGATGGCGACAGTATCGACCTTTAGTCCGATTTTACGCGCCGCGCACCTTTGACCCGAACGGTAACGTCCGCCCCCAGCGACGCGGCGAGGGAGTCGAGGCGCGCGCGCGCGACTTCACCAAACAGCGGCGACGCGGCCTCTTTGAGGATGAGTTCAAGCTGGCCGGATTTAGCGGAGTATTTCAATGTTCCGGGCTGTTCGTCCGCTTTGATCCACAACATCGCGCCCAGCCGCATGGCTTTGCCCAAAACTTCGGCGCTGCGCTGATCATTCGGGTCCAGCAGACCGAACAGCGGTTCAAACCGCGAACCGTCACGTTTGTTGGTATAGCGGTGCAGCAACGCAATCCCGAGGAACACCCGTTCAGAATGTTTCAGCCCACCAAGGTTGGCGCGTGTCGCATTGTCAAAGACGACTTCATGGCGGTAATCGGGATGCGCGCGCCAGCTGACATCATGCAGCAGGCAGGCGGCGCGGATGATGCGTTTGCGCTGCGCGCTGGCGCGGCCAAACAACGGCATGACGAAATAATACAGCGTGCGCCCGAACCCCGGCAAACGGGCGTCTTTGGCTTCGGCAAATCGGCAGGCTTCGATCAGTGGATCACGTTCGCGCAGCTCAGCGGGCATTTGTTCGTACAACATGCCTTCGCGGATGCCGTAGCTGGAAATTGCAATGTCCTTGGGTTTGAACCGCGCCACTACGTCGCGCAACACATGGACCGCGTAGGGCACCAATGACATGCGGCTGTCTGATATGTTGCAGCGCGCGCGCAGATCCGACAGATCGCTTTGTTCTATGTATTTCAATGTCTTGGACACACGTCCCGGTGTCATCCGGTATTCGTGTAGCACCGTCAATGGATAGCCGCGGCGTTCCATATCAATGCGCGCAATCGCGCGCCAAGACCCGCCGACAAGAAACAACCGCTTGCCGGTTTCTTCGCCCATTTGGGTGAACAAATCAGCAACCGTGTCTTTGATAAAGGCACGGCGTTTCTTTTTGCTGGTCATCTCACGCAATTTTAGCGGGCCAAGTCCGGAGGTGACACGGCGCCCGACGCGACCTTCAAGCAGGACAGCCAATTCCATCGACGACCCACCGATGTCGCAGACCAAACCGTAGCTGCCTGGCCAACCAAGCAAGACGCCTTGGGCTGACAATCGCGCTTCTTCCTGACCGTCGATCACCCAGATTTTCAGGCCCGTCTCGCGCAACACATCGTCGCGAAATTCAGGTCCGTCGTCGGCCTCGCGCACGGCAGCGGTCGCCACAGCGGTCAGCGGACCAATATCTAGCCCCTTGGCCAGCGCGACGAACCGGCGGATCGCGGACAATGCCCGCAGGCGGCCTTCGGGGTTCAAACGGCCCGTTTCGGCCATCCCCGCACCAAGACCAGCCATGATCTTTTCGTTGTAGAAATATGCGGGACTGCGCGCTGCACCGTCAAAAATCACCAGACGGACGGAGTTTGAACCGACGTCGATCACACCGACCCGCGACAGCGCGCGCGCTTTGGGATCGTTAAAGATCGGCCGCCCGAAGGGACCCCAATCAATCGTGTCGTCAGCGGTTTCGCGTGCGTCCATTCTCGTCCCCTGTCGCTAGTCTCGACCATGGCCAGCGGCCAAAGTCGAGTCAATCAGGCGTCTGCTTATCTTCTGTATGCGTAAGCTGTGGCACGTCGGACGCACCGGCAGATCCGCGCCCTGATAAAGACGGGTTTTCCATGAAAAAGCGGTGGCAATTAAACGCAAATGTCCCGTCTTCAACATCTGCGCGTTTGAAACTGCCGTCCGGTCCCATGATCCAGCTTTGCGCCACATCCGCGAGGTTTGCGGCCATGATCTGGCTGACAATCTGGGCTTTGACGGTGTTGTTGGTGATTTCAACGAGGGTTTCGACCCGCCGGTTCAAATTCCGGCTCATCCAGTCAGCGGAAGATATGAAAACGCGGGACTTTTTTGCCGGCAATCCGTAGCCGTTGCCAAAACACACGACCCGCGAATGTTCCAAGAACCGGCCAACGATGGATTTGACGCGGATGTTCTCGCTTAGGCCCTTAATTCCGGGACGTAACCCGCAAATACCGCGCACAATAAGGCTGATTTTCACGCCTGCTTGGGATGCTGCATAAAGCGCGTCAATCACGTCGGGTTCAACGAGGCTGTTCATTTTGGCCCAGATTGTCGCGGGCTTTCCGGCAGCTGCGTGGTCTGCCTCAGCCGCGATCAGATCGAGCAGTTTTTTCTTTAATGTCAGCGGCGAAATTGACAGGTTTTCGAGGTTTTCTGGCTGTACATATCCCGACAGGTAGTTGAACACCTTTGTGGCATCGCGCCCAAGGGCTGCGTCACAAGTGAATAAAGACAGATCGGTATAAATACGGGCGGTGATCGGGTGGTAATTGCCGGTGCCGTAATGGGTATAGGTGACCAGCTCGTCTCCCTCACGCCGCACCACAGTCGATATTTTTGCGTGTGTTTTCAGATCCATGAACCCGTACACCACATGCGCGCCTGCGCGTTCCAGACGGCGAGACTGGCGAATGTTGGCCGCCTCGTCAAAGCGCGCTTTAAGCTCAACCAGCGCCGTTACAGACTTTCCGTCTTCAGCCGCTTCGCACAGGGCTTCGACGATTGGAGATTGTTTGGACGTGCGATACAGCGTCTGTTTGATCGCCACAACGTCAGGGTCACGCGCCGCCTGTTTAAGGAACCGCACAACCATATCAAACGTCTCATAGGGGTGGTGCAGAAGCATGTCTTTTTGGCGAATTGCCGCGAACATATCGCCGTCGTGGTCTTGCACGCGTTCAGGAACCCGCGGCGCAAAAGGCGGCCACAAAAGGTCGGCGCGCGCGTCGATTACCAGTTCCTTGATGTCGGCCATGCCGATGACGCCGTCAATTTCCACAACTTCGTCTTCGGTCACGTGCAGTTCTTGCATGATCAAGCTGCGCAACCCCTTGGGTGCGTTGGCCGACACGCGCATGCTGACGACTTCACCACGGCGGCGGCGTTTCAGGGCGACTTCAAATTCGCGCACAAGGTCTTCGGCTTCGTCTTCAACTTCAAGATCGCTGTCGCGCAACAGGCGGAAGGCGCAGGAACCTTTGACCTTGTAGCCTGGGAACAGTCCATCAAGGTTGTCCATGAGCAGTTCTTCGAGCGGGAGGAACCGGTGACCATCCTCGGATGGGCAGGCGATATAGCGATCAATCTGCGCCGGAACAGGCAGCAAGGCGCGCAGCGCGCGTTTGTCTTTCTTGCGTTCCAGTTCCAGCGCCAGTGCGAAACCTTCGTTGGGCAAAAACGGAAACGGGTGCGCGGGGTCGATGGCAAGCGGCGACAACACGGGGAACACTTGGCGAAAGAAAATGTCTTTCAGGTAGGTGCGGTCATCAACGGATAGATCATCGCGTGTTAGAATGGTGATGTTTTCACGTTCCATTTCGCGGTGTAGGTCGATGAAAACACGTTGTTGGTTGGCAAGCAGGCTGCGGGTGTTCTGATCGATCAGCGTCAATTGTTCGGCGGGGGTCAGGCCGTCCATCGACGGTGTGGTATTTCCCGCATGGGCCAGTTCGCGCAAGCCAGCGACGCGAACGGTGTAAAATTCATCCAAATTTGTGGCTGAAATGGACAGGAACCTGACCCGTTCCAACAACGGCACACGCGGATTTTCAGCTTCTTCCAGCACACGCCAATTGAATCCCAGCCAGCTGAGTTCGCGGTTAAAGAACCGTGCGGGGCCGGTCATATCGCCGTCGACCATTTGTGGTTCGGTGAAATCAGCCTTTAGAAAATCTGCCTGTGTCATCAATGCACTATACTTTGGGAATAAGACGGGAAGGTGACACTATCCCTCATCAGGGGGCATGCTGTCCAGCACTGCGCGCACAAAGGGCCGTGTCAGGGGTTTGGATTGGGCCAGAGCCTCGCTGTCCAAGGTGTCTACGGTCCTGCGAACAGCGTTGAAGGACCGCGGCAAGTGTTTCATCAAAAAGGCCATCGCATTAGGTGTCGGCGCAAGCTGGCGATCTGCGAAGTGTTTCAAGAGGACGGCCGTCAGCAGTGGATCATCAGGATCGTCAATCGTAACGGATGTGATTGTCGACAGGCGGCTGGCCAAATCGGGCAGGGCGATGTCCCAGCGGGCAGGGGGCAATCGAGAGGTGATCAGCAGGAAAAATCCCGCGCGAGACAAGGCATTGTAGACATGAAACAGCCATTCTTCGCCATCCGTGCGCAGCGCGTCACCATCCTCAAGCACAACATTGCTGTTCGGCAAATCCGTATCAGCGCGAACGTCTTTGGCGTTTATGATTGTTGCGCTGCTTTGGGCGGCAAACACCCGCGCGAGGTGGGTTTTGCCTGACCCTGCAGGCCCGATGATTGCGAGATTGTTGTTAGACCACGTTTGTGGGGTCTGCATCAGCGCATAGGCCAGCGTGTTTGCGTCCGACACAAAGAAATCTGCCGCACCCAGCCGCACATTTGTGGGCAGATCAAAGGCCAGTTGACGTGCCATGTTAGCCGTCTTTCCCGACATGGCCCTTATACAACTGCCCCGACTTGTATTCCGCAATCAAAAACCGCGCGACCACGCCAATGACAGCCGCCACCGGAACGGCAACCAACATCCCAACAAACCCAAGCAAGCTGCCAAAGACCGAAAGCGCGAGGATCAGCCAAACAGGGTGCAAACCGACAGAATTCCCAACCAGTTTCGGGGTCAGAATGTTGCCTTCAAAGAATTGTCCAAAGGCGAAAACCCCAGCGACGATGCCGATGCGCAGCCAGTTCACGCCAAATTGCACGGTTTCGCCGTCAATAATTTCTGTGCCGCCCCACCATTGGAACAGGGCAAGGCCAATCGCCAACACACCACCGACCAATGCGCCGATGTAGGGGATAAACGAAATCAACCCTGCGATAAATCCGACGATGAGGCCGAAATTCAGCCCCGCAATCATCAAGGCGATAGCGTAATATGTGCCCAAGATCACGCAGACGGTGCCCTGACCACGGATGAAAGACGCCAATGTGCGATCAATTTGGCGGGCGAGGTCACGCACGGTTTCCTGGTGATCGCGCGGCAATAGATTGTCGACTTGCGCCACCATGCGATCCCAATCCATCAGCATGTAAAACGTCACAACAGGCACAATGACCAGTAAGACAACCACGTTGATAAGCCCCTGCGCAGAGCTGAGCAAAGCCGCCACAAGATCGCCACCGCGCGACTGGACCGCGTTGCCCAGTGACGTGATCTGATCCAGCATAAATGTACCGTCCAGATCCAAATTCGGGAATCGACCTGACAGCCATTCTTTGAGGCTAACCCAGGTCTGCGGCAAGTCTTGGATGATCTCACCGATCGTGCTGATAAGCTGGCCCAACTGCCCGATGAGCGTCGGGACCACGAGCAAGAACAGCAAGAAGAAGATCAAAATACCCGACAATGTAATGACGACGGTGGCCATAACGCGGCTCAGACCCCACTTTTCCAAACGGTCCGCAATCGGGTCAAGAAAATACGCAATCACACTACCCAAGATAAACGGGGTTAGCACGGCGCCCAACGCCCAGAGCAGAAAGACGAAGACTGCGGCGGCGATACCCCAGTACTGGAACTGTTTTTGTGACGGTAGGGCCATAATGTCTCTCTCGCGTTTGCCCCACCTATTTGGCGCAGCCTTGGCGCGTTTGCAACAAAAAGGCCCCATGCATTTTTGCACGGGGCCCAAATGGCGTTTTACTTAAACGCAAGCGGTGTTGGCCGCCAAACTTAGTGGCACGCAGGACGCGTGCCGCACCTAGCTTAGTGGCACGCAGGACGCGTGCCGGGCAGCAGGACTTTGTCGATCACATGGATGACGCCGTTGTCAGCTTCGATGTTTGCAATAATAACGGTTGCCATTTCGCCGGTACCGTCTGCGATTGTGACGCCGCCGTCAGCAGACGTGATGCACAGACGCTCTGCCTCATTGATTGGCTTGAAGTAGTTGGAACCTGCGGGGAAATCACCAGCCATCAGGACGCGATCATCTACGTGGTACAACAAGATGTCGGTCAGTTGGCCTTTGTTTTCTGGCAACAATAGCGTTTCGACCGTGCCCTCTGGCAGGGCGTCAAAGGCCGCATTGACGGGCGCGTAAACAGTGAAAGCGCCGGGGCCTGCCAGCGTGTCAGCCAAGCCTGCCGCAGTCACTGCCGCGACCAGAGTCGTGAAGCGTTCATCGCCGGCCGCGATTTCTGTAATGGACTGGGCAGAAACGGCTGCTCCAGCAATCGCGAACGTGGCCGCAGCGGCCATTGTTTTCAGATGTATCATGTCAGTATCCTTTTTGTTTTTGCGTTGTGATCAGGGATACGGTGCGTATTTGACTTTAGGTCACGTCCTTAACGCCACTGTGATAGGCCGAAATATTTGATCCAAACGCGAACGTAGCGCGTGCGACTTGCCCTTGCACGGGTGTCTGTTAGACGTCCTTGAACCATATTTGAAAGTGATCCCCATGCGCTTGAGTCGCTATTTCCTGCCCGTCCTCAAAGAATCGCCTCGCGATGCGACGATCGTCAGCCACCAGTACATGCTGCGCGCTGGAATGATTAAGCAGTCGAGCGCGGGGATATATTCTTGGCTTCCGTTGGGGTTCAAGGTTCTCAAGCGGATCGAGCAGATCGTGCACGAAGAACAGGAACGCGCTGGTCACATCGCGATACAGATGCCAACGATCCAGTCGGCAGACTTGTGGCGCGAAAGCGGGCGCTATGAAGCTTACGGTGATGAAATGCTGCGCATCAAAGACCGCAATGGCAACGATCTTTTGTTCACGCCTACGGCTGAAGAACTGGTGACGGATATCTTCCGTAGTCACGTCGCGAGCTATAAATCCCTGCCAATGACGCTGTATCAGATTCAATGGAAATTCCGCGACGAACGCCGCCCGCGTTTTGGCGTTATGCGGGGTCGTGAATTCTATATGAAAGACGGCTACACATTTGATTTGACTAAAGAAGATGCGATGCATGCCTACAATCGCCATCTGGTCAGTTACCTGCGCACCTATGAGCGCATGGGGCTTCAGGCGATCCCGATGCGTGCGGATTCAGGCCCGATTGGCGGCGATGACACGCACGAATTTTTGGTGCTGGCAGACACCGGTGAATCTGAGGTGTTCTACGACGCCGCCGTGACGGAGCTGTCGTTTGGGAACCGTGAAATTGATTATGATGACGTGGCGCAGTGTGCTGATGTGATGGAAGAATTCACCACGAAATATGCCCGCACCGACGAAACCCATGATCCCGCCTTGTTTGACGCCGTCCCAGCGGACCGTCAGCGCACCGCGCGCGGCATTGAAGTCGGTCAAATCTTCTACTTTGGCACCAAATACTCCGACGCCATGGGTGCGACTGTGCAAGGACCGGATGGCAAACCAACGGCAGTTCATATGGGATCGCACGGCATCGGCGTGTCGCGACTTTTGGGCGCAATCATTGAAGCCAGCCATGACGACAAGGGCATCATCTGGCCCGAGGGCGTGACGCCGTTCCACGTCGGTATCGTTAACCTGAAACAAGGTGACGCAGACGCGGACGCAGCCTGTCAGTCGCTTTACGATGCTGTTGCTGCCTTGGGGCTTGAGGCGCTTTATGATGATCGCGACGAACGCGCGGGGTCAAAATTCGGCACGATGGATATGATTGGCCTGCCATGGCGCATCACCGTCGGTCCGCGTGGGTTAAAGAACGGTGTTGTCGAACTTACATCTCGCAAAACGGGTGAAAGCGAAGAGATGCCGCCGGAACAAGCGATTGCCAAAATCGGCGAAATTTATCGTGCCCACGGTTTGGGCCACGGCAAATCAAGCTAAAAGGCAGCACAATGGCAGGCAAAACCGCCCCCTTTTCCCGTTTCGAATGGATGATCGCGTGGCGCTATATTCGCGCCAAGCGCGCAGAAGGCGGCGTCAGCATCATGACGTGGATTTCATTGATCGGCGTGACGCTGGCAGTGTTCGCTTTGATCGCCGTTTTGGCGGTGCGCAGCGGCTTTCGTGCGGATTTCGTTGACACGATTGTCGGGGCCAATGCGCACCTGACCGTGCGCCAGAACTTCATGGAAACCGTGACGGTGACGCAGGGTGATCAATCGGTTGATGTCACCCGCCGCGTCGATACGATTGCCAATGGCGACGAACTTGCGGCGCAATTGCGCGCGATCGATGGCGTCACCCGCGCCGCACCAATTATTCGCGGCGAAGGTCTGGCAACGGTTGGTGCTCAAAGCAGCTTTGTGCAGGTTTACGGCATCACGCCCGATGATCTGCGTGACATTCCGCTGGTTCTGAACCCCCAGCAATCATCCGGATCGATTGATGACTTCGCCAATGGTGTCGCGCTGGGCTCAGGGGTTGCGAACAACCTTGGTGTCAGTGTTGGGGACCGGATCAATCTGCTGTCCGCCGAAGGGGTCAACACCGCCGCTGGTCGCAGCCCGCGCCGCAACACATTTGATGTTGTCTATATTTTCCAAACGGGTCGCTACATCACCGATATCAGCCGCGTTTATCTGCCACTGGCACAGGCCCAGACGTTTTACAGCCGCGACGGGGTCCACGACGAGATTGAGATTTACGTCGCCGACCCGGACCGCGTCGAAGACTGGATCAGCCCGCTGTACCGCGCACTAGGGCCGGAGGCGTTTTTGTACAGCTGGAAAGACAACGAAGGCGCATACCTGAGGGCGCTGACTGTTGAGGACAATGTGATGTTCGTCATCATGGCAATCCTTGTGCTGATTGCGTCAATGAACATCATCAGTGGGCTAATTATGCTGGTGAAAAACAAAGGCCGCGATATTGGGATTTTACGTACAATGGGTCTGACCGAGGGGTCGATTTTGCGGATTTTCTTTATCTGCGGCGCGGGTCTGGGGACTGTTGGTACGATCCTTGGCGTGGTGCTGGGATGTCTGTTTGTCGTCTACATCGACCAGATTTTCGCATTGGTGAATTACGTCGCGGGGGGCGGCGTCTGGGACCCGTCAATTCGCGGCATCTATACGATTCCGGCGAAACTGGAACTCGACGATGTGCTCAAGGCTGTGGTCCTTTCCCTGTCGCTCAGCTGGATTGTCACGATCTTTCCCGCCCGCCGCGCGGCGCGGATGAACCCTGTTGAGGCGCTGCGCTATGAATGATGTCACGCTAAAGGTCGAGGGGCTTAAAAAGGCCTACAACATGGGCAAACCGAACGAAGTGCAGGTGCTGCACGACGTATCCCTGCAAGTTGCCAAGGGGGAGGTTGTGGCCCTCGTCGCGCCGTCAGGTGCCGGTAAATCGACGCTGCTGCACATCGCTGGATTGCTGGATTCGCCAGACGGCGGCACCGTGGCAATTGGCGGTGAAGATATGACCAAACTTGGCGATCGCAAACGCACGGCGGTGCGGCGCAATGATGTCGGGTTTATCTACCAATTTCACCACCTGTTGCCGGAATTTAGCGCACTTGAAAACATTGTACTGCCGCAACTGGCGAATGGAATCGCGCAAGCGGATGCCCAAGCGCATGCCATTGATTTACTGACCCGTGTCGGCGTTGAAACCCGCGCCGATCACCGCCCTGCCGCACTGTCGGGCGGGGAGCAACAACGGGTCGCGTTTTGTCGTGCTTTGGCGAATAGGCCCAAACTTTTGTTGGCGGATGAACCCACGGGCAACCTTGATCCTGGCACGTCGGACCGGGTGTTTGAAGCTTTGATGGAACTGGTGCGATCTTCGGGGCTTTCGGCGCTGATCGCGACGCATAATCTCGAACTGGCGGGGCGCATGGATCGCATTGTCAGGCTTGACGCAGGACTGATCGCTTGAAGGTATTTGTTTCCGAAATTGAGGATATCGCAAAGGCCGCCATGGTCGCGCACGGCGCGGGCGCTTGGCAGGCGGGCGAGGTCGCACAGGCCGTCGCGCGCGCCGAGGCATTTGGCAACGTCATTTGCGGGCTTTACTACCTTGAAAGCTACTGCACGCAGCTAAAATCCGGCCGCGTGGATGGACAGGTCGACCCGATTATCACACGCCCCAAAGGCGGTCAAGTGATTGCGGATGCAAGGTTCGGATTTGCGCAGCCGGCGTTCAGCCGTGGCTTACCGCAAGCCGTTGCCGCCGCCCGCGAAAACGGCACTGCGACGCTGGCTGTCGCCCATGCACATACCTGCACATCGCTCGGGTTTTTTACCGAACAAATCGCAGCTGCAGGACTGATCGGGATCGGGTTCACCAACGCGTCGCCCGTCGTGGCACCGCCCAACGGCAATGTGGCTGTGATCGGCACGAACCCGATTTCAATGTCCCTTCCGGACGGTGGCATGCACTGGGACTTCTCAACGTCAGCAGTGGCTTTGGGCAAAATCACGATGGCTAAGGCCGCGGACGAAAAGATCCCGCTTGGCTGGGCTGTGGACGCAGATGGAACGCCCACGACCGACCCGACTGCAGCGCTTGCGGGCGCGCTGGTCAGTTCTGGTGGCTACAAAGGCTGGGGTTTTGGGCTGATGGCGGAAGTGCTGGCAGCAGGTATGACAGGATCGGTGAATTCGTTGGACGTCAGTGGCTTGAAGGTCGCGAACGGCAAACCGCATGACCTAGGACAGTTTTACATTTTGATTGAACCGGGCGCGGATTTTGGCGCACGCCTGTCGCGCATCGCACACGCGGTTGCAGAACAGGACGGCGCGCGCATTCCGGGTCAAAACCGCCGGCCGATGACAGAAATTGATGTACCGGACGCGCTCTGGTCGGCATCACGCGCCCTCGCGACCAGCTGACAAACGCGTGAGTTGTCGAACCTTTTGTTGAGGTCGCTCGTTTCTTAGGGACAACGTGCTACCAACGAAATCAAAAGGTGTCTCCCATGCGTATTCTGTCCCTCGCTTTGCCGCTGGTTTTTGCGGTGTCGTCTGTCACGGCTGGCCCGATCTCATTCGGTGGCAGTTGGGGCGAACAACGGCTGCAATTGTTTAGTTCTAACGATTATTCCTTTAACGGCGGGTCCCTCGATATTGTGTCTGATGGCGCGGTGTCGCTGGCGTGGACCCGCACTGGCCGCGGCGACTGGGGTGCGCGGGCTGCGTCGTGGAACTGGGCGGTTGATCAATCCGTTCCGGCGACGGATCTGCGGCTTAAGGGCGGCGATGACCGCAATATTTCCGTCTACTTCGTATTTCTACCAGAGGCCGACGCCGTCAATATGGAAAATGCCAACATCCGCCAGTTGAACGGCAATCCCAACGTGCGCATCCTGCAATACGTCTGGGGCGGCAATCATTCACGCGGCGACGTGCAGCAATCGCCCTATGCCCCCGGTCAGGGCGCCAATGTGATCCTGCGTCAGGCTGGAACGGGTCGCAATTCCGAAAGCGTTGATCTTGCCCGCGATTTCGCGACGGCATTTGGCGGTGTGCCGGGTGCATTGGTCGGTATTGCGGTGTCTGCGGACAGTGATGACACGAATTCAATGATCCGCGCGTCAGTTTCCGATCTGGCCATACGCTAATCATGGTTGTGAACGGCGGGTTGACGCGCCGTTCACAAACCCCCTTGGCGTTAGTCACAAATACCGACTAAATCGGCATCTTCATGGACGCCCAAAACCTCAACCGGCCTTGGCGTTTGTGTTGGATGCTGCACAGGCATCACAGCGGATAGCGCTTGATAAAGCCGTTCGGTTCGGGGTGCAGCAGGTGCCAAGGTGCGACAGCAGATGAATTCTTCAACCAAAGAGGCCTGCTGTTCATACCCCATCGCAAGAAAGTCGATTTCTTCAGCGGGATCAAACAGATACGGATCAATCCCGGGTTTGTGTTCGGCCAATCCGCGAAACGGTGAATAGCCTGTGACGGCACGGTTTTGCCATTGCCAGACGTGGGTCATTTCATGGGCGAAATACATCGCGCCAACCAAATTTATCCTTTCAGGATAACCATTTACGTAGTCTGGTGCGGTCCAATCAGGGCTGGTCAAAACGTGGGTCCACGCCACGGCACCCGCAGTGCGGGTTCGGATGGTTGGGCCGGAGGGTGGCGGCGCGATCTTTTCGCGGCAGGTTATCTGTGGCCGTGCGGGATAAATGCGCGTGGTCACGCCGATGACGCCGACCTCTAACAGTCTGACGTCGCTGGTGTTTAACGTGTCGCCCATAATCTGACCGATCAGGAGGTTTTCCGTGTCGGTCGTGCCGCGTGCGCAGGCCGACAAGAGCAAAAAGGCGAGGATAATCCGCATGGATCAAAGATATGCCCGCGGTGGCTGGGTGCCAAGTGCCATATGCGCACAACGCCTAGAAACGGTATGGGTCCCGAATGGCTGATCTGGATCAAAGCACTGCGCGGCGGCGTTGCTAGATTGGGCTGAAACAGAAGGATGCCAAAATGAAAACCCTATGGATTGCCCCGCTGCTTTTGGCGGGATGTGTCGAACAAGAATTGGACGTGGGTGCCGAGGCGGGGGCGGTCTTGTTCCAAGCCAATTGCGCGTCGTGTCATGGCACGGACGCACGCGGCATGGGAAGTTTGGGCCGGCAGTTGTTGATAATGCCACCCGATCTGACGGTTTTGGCGGCAAATAATGGTGGCGTATTCCCCCGCGACTACGTGCTGGGGGTGATCGACGGATTTGATCGTCGACCCCACTTTAGCGGCGCAATGCCGGAATTCGGCGCTGGCGACATGGGGCCGACGATCATTGTCGAAGAAGACGGCTTGGGCACACCCATCCCTGCGCGCCTGCTTGCACTGGCAACGTATCTGGAGACGATTCAGGAATAGGGTGTCGCGCTGGCCTATTTCGCCTTTTTACCCGCAATCATGATGCCGTCTTTGTTGGCATTGCTGTTGGCCGTCGCAGCGACTTTGACCTTCTCTTTTTTCGGCTTTTTGACTTCGCGCTTGTTGGCGCCTGTACCTTTGGACATGGGGTGTTCTCCTGATCGGATTCCCGCGCCACGGTTGCGGCGCTGGGTCGATGCCAGTCGGAGGGCAGGGTTGCCTGATGTGTCCTTGTCGGCACGTCAGGGCGATGCGGCCTAGCGGCAGCGGGTGGGCACATGTGTGCTGGACCTGCGTGAATAATGTGGGCTTTGCGTGTTTGGAGGGGTGGCGTTGCCCAATCCATCACATGCGCCTAAATATTTGACGCGTTCGATGAATTGTAAGGCGTAACCAACCAAAGGTTTTTTTTCTTCGTCAGAAACCACTATTGAAAGGAATTTGCTGATATTCTGCAATTGCATCCATTGCCTCAATCACCAATTGGCCAATTTTCATCTCCCCATTGATAAAGAATACCCTGGCCAAATAAGAAGTGTTACTCCTGACCACCCTTTTATATTTCTACCCTTGCCGGTCATGCGACTGTAAAGGTTGGCATTTTCAGCCTCTTCAAAAAAAGGTGGACAGCTTAATCCTTTATGAAGTGGTGAAAACATAACTAGATGTACTCTCAAACTTTTGCGCGTACGCACCCAAAATGAGTTGGAAGACAGGCATTAAATTTTTTTTCATTCATTCCACTTTCTTTGCGAGGCTGCATATGAATTGCCCTGTCAACCCTTCACAAAAAAATTGTTAATTTGACAATCTTAGTTTAGTAGTTCACTTTTTTGAATCCATCAAACATCCAGCTCCAACACAAACTTCGCATTCTCCTGAATATACTGGAATCGCATTTCCGGCTTTTTGCCCATCAAACGCTCGACCAGATCGGCGGTTTCGCCCGCTTCGTCTTCGTCGATGGACACGCGGATCAGTTTGCGCGACGTCGGGTCCATCGTGGTTTCTTTCAGGTCTTTTGCGTCCATTTCGCCCAGACCCTTAAACCGCGACACGTCCATTTTCCCAGACCCGCCCAGACCACGGGCGAGGACGGCGTTCTTTTCAGCCTCGTCCAGACAATATTCGCGCCGCGCCCCTTGGGTGACGCGAAACAGCGGCGGGCAGGCGAGGTACAAGTGCCCTGCGTCGATCATCGGGCGCATCTGGCTAAAGAAGAACGTCATCAACAACGCGGCGATGTGCGCGCCGTCCACGTCCGCGTCGGTCATGATGATGACCTTGTCGTAGCGCAGATCATCGACGTTGAATTTCGCCCCGAGCTGCACGCCGAGGGCTTGGGTCAGATCACTGATTTCCGAGTTTGTGCCGATTTTTGACGACGCCGCCCCAAGCACGTTGAGGATCTTACCGCGCAGCGGCAGCAACGCCTGATTCTTCCGGTTGCGGGCCATTTTGGCGGACCCGCCCGCGCTGTCGCCCTCAACAATAAACAATTCGGTGCCGTCGCGGGTTTTGGACGAACAATCGGTTAGCTTGCCGGGCAGACGCAATTTTTGCGTCGCGGTTTTGCGCGAGGTTTCTTTTTCCTGTTTGCGGCGCAGGCGTTCTTCGGACCGCAATACGAGGAAATCAAGGATGGCGCCCGCAGATTTGGTATCCGCCGCCAGCCAATTGTCGAAATGGTCCGCAACGGCAAGCTGCACCATGCGCTGCGCGTCGGTCGTCGCAAGGCGGTCTTTGGTTTGGCCAACGAATTCAGGATCACGGATGAAACACGACACCAGCGCGCCCGCGCCAGTCGTCAAATCCTCACGCGTGATGTTGGTGGCCTTCTTGTTGTTGACCCGTTCGCCGTAGGATTTGATGCCCTTCAGGACGGCGGCCCAAAAACCCTGTTCATGCGTGCCGCCTTCGGGCGTGGGCACGGTGTTACAGTATGATTGGATGAAACCGTCGCGCGTTGGCGTCCAGTTGATCGCCCATTCAACCTTGCCAGGAACGTTGAATTTATCAGTGAAATCAACGGTTCCCGCGAACGGTTTGTCAGAATACGTCGTGGCACCGGCCAGCGTTTCGTTGAGGTAATCCGCCAATCCACCGGGGAACTTGAACGTCGCCTCCTGCGGGGTTTCGCCATCGTTGATGTCGGTTTTCCAACGGATTTCGACGCCTGAAAACAAGTAGGCCTTGGATCGCGCCATTTTGAACAGGCGCGCTGGTTTCAGTTCAAGACTGCCAAAGATTTCGGGATCAGGGTGGAACGTAACGGCGGTGCCGCGCCGATTTGGGCCGCGCCGATTTTCGCCAAGGGCGCCTGTGGCACGCCGCGCGAAAATTCCATCATGAACAGTTCTTTGTTGATCGCAACTTCGACCCGCAAATGATCCGACAGCGCGTTAACAACCGAAGACCCAACACCGTGCAAACCGCCCGAGGTTTGGTAGCTATCACCGGAAAATTTGCCGCCAGCATTCAGGGTGCAAAAGATGACTTCGAGCGCGGATTTGTTGGGGAGTTTCGGGTGCATGCCAACCGGAATGCCGCGCCCGTTGTCTCGCACGGTGGCGTGGCCGTTGGCGTGCAGTTCGACTTCGATCCAAGTGGCGTGACCAGCGACCGCTTCGTCCATCGAGTTATCGACAATTTCAGCCACCATATGATGCAGCGCGCGGTCGTCTTTGCCGCCGATATACATACCGGGGCGCAGGCGCACGTGTTCCATATCCTCAAGCACCTCGATTGAAGAGGCGTCATAGTTGGACGGCGTTTGTCCGCTTAAAAGATCGTTTACCATTGGCTGCTCTGCTCTTGTTGGTTGGGACATATTGTGGCGTAAACGGCGGGCGGGGGCAATCGGTTGTGTCAGATTGCCCGACGTTTGATTGGCGAAGAAAGGGTAAAGATGCGGGTATTTTTTACAGGCGGCAGTGGCAAGGCGGGACGGCATGCGATTCCGGTACTGCAAGCGGCGGGGCACCGTGTTGTAAACATTGATCAAGTGGCGAGCGGGCTGGCGAACACGCCCGAACTGTTGGTTGATCTGTGCGACAGTGGGCAAGTTTTTGGTGCGATGTCGCAATGGGCCGATTTTGACGAACTCGACAGCGCGCCGCAACCCTACGACGCGGTTGTGCATTTTGCTGCCGTTCCGCGGATCATGATCGGCACAGACGGGGTGGCGTTTCAGCAAAACACGCAAAGCACCTATAATGTGATTGAGGCCGCCGTGAAGCTTGGCATCCGCAAGATTATTTTCGCAAGTTCCGAGACCACATATGGCGTGTGTTTTGCAGCGGGTGAGGTGTTGCCGGACTATATCCCCGTTGACGAAAATCACCCGACGGTGCCCCATGACAGCTATGCGATGTCCAAGGTTTGCAACGAGGCAACCGCGCGGTCGTTTCAGGCGCGATCTGGCGTCGATATTTACGGGCTTCGGATCAATAATGTGATCGAACCACATGAATACGCTGAAAACTTTCCGGCCTTCGTGGACGATCCGGCGCTGCGCCGTCGCAATATATTTGCCTACATTGATGCCCGTGACTTGGGGCAAATGGTGACCTGTTGCCTTGCCACGGATGGTCTGGGGTATCAGGTGTTTAACGTGGCCAACGACGACAGTTCGGTCGCGTTGCCAAGTGCGCAGGTGAGGGAACGATTTTATGCTGGCGTTCCCGTGGTGTCAGATATCACCGAGTTCGAGACATTTTATTCCAACAAAAAGGCCAAACAGATGGTCGGGTTTGCCCCACAATTCGGCTGGCGGGATGCCATTTTGGAACAGGGCTAGCCCTTGGCGCCAAGGCCCAGTTTCATCAATGTCTTGCGCAGCGGCGCGAGACCATAAAGGGCCTCGATCCCCTTGGCGCGCAGATCACGCAAGAGCGGATTTTCGGCTTGCGATGCGCGGTTCAACAGGCCGACCCCTTTTACCCGCAGGCTGATGTCTGGGTGGCGGGTGCTGTGGTATTTGGCCAGCATGTCGGCGCTGCCCAAGGAGTCGCGGTCTGCTTGCGCCAGATCAAGAAGGCAGGCCACGTCGGACAATGACATGTTCAGCCCCTGCGCGCCGATGGGGGGTACGACATGGGCCGCTTCTGCGACCAAAGCCACGCGTTCGCCAGTCATCCGATCCGCGATTTGGCTGATGATCGGCCAGACCATGCGCCGACTGGCCAGTGTCAGGGGGCCGTAGGTTCCGGCGGATCGCAGGGTCGCTTCTGCGTTGAATTCCGGTTCAGGCAGCGCGGCGAGGCGGTTCGCCTGCGGCCCGTCTTCCATCCAGACCACAGCGGAGCAGGGCCTGCCGTCATGATCGGGCAGGGGGACCAAGGTGAACGGACCACCACTGCGGTGAATTTCGGTCGACACATTGTTGTGCGGGGCATCATGCGTCACCGCAAAGGTGACCGCCTTTTGGCCGTACCTAGTGGTTTTTGCGGCAATTCCAGCGGCTTGGCGCACAGGACTGTTGCGCCCGTCAGCACCGATCACCAGTTTGGCGGTGATGCGGGTGCCATCGGTCAGCGTCACGCGCGCCTCATTGGTGCGGGTCAGCAGACTGGCGAACCCGACACCGGCACGGAAATCGACGTTGGGCAATTCGGCCAGCCGCGCAACAATCTCTCGGCGCAGCAGCCAGTTCGACAGGTTCCAGCCGAACGGCAGATCTGAAATATCGGCCGCGTCAAAATCACGGGTCATGCGTGGGATCGGTTCGGCGCCGCCCGCATCGACGATCCGCATGATCTGCAAAGGCGTAGCGAAGGGCGCAAGGCGGTCCCAAAGCCCAGCGGTCATCAGAAATTCGCGGGCCGGTTGCAGGAACGCGGTCGTGCGCAGGTCCGCGCCTTTTACTGCTTGATCCGTGATCGGCGGCATCGGATCCGCGATAACCACAGAAAATCCAGCCGCACCGAATGCCGCCGCCGCCGTGAGCCCCGCGACACCGCCGCCTGAAATGAAGATATCTGTCGTTACAGGTGTTTTGGTCATACTGGTAAACATAGGCCCAAGGGGGCCAAGCGGAAAGGCATGTCAGACCAGCTGCGACAAGAAGGCCGTCAAGTCGCTGGTGTGATGGTGGATGTGGTCATGGTGTTCCGATTCTGGCGCCACATGCACCGTGCGCATGCCCATGGCGTGCGGCGCTGCGAGGTTGCGAATGTCGTCTTCAAACATCGCACCCTGCGTGGGCGGCAGGTTGTCCAGCGCAAAGACCGCCTCAAACGCCGCCTGTTCGGGTTTCGGGCGATAGCTTGCATGCTCAACCCCGTAGACCGCATCAAACACGCCGTCTAAGGCCCGCGCTGCCAGCACATTGCGCGCATAGGGCGCGGTGCCGTTGGTGTAGACGATTTTGCGACCGGGTAGGGCGCGGATCAGGTCGGCCAATTCAGGGGCAGGCGGCAGGACGGAAAAGTCGATGTCATGGACGGCTATCAGGAACGGATCAGGGTCAATGGTATGTTCGGCCATCAGCCCCGCAAGGGTGGTGCCATAGCTCTGCCAATAGTGATCGCGCAGACGGTTCGCCTCAACGTGATCAACCTTCAGGGCCTGTGCGACGTAGTCGGTCATCAGGACTTCGATCTGGTCAAACAACGCAACCTCTGGTGGATACAGCGTGTTGTCGAGATCAAAGACCCACGCGCGCACGTGAGAGAATGAGGATTTGACCATAAAGTACCTTTTATTGTTGTATGTTTGTTTCTGTCAGGCGGGATTTGCAACGGGTTGATACCGTGAAGCACCGCGGCGTACAATTCGCCAAACCAAGGGAGCCCACATGACCAGCATGCGATCGCCACAAAAAGACGCCTATGAGATGATCCTGGAGGCCATTGATACGGGCACCTATAAACCGGGAAGCCGTCTGGTGGAGAGCGAGTTGGCGGAACGGTTCGGCGTGTCACGCACCCCTATTCGTGAGGCATTACAACGGCTTGAGACACAAAGCCTGCTGTCGCGGGACGGGCGATCATTGATTGTGGCGTCCCTTAATCACAGTCAGTTGAGCGAATTGTACGTGGTGCGCGGGGCGTTGGAAGGGTTGGCGGCGCGTTTGGCGGCGCGACATTCTACACCCGAAGAATTGGCCGTTTTGCGCCATATGTTGGAAGCAGATCGCGCGTTGGTAGGTGATCCTGACGCGATGAGCCGCGCAAACCGGCGGTTTCATAAGCAAATTCACCTTGCCAGCCACAATCGCTTTTTGGTGCAGCAGCTTGATCTTGTGCACCGCTCGATGGCGCTTTTGGCGTCTACGTCGATTGCGGTCGAGGGACGTCCGACCGACACGATGGTCGAACACGAACGGATTGTGCGGGCGATTGAAGCGGGGGATGGTGACGCGGCGGACCTCGCGCTGCGCGAACACATTTCGCAGGCGTTTACTATTCGGCTGCGATTGGATGCAGAGGCTGTTCAGCAGGGGCGCTAGGCGCGCACCCGTTAGATTTGGCCGCGGCAGGTTGGGTCGGGGCAAATATCCCGTGGGACGTCTTTTCCCAATAGAATGGTTTGGTCGCCAGTTCGATCACACCCTTATAGGCAGCCAATGCCGCGAGCGGGAAGTATAGGTGTAGCGTCGGCGTCCATTTGATCAGGTCGCGTTTGCTAGCCGACGACACGGCGATGGCAGACACCGTGATGCCAATGATTTCCGACAGCAAAAAGATGCCCGCAAACGTCAGGGCGACATTCGGGTTTAGCACCCCGTCAAGCGGATGCGGCAACCCGAACACCAACAACCAGAACGACCACAACAGTGGCGCAAGCAGGAATTGTGAGATCGTTCCGGCGAACAACAACTGCACACCAAAAAACCGCCATGCGCCAAGATCACGCCATAATTTCATGGGGCTACGCATATGGACACCGTATGTGATCGCATAGCCCTTGAGCCAGCGAGACCGCTGTTTCACCCACGGCCAAGCCCGTGCGTTGGCTTCTTCCTGGGTGACGGTGTCGATAATTTCCGTCCGGTAACCATGGCGGGCCAAACGGATGCCGAGGTCTGCGTCCTCTGTTACATTATGCGCGTCCCAGCCGCCCAAACTCTCGAGGATTTCGCGACGGAAAAACAACGTCGTGCCCCCCAAAGGAATTGCAAGGCCAAGACGTTCAAGGCCGGGCAACATGATACGGAACCAGGTGGCGTATTCGATGGTGAAACAGCGCGCCAGCCAGTTGGAATGAGAGTTGTAGAAATCGAGCCGCCCCTGCAAGCAGGCCACCTCTGGCCCACGCTGGGCAAATCGGTTCACCACGATATTGAGTTGGTCTGGCGCGGGCGCGTCCTCGGCGTCATAAACGCCAATTATCGATCCTTTGGCAAAGCTCAGCGCGTAGTTCAACGCACGTGGTTTGGTTTGCAAAGTCCCAAGTGGGACCCTGATCGCGCGCATCCAGAACGGCAATTGCGTCGCGGCGAGAGCGTCTTGCGTTGTGCCATCATCGGCTTCGAGTACCAAACAAACATCAAGCAGGTCGGTGGGGTAGTCCAGCTGTGAAAGCCGTTTGATCAAGGCACCTGCGATATCACGTTCGTGAAACAGCGGCACCAGAATCGTGACGATGGGCAGATGCGCCAGTTGTGGGTTGGCGGGGATCGGGCCGCCGGGCTTGGGAAAGAGATATAGAATCGCCGCCGCGACCTTCAGGATTGTATTCAGGATCAGCGTGAAAACTGCCCAGCCGCACAACACCAAAAAGCTGACTTTTGGCCAGACGATCAGGCACGACAAAATTATCAGCACAATCCCAAGTCCCCAGCGAAATGCCTTTCCAGCTTGCCACCCGCGGCAGGATTCGTGCTGCTGTGTCCGCAATTCTGCATTGTGCATCAGGCTCTTATGACACATCCGGCTGAGCGCTGCGTCAAGATTGTCTGTGGTGACAATTGCCAAATGGACCGGGCCGAATATCACGACCAAAGCGTCACGGACCCGCAGGAAATGATCTGGTGACGTGGCGAGAACCGTGACGCGCCCCGACACGGATCGCCACGGCAAAACGCGGTGTTTCAGGCAAAGTTGCGCGCCAAACCGTTCAATAAGGCGCGGATCAGCGGGGTTTAGAACGGGGTTGACGACGCTCGTGCCAACCAACCCCGCTTGGATCTGTGCGAGTGTTGTTGATGGTAGACCAAGCCTGTGGCGCAGAGCATCATTGATCGCCGCAGAATTGCGACGTGCGACATCTTTTTCGCCAAACGCACGCGCGGCACGCACACCGTCATGGCCCAACACGTCGCCGCTCGAAAGCGGAGTCGCCAGCCTGCTTGCCATATCATCTTGCGTCGGCAACCTGCGTTGCCGAACCGTGCTAAACTTCAGAGCCATTTAAGCCTCGTTACCTGTCCCGCGTCCACTCTGGACGATGAAGCGTTAACGAGGTGTTAAAGAGGCGTTAGCATTGGATAATCTGGGGTCGTGTGGCCTTTAGGCCGTGATCCCCGCGCGGGCGGCCATGGCCGCGGCGAAACGTTCAAACAGGTAATAGCTGTCCATCGGACCCGGTGACGCTTCGGGGTGGTATTGCACTGAAAACACAGGCTTTCCGTCAACCGCGATGCCACAGTTTGATCCATCAAACAGCGACCTATGGGTTTCGCGCACACCTGCCGGAAGGGTCTGTGCATCCACCGTAAAGCCATGGTTCATCGATGTAATTTCAACCTTGCCAGTGTCGTTATCTTTGACTGGATGGTTGGCACCGTGGTGCCCGTGGTTCATTTTGATCGTTTTGGCACCCAACGCGAGGGCAAGCATTTGATGCCCCAGACAGATGCCGAAGACTGGCAAGTCTTTTGCCAAAATGTCTTTTATCATCGGTACCGCGTAAACGCCTGTCGCCGCTGGATCACCGGGGCCGTTTGACAGAAACACGCCGTCAGGATTGTGTGCCAGCACGTCGGCGGCAGTTGCCGTCGCGGGCAGAACAGTGACGTCGCAGCCAGCGGATGCCAAACAGCGCAGAATGTTGCGTTTTGCGCCGTAATCAATGGCGACGACTTTGTATGTCGCGTCAGTCTGGCGTGCGAAGCCGTCCGGCCACGCCCACCGCATTTCATCCCAGCGATATGATTGTGCGCATGTCACTTCTTTGGCGAGATCGACACCCTCGAGGCCAGCAAACCCACGGGCAGCGGCGACCAGTTTTTCGACATCGAAATTGCCGTCCGGATCATGGGCCAATGCCACATGCGGCGCGCCTTGTTGACGGATCGCGCGGGTCAGGCGGCGCGTATCAATGCCGCCAATGCCGATGCGCCCGCGGGCCGCAAGCCACGGCTCAAGGCGTTCTGCCGACCGCCAGCTGGACGGTAATGTCGGATCCCATTTGACGACCATGCCAGAGGCCACAGGTTCGGCTGTTTCGTCGTCTTCGGGCGTAACGCCGGTGTTGCCGATATGGGGAAACGTAAAGGTCACGATCTGGCCGGCATACGACGGATCGGTCATGATTTCCTGATAGCCGGTCATCGCGGTATTAAAGCACAATTCGGCAGTCGTTTGCCCCGTGGCCCCAAAGCCCATGCCGTAAAATACGGTCCCATCGGCAAGAACAAGGCAGGCTGTTGGTTTATTGGTGCTGGCCATTGGTCGAATCCCATGCTGTGCGACAAATCTGGTCGCCATGCGGGCATTCGCACAGCGAATTTCTACGCTTCCTAAGGGGTGGGGTTGGGCAGGTCAAGACGCACAAATTACCTCACGGAGCGTTCGTTTATGGGTGCTTGTTTTGCGCGGCTAGTTCGCAGTATGGTCCGCGCTCGTTACCGCTCACATATCAGGGATGATGGAATGGAATTGCGTACACGGGTCAGCACGGCCCTTAAAGAAGCGATGAAGGCCAAAGAAGCTGATCGCCTGTCGACGCTGCGACTGATCACGGCCGCAATCAAAGACCGCGACATCGAAGCGCGCGGTGAGGGCAAAGATGAGGGCGTCGGTGATGCAGTCGTCTTGGCGATCATGGGCAAGATGGTCAAGCAGCGCCAAGAAAGCGCGAAAATTTACGAAGAGGCCGGGCGCCTGGAATTGGCACAAGAAGAGCTCTCCGAGATCAAGACCATCGAAGAATTCTTGCCGCGCCAGTTGTCCGAGGACGAAGCTGCGGCGGCCATTGAGAGCGCCATTGCCGAAGTCGACGCGTCCAGCATTCGCGACATGGGCAAGGTTATGGGCATCCTAAAGGGCAAATATACCGGCCAGATGGATTTCGGCAAAACTGGCCCGATGGTAAAAGAAAAGCTCGGCTAACCCGTGCGTGTCAGACGTTTAAACAACCGCCCATCAAGAACCGCGAGGCCAAGCGCGAGGAGCGCGAGGCCGATATAGACGTTGGGCGACAGGCTTTCGTCAAGAACCAGCGCGCCAAGGATGATGGAGACAGGCGGGATCAGCAGCGTTACGATCATCGTATTGGCCGATCCTGCGGCGGCGAGGATGCGGTAATACAGCAGATACGCGCCTGCGGTGGCGAAGACGACGTAATAGCCGATGGCGCCAAGTGCTGTGACGCTAAGGTCAAAGGACGGTGCGCCATCCATCAGCAGCGCCGCCGGAACCATCACCAGAGATGACCCCGTGAGCATTCCCGCTGCCGCGACTTGTGGCGGCAGGCCTGTTAGATTGATCCGTGCCCAAACACCCGCGAAAGCATATGAAATGGTGCCCGCAATCACCGCCAGTTGCGCGAGCGATGTGATGTCAAAGTTGCGTACAGACTGCAGCCCGATTGCGGTGGCGACGCCAAAGAAACCAATAGCTGACCCGATGATTTTGCGTGTGGTCAGGCGTTCATCAGCAAGGATAAGGGCCGCAATAACAACGCCAAAAATCGCCGTGCCAGCGTTGAACACCGACGTCAGGCCCGTTTGGATGTGCAACTGACCCCATGCCATCAAACTAAATGGAATGGCGTTGTTGAGGACGCCCATGACGATCAACGCCCGCCAGATTTTAGGGTCACGCGGGATCGGCAGGCCACGCACCAAAACGAAGGCCCAAAGGATTACAGCGGCCCAAAACACGCGGTGCGCCACCGAGGTGACGATTGGAACCTCGTCAATCGCAAGCCGCACCGCGAGAAACCCTGCGCCCCAGATAAAGGCGAGCACAAAGAGTTCGATCCATGTGCGGGTGGTGAGGGTGCGTTGTGGTGTCATGGCAAAGGCTTAGGCCGCGCAGCACCGTCGCGCGACCCGAATTTTGTGCAAAGTCACATCACAAAATACGATGGCGTTGCCTATCGTGATCCGCCGACAAATTGGTGCGGGTTAGGGTTAAGCCGCGTTTTGCTACATGCCTCGGAAACCGTCCGGACCCTCAATCGTGAGGCCCCACCGGTTTCAATAGGGAGTGAAGGGTGTGACTGGATGCGGTCTCCCAAGCGTCGAGATTATCTGACAGACGGGCGATGCCAGTTCGGGGGTGGTCATGGCCGGATCGCGTCGCGCATGGCGCGGTCGACCTCGTCATAAAGCACCGCGCGTTCGTCTTCGGACAGGAACGCGCCCAGCTCAACCTCTCGCTCTGACCCTTTGAGGGTGATGTAGTTAACGATGCGTTCGTTTCTTTTGTCGATCTTGAGATGGACCCAGTACGGGTTGCCTTCCCACGATTTGCGTCCGCGTCGTGGGTGGATGTGGATAAGCGTCATGCGGTCAGGCCAGATGCGCAGTTCTTCGAGGATTTCACCGTCTTTGTAGCTGCGATGCAGGGCGTACCAGACACCAGACACGGCGATGACAAAGAACGGCAACAAGCCCCACAACACAGGTGAGCCGAGGACAGCGAGCAATGGCAGCAAAATGATTGCCGCAGACCCAGCGATGAACACTACGAAATCACGGCGCAGCAGGGATCGGTAGGGCCACAGATGCAGTTCCGCCACAGGGGCATCTGGCGCAGGGTCTGGGGTGATCCATTCATAAGGCATAAAAGAAATTTAGGCGTCTATTTGACCATGTCGAGGGGATGAGGTGTCGCATGGCGATATTTAGGTAAATGAGGGCGCTGGGTGGCGGGCGCGAATGATCCACCATTCCGCAAAAATCGCATTTATTGCAAAGCCCAGTGTCAGCAACCCCGTGGCCAATACCGGTGATGGATCGCCGATCGTGGCAAAACATATTCCCATAAAAACCGCCTGTGTACTGGCGGCAACCGCCACAGCAAAGGCGCGGATCATCCATGCACGATGGTATGCAATGCGCCGCGCGCGGGCGTTTCGAACAGCGTTTAAGATGCACAAGCCCATGAAGGCGGCAAAGCCGAACCGCACGACGTTAAGCGTTGTCGTGGCAAATGGGCCAGTTGGGTAGATCACGACCATAATCATTGCGGACACCGCGGCGAGGATGCCGGAAATGGCAGCAATATAGCCTAAAGTCTTATGGAGACTGCGGGACGCCATGCGCCACTCGGGGGTCAATTGCACGATTGCAATGAGGCAGAACAGGCTGCCGAACGCGATATGGGCGATGATTGGTATGGGTATGTTGGCGAAGTGAGAGGTGTCCATCGTCTCTGCCATGGGGTCGGCCCCATTTGCGAACCACATCAGGCGCACCGCGCTCAGGGCGACAGGGATCGCTACCAGCAGGGCGAGGGTGAGTGGTGTTTTCCAGATGATTGGTTTGGCTATCGGCATTGGCTGTCCCTCTTGGATAGCTGACCTTATGCGCCGTGCCTGGTGGTGCGGAATTGGTGAAATCCGGTTTTGAATTATGCGTATTTGTATGGGTTGTCAGCGGGGGAGCCGTGAAACGTTTGCGGGCACCCTCGGATCGAAGGCCCAAAGGCCAACAAGCGCATCCCCACTACCGCTACAACGCCAGCAGGTCGATCAAACCGATCAATGACATGCCAAAGGTCATCGTAGTCGCCAGTCGCGCATACAAAAATGACGCCCACAAAAAAAGGCCCCGGCGTTTCCGCCGAGGCCTATTGTCAGTCAGATCCCGAAGGTCTTGTTAGTGCGAAGACTGCTTGTCCCAGTCGGACTGCTTGGGCAGCGTTTCGAACGTGTGCTCAGGTGGAGGGGACGGCAGGGTCCATTCCAGCGTATCAGCAAATTCGCCCCACGGGTTTGGCTCTGTCGCGTTTTTCGGGCTCATCAGCGTCTTGAAGAGAATGAAGATGAAGAACAGGAAGGACGCGAATGACAGGAACGCGCCAAGCGATGACACATAGTTCCAAGTCGCGAACGCTTCGGAATAGTCGATGATGCGACGCGGCATGCCGTTACGACCAAGGAAGTGCTGCGGGAAGAAGGTGATGTTGGCGCCAATGAACATCATCCAGAAGTGCAGATGTCCTGCCCATTCAGGGATTTTGCGACCGGACATTTTCGGCAGGTAGAAATAGATACCCGCGAAGATGCCGAACACGGCGCCCAGCGACATCACGTAATGGAAGTGCGCAACCACGTAATAGGTATCGTGGTAGGCGCGGTCGACACCGGCCTGTGACAGGACGATCCCAGTGACACCACCAACAGTGAACAAGAAAATGAAACCAAGCGCCCACATCATCGGGGCTTTGAATGACACAGACCCACCCCACATTGTCGCGATCCAGCTAAAGATCTTAACGCCCGTGGGCACCGCGATGACCATCGTTGCCAGCATAAAGTAGGACTGCTGGGTCAGCGACATGCCGACCGTGTACATGTGGTGTGCCCATACGACAAAGCCCAGCGCGCCAATGGCGACCATCGCGTAAACCATCGGCAAGTAGCCGAAGATCGGCTTGCGTGAAAACGTGGACACCACGTGGCTGACGATACCGAACGCAGGCACCACAACGATGTAAACTTCTGGGTGACCGAAGAACCACAGGATGTGTTGGTACAAGACCGGATCACCACCACCGGACGGATCAAAGAACGTTGTCCCAAAGTTACGATCCATCAAAAGCATGGTGATTGCGCCAGCCAGAACGGGAAGTGCCAGAAGGATCAGCCATGCAGTCACAAAGATCGACCATGAAAACAGCGGCACTTTGTGCAATGTCATGCCGGGCGCGCGCATGTTCAGGAAGGTCGTGATCATGTTGATTGCGCCTAGGATAGACGACGCACCAGAGACGTGAACCGCGAAGATCGCGAGGTCCATTGAAATACCACCAGAACTTGTCGAAAGCGGCGGATACATGACCCAACCCACACCCGCGCCGGCTTGACCGTCCCCGCCTGGCGCAAGCATGGATGCAACACCAAGGGCAACACCGGTACAAAACATCCAGAACGACAGGTTGTTGAGACGCGGAAACGCCATGTCAGGCGCGCCGATTTGCAGCGGCATAAAATAGTTACCGAAACCACCGAAAAGCGCGGGAATAACCACAAAGAACATCATCAGGATGCCGTGGTACGTGATCAACACGTTCCACAGGTGACCATTGGGTGTACATTCGTTCAGGGCCGCAGGAAACAGACGTGCGCCTTCAAGGCACATGTACTGCACACCGGGGTGCATAAGTTCCATCCGCATGTAAACGGTGAAACTGACGGACAAGAACCCGACAAAACCCGACACGAACAGGTACAAAATACCAATGTCTTTGTGGTTTGTGGACATAAACCAACGGGTAAAGAACCCGCGGTTGTCTTCATGGTCCTGCTCGTGGACGGCTGCGTCTACCATGTGGCGCTCCCTGCAATCGATGGCAATTTCTAAAAGGTGAACGGACTCACCCCTTGGCTTAGAATGGTTTTAGGGCGCAGGGGGGGGCAGGGCAACAGTGCATCGCACGGTTTGCATGGGTAAAATTGGCGCAGGGGCGCGCGTCAGTGCTTTGGTGCGAGGGTCAGCACAAAATCATCGACACAAATTTCAGTCGCGCCACTGTATCCGTCTTTGATATCAACAACGATGCTCACGCGGGTGATATTGCGGATGATGGCGTCCCAATCGCCGTCTTCTTCCCACCAAATATCGGTCAAAGGACGAAAGATGTCTTGAAACGGGGCGTCATTGTAGCTGCTGAGGCTTGCGCGAAAAATTGCAGTTCCGGCTGGGCTGTGCAGGGTAATAATGATGGGCCACTGCGTCGTTCCGTCATAATAGGCGCGAAACGCGAGCGAACCGTCTGAAACAGCCAAGTAACCGCCGCTCAAATCGCCGCCGCCCCAATCCCCTAAGAACCGTGGTGGCATATAAAGCGTGAGGCTGTCCGGTTCGCTGTCTATCAGGCACAATGCGCCGGCTTTGTCGATAAAGGTAGCGTCTGGCCCGTTGGATGTGGTCCAGCCGTCCATACCATCAGAGAAATCTTCAGATATGACCAAAGGGTCAAGGCTGCCAAGGCCTTGATGTCGAAGCCTATTGTGGGGCAGGGCGGTAGACGCGACGCCCCATCCCTCAAACAAGAGGCGATCAGACGCGGCGACGGATGTGGCAATTCCAATACCTGAAAAGTCCAGCGCGAGGGTGGGCGTGGCGACGTCATGTATACCGATGCCCTGAAATACGATTGCGGGTTCGGGCGTTGCCACGTCGACGACCGACCACCCGTGAAAGACCAAGCTGGCCGACGTCTCAACCAGCATCGGGGTTCCCAAGCCCGCAAAAATAGCGGCGGGATCATTGCATCGTTTGATCGGTTCAGGCCGCGAAATGTCAGCGGTTCAATATTTGATGCATCATTGCTCGATTGCAGCCCTGTGAACGATAATGCCGCAATCTCGGCGACAGAATTGGATGTCCCAAACCCTTCAAACGTCAAGGCTGGGATATCGCCCTGCCTCAAGTCCTGCGCGCTCGTTCGTTCTATGCCCAGACACAAAATTAGAAGGATCATCAGTGATTTGACAAAGGCGTTCGACATTATTGCGACGAATCCAGCGGTTGGCCCGTGGCATCAAAACCGTCGCGCCCAAAAAAACTGTGCACATTAAGCGCGGCGCCGGGGCGACTGCAAAGGGCGGGCGCGACGTCATCGACTTGGCAGTCCCTTGGGACTTCAAAGTCACGTGAGTCGGGATCAAAGGACGCCACATCGCCATATTGAATGAACAGCGAGCACAGACCGTGGGTCCAACCGCTGGTGTCACGGCCAGACGACGCCAGTATGGGAACCGCGACGGTGCCAGAAAAGGTCTGCAAATTTGCTGCAACACGGTTGGCCGTTTCAAAATCTCCGGTGATTGATCTGTTCTCAGTAGTGAAAAGCCGATCGTCGACGATCCATGCGCGACCAAGGCCGACAGTCTTGTCCTCGCTTTGCAAAATGGCGCTTTTGATCGTGCAGTAGATTAGAACGCCATAAACGTCATCGGTGACATCATTGATTTCCACCGGCACCTGAAGCGCAAAGCGATACTCATCAAAGAAGCTTTCTCGCATATCGATGTCCATGCGGTTCCACATCGCCGCAAGGGACGGGTCGCTGAGAATGTCTTGGGCTGATGTGGTGATCGGAGCCAAAGAAAATGCAACCGATACCATAAGCGCCGCCGTGTGAAATATGCGTTTCATCTAATCATCCACCCCTGGCAGAGTTTCCAATTGGCCATTAAGATCAAAGCCTTCCCGACTGAACTTAATCTGCTCCACGCTTTCGGACTCGGGAAAAATACATCTTGCGACGTCCTCGCGTTCCTGTGTCGCCGCACAATCTGCGGGCGCGCCACCATAGTTTCCGGCCTCTGTCGTATCACCAAAATAAATGGCCAGATTACATTCGCCGTGGGTCCAACCGCGCAACTGGCCGTCCGAAATATCGTTCACATCCGCCAAAACTTCGACAGGCAGGGCGTTGAAGTCGTGGTCCACAAACGTGGTGTAAATCGAAGCATCTGCGAAAGTCGCTTTGAACGCTTCGGTTCGGAGCGGGTCACGGTCGGCATCCAGCACAGCGACGCGTCCCGCACCGACAATATTGTTGTCCTCGCCCAGCAGGCTGGAATAGGCAAGGCAGCCGATTTCTATTCCAAATACATCATCGGTCAGGTCTGTGACATCGAGCGGCACAACGACGGTCAGATTGAAGTCACTTTTTACTTGCTGGTCCTGCGCGAGAACGGGACCTGTTGTGCAGATGATGCTCACCGCAGCCAAAAAGATTGATGTAGGATGCATGTGGTCCCCCAAAGGATCGTGATCAATCAGGGGAACATAACACGGGGTTTATGGATTTCCCAAACCACCCACCTCAGGATGCAGAGAGAAGGTCCGCGAGCGCTGATTTTTTCTGCGTCACATCGTCGAGTGTGTACCCGTCAAGAACGGAAAAGAACGCTTCTTTGGCTTGGGTGAGCGGGGTGCGCAGGCCGCAGGCAGGCAGGATGGCGCAATTGGGTGCGCTGCCAAAACATTCTGCGACCGGATCATCGGCCATGATGGATCGCAAAACTGCCCCGATTGAAATGTCGGTTGCAGTGCGTGCCAGCCGCAGCCCGCCGCCGCGCCCACGATCCGAGATCACAAAACCGCCGCGCACCAATTCTGTCGCGACTTTGGCGATGTGGTGTTGCGACAAACCATAGCTTTGGGCGATGGACGACGCGGTCACGCGCCCAGCCTTGGACACGGACAGGGCGATGAGGATGCGCAGGGCGTAGTCGCTGAATTTATCAAGATGCATGCGTCAAATTAGCATTTGCAATGCGCATTATAAAGGCGTTATTTAATCCGTATCTAAAATACTGATTTAAGGAAACGTTATGACCATCACCTCCATCATCCTCTGGCCTGGCACGAAAATATGCGAACGCATGGGCGTCGACCCAGAAGCGGACCAAGGTCTGATCCGGTCCATGTTCAACATGCTGGTCTATCTGGTCGTCATGCTTGCCGTGATGTGGATGATCTTGGGATGAAGCCCAACCCGAGAATTGATCTAACAGCAGTCCAGATCGACAAGGTCGTGGCAGTTTTTTATGCCAAAGTGCGCTGCGATCCGACGCTCGGGCCAGTGTTTGCCGATAAAGTCAGCGATTGGCCCAGCCATGAGACCAAAATCGCCGCGTTCTGGCGCAATGCGATCCTGCATGAGCGGTCCTACAGCGGCAATCCGATGCGCAAACACATGCAGGCGGGCACCGTAAAAGACGGACACTTCCCGATCTGGCTGGCGTTGTTTGATGGCGTTCTGGCCGCGCAACTGCCCGTTGATGTCGCTGCCGGATGGTCCGCATTGGCGCACCGGATCGGCGCGGGATTGCGGTTCGGGTTGACGATGGACAGCACGGACGGCGTGCCAAACCTGCGCTAGGGTTTGACGTACGGGGTCATGCTGCCTGCAAACGTTTTGCGCAGGGCCACATCCACGTCGTCCATCGTCACGGGCAAACCAAGATCCACCAGCGACGTCACCCCGTGTTCGGTTATCCCGCAGGGCACAATGCCGCTGAAATGGCCCAAATCCGGTTCAACGTTGATCGACAGCCCGTGAAAGCTGACCCATTTGCGCAAGCGGATGCCGAGGGCCGCAATTTTGTCTTCCGCAGGCTGCCCATGTGCGTCCAAAGGTTTGTCATGCCGCTGCACCCAGACCCCGACGCGCCCGTCGCGGATTTCGCCAGTGACGTTGAATTCTGCCAGCGTCGCAATCACCCAGTGTTCGAGGTCTTGCACAAAGCGGCGCACGTCGTGGCCGCGCTTGCCCACGTCAAGCATCACATAGGCGACCCGCTGGCCCGGCCCGTGATAGGTATATTGCCCACCGCGTTTTGATGTGTGGACCGGAAAGCGGTCAGGCTCCACCAGATCGACAAGTTTGGCGGACGTTCCGGCGGTATAAAGGGCAGGGTGTTCGACAAGCCAGATGCATTCATCCGCGTCGCCGCGATGAATGGCATCGGCGCGGTCTTCCATGAAAGCGGTGGCATCGTCGTAATCTGTCAGCCCGTCTGTGGTGATCCATTCAACCATTGGCATGTCGCGGCCCTCGCCTCGCCCCGCTTATGTTCGCGCCCCTTGCGGGCTGGGCCACTTGGACCCGCCTTTCACAAAGCGCAGATTGCGGTGCCGTGTCGTTCACGAATGCGTCCTGTCATTTGGCAAAAGGTGCCTTGGCGTGAAAGTTTGCTTGGCCAATAGATAGGCAACTTCAACGTAAGTTCCAAACCGAAAGGTCCCGCTACATCACCGACCCGTTTCAAGATGCCGTGTCGCAGATCCAGATCAATGCGGCGGCGGCGATGAACGCGTTTTCTGCAGGATCGCAGCACCATCGAAGCGGTTTTTGGCGGCAATGAAAGCCTCGGCTGGATCGTGATCGGGGTCGCCACCGTGGCCTTCATTGCGGTTGCACGGGCAGGGCGCAACACCTTGGCGCAAAGGCCCGCGGCACTGGCCGGATAGGCGGGCGCCCGCATTCGTCCAAATTTGCAGATTTTGCGCTTGAGGTGGCGGCAACGCTTCGCTAAGTGCTTCTCACGCTTTTAGACCTGCGGTCGTGGCGGAATTGGTAGACGCGCAGCGTTGAGGTCGCTGTGAAGTAACATTCGTGGGGGTTCGAGTCCCCCCGACCGCACCACTAAAGCTTTTTGCGCTGAGCGTAGTTTCTCCTCTCCAATATCTAGTTACTTTACGGGGCCTGCGCGCGAGGTTGTGTTGAAATTCACCGTACTGTAACGGGAATGCGAAGTTAGAAACCCTCACGTTTTTACGACATCAATGCGCCATTCGATGCCATGATTCAGCCTATCGTGTTCCGATTGCCGCAAATGAGGCTCGCAGATTGCGGTCGTTCCAAGCTGGCTTGCCAAGTACGATAAATGTTCCTATTTTGTTCCTAATTATTGAATGAGGGACGAACATGACTGATTCCAGCGAAATCGCGCCGAAAGTGCATTATATCTGCCAGACATACGTCGCCAAGACGGGGAAGGGCGCTGGGGAAGCCAGCCTGCAAATCGGCAAGCAATTTGAATATACGTCAGCTTCGCCCGCGCAAGAACGTGCAGAACGCGAATCCAGATCAGAGGCCTGTATCGGCGCTGACGCGTATATGGTGATCGAAGATCAAGAGTCGGGTGAAATCAGTTTGCCGACGTTTCTAGCACGGTTCGGCAGCGTTCCTGAGATTGATGCATTCTAGATCGAAGTGACTTAACGCGCCAGCTGGGTGTGGGGATGGTTCAATCGTTCGTTGGCAGGCTGTTGCGCCAAATCTGTTGCGTTGGGCAGGCTGATGCATAAAGGTGCGGGATCATCGCGAAGGGGATTTTCGACATGATTATTTATGGATTGAGCACTTGTGCCGTGTGCCAGCGCGCCCGCAAAGACATTGAGGCCTCTGGCAAGGACGTCGATTTTCGCGATATCCGCGCTGACCCGCTCACTGAGGCTGAATTGGCCGAGCTGATTGTGGAATTCGGGGATCGCTTGGTGGACCGCAGTTCAAACGACTACCGCGCGCTCAACGACTGGCTGAAAAATTCTGAGGCTGAGGCGCAGATTGCGGCCAAACCCAAGGTCATGGCGCGTCCGGTGATCCGCGACGGTGACACGTTATATCTTGGCTGGGACGAGGCTGTCCAAAGCGCGTTGCTGGCGGGTTGATATCGTGATTGCGGGACACGTTGCTATGGCAGCACCCCAAGCCAGAGCGCGGTCGTCAAAATCGACAATCCTGTGCCAACCAACACCGCTGATGCCGCCACCCGTTTGGCCACACCGTACATGTTTGCGAACACATAGGCGTTGATGCCCGGCGCGACGGAAGCCGTCAGAACCGCCGACCGGAACGCCTCCGTTGAGAGATCGCTGGCACTGCCCAGTGTCCAGACGATTGCCGGATGCAAACCAAGCGAGACCGCGCAAACGAATAGAATGGTGCGCATGTCGCCTTCGGGGCGATAGCGATACAGCACACCGCCCAAACCAAATAGCGCTGCGGGCAGGGCCGCGCGCACCATCAAATCCACCGCATCTGTAAAGACCACGGGCAACGGAATGTTGCCAAGATTGACGACAAATCCCAGCGCGATCCCCAAGACCAAGGAGTTAGAGAACATTGCCTTGCCGACCTTCACAGGGATATGGCGCAGTGGCGTCCCTTGGGCGCGCACCAGTTCCATTGCGGTGATGCCAAGCGCGTAGCCGAAAGGTGCGTGAAACGCGATGATCGCGTAATTCCCCAGCAATGCATCCGCACCATAAGCGCGTTCAGTAATTGGCAGGCCCAGAAGTAAAGTATTTGAAAACAGACAACAAAACGAGATCGCGACGCAATCTTCCCACGGGCGTCCAAACAGATAACGCGCCCCCAAAAGCCCGACAGCAAATGCCCCAACCACACCGCTGTAAAAGCTGAAAAGCAGCGGAAGATCAAAGTTTTGTTGCAGATCAAGCGTTGAAATCGCGCGAAACAACAGGCACGGAATGGCGAAGTTTTGCGCGAACTTCATCAGTCCATCAACCGCGCTATCGGCAAACAATCCGCGCCACACGGCAAGGTAGCCAAACCCCATCACGATGAAAACTGGCAGGACGATGGTAAAGATATTTGACATGGCGTTAGTCGGCGAGTGTTAGGGTCAGGCCATCGAAAGCGGGCTCAATATTCGGCGCCGTTTCAGCCGCCAGCGTCGCATAGTCCAGATCGATGTGCATGTTGGTCAGCACCGCTTGCTTTGGCTGAACACGATCGATCCACTCCAGCGTCTTTGCCAGATGCGCATGGGTCGGATGTGGGTCGCGGCGCAGTGCGTCGACGATCCATAGATCAAGGTTTTCCAACAGCGGCCAGACATCATCGGGAATGTCGGACACGTCGGGCAAATAGGCGGCATTGTTAATGCGAAAGCCGAGCGCATCGATGCTGCCATGTTCGACCTCAAACGGGATAAACGTGATCGGGCCACCCGCGCCGTCAATCGTCACGTCGCCGTCTATCGTATTGAGGTCACAAATTGGTGGGTAATTTGACCCCTTGGGCTGCACGAATGCATAGCCAAAGCGTGCCAGCAACTGGTTGCCCGTGTCGCCGTCGGCCCAAACCTGTAGGCGCTGGCGCATGTTGTAAACGATCATCCGGATATCATCGAGGCCATGCACATGATCTGCATGGGCGTGGGTGTAGATTACCGCGTCAAGTTCGCCGACATCCGCGTCCAACAGCTGTTGGCGCAGATCGGGTGAGGTGTCGATCAACACGCGGGTGACGCCGGACGACGTTGTTCGCGTCACCAAAAGGGAGCAGCGTTTGCGGATGTTCTTTGGGTTGGACGGATCGCAGTCCCCCCAGTGTCCGCCCAATCGCGGCACGCCGCCTGATGATCCGCAACCAAGGATCCGCAGGGTGATGGTCATAGTGACCACCCCGCAGCTTTGGCAAACAGGCGGTCGAAATTGGCCGATGTTTGCGCGGCGAAGTCTTCGTAGCTCAATCCGAACACCTCGGCGCCGATTTTGGCGGTGTGTGCAGTATAGGCGGGTTCATTGCGACGCCCGCGATGGGGCGGCGGCGCAAGGTAGGGACTGTCGGTTTCGACCAGAATGCGATCAACGGGCGCGCTGGCAAAGATATCGCGCAGCTCTTGTGATTTAGGGAATGCTGCGATGCCCGACATCGACAGATAAAAGCCAAGGTCGATTGCAACACGTGCAAGGTCCGCGCTGCTGGAAAAGCAGTGCATAACGCAGGCAAAGGGTTTTTCTTTGTGTGCCGCGCTCAAGATGTCGATCATATCGTCGTCGGACGCGCGGTTGTGGATGATCAGCGGCAAACCGGTTTCTTGTGCGGCTTGAATATGGACGCGCAGGGATTGTTTTTGCACCTGCGCCGTTTCCGCCGTGTAATGATAATCCAGCCCACTTTCACCGATGCCGACCATTTTGGGATGCGCTGTCAGCGCGATCAATTCGTCAAGCGTTGCCATAGGTTCGTCAGCCGCGCTCATCGGGTGGGTGCCAGCCGCGTAGAAAACAGGTGCGAAGTCTTCGGCGATTTTGCGCACCTGTGGTTCAAGGCGCAGCCGCGTGCAGATCGTGACCATCCGCGTCACGCCTGCGTCCACGGCACGCGCAATCACGTCGGCGCGTTCCGCGTCAAAATCAGAAAAATCGAGGTGGCAGTGGCTGTCGACGATTTGGGGTAGGGACATTTGCGACCTTTAAACGGGGGCCACGTCCTGCGCAGCCTTTTCGATCTTAAATAGCGTATCAAGGATGAGGGCGGCAGGGTCAAGATTGACCGCTTTGCCGTGACGCGTGCGGTCTGTTACCTCTTGCGCCAATGTCGCCCAAGCGCGGGCGGCGGCGTCATGGGGCGCGAGTTTGGCCAGCAACAATGCCTCACCCGTTGCGGCCTGCGTTGTTGGCGGCCCTTGCAATCCGGCGCGGGCGGCGCGGGCAAGAAATTTATCGATCAAATCGAGGGTCAGCGCGAAACGTGTCGCACCCGCCTTGCCAATACAACTGTCCGCGAGTTTCAGGGCGCGGGGTCGGTCAAAGTTAGGCAAGCCATTGAACAGAAATATCAAATCTGAATACAACGAAAGCCCGTCAAGGTTGGTCAGCCTAATCGCCTCGCCCACAGAACCGCCCGAAAGTGCTGTCAGCGCATCACCGCGATCCACCACAATATCGGCCTGCGCAAGGGCTGCCGTCACATCATCCGTCTCCAACAACCCGCAGCGCAATATCCGGCAGCGTGACCGGATCGTCGGCAGCAGACGGGACGGTTGGTGCGACACCAGCAGAAAGAACGTGTTCTTTGGCGGCTCTTCAAGAACCTTCAGGATGGAGTTGGCGACCGAGGGGTTCATCTCGTCTGCGCAATCAATGATGACGACACGGCGACCACCATCCGCCGCACTTTGATGCAAAAATTCCATCAGCTTGTTGGGGCCACCCTTATGACCGCGCAGCGCCGCCATGGTGATCTGGTCTTGCAGGCCGCTTTCGGTGACATTCATCGTGCGACGAACAACAAACAGACGCGGATGTGCACCGGCGCGCAGCAATCGCAGATCGCCATTATCATCGTCGACATCTAGGCTTGTGGGCGCGGGCGGTGCGCCGAACATGTCATCGCCAGCCACCAAGGGCTGGGACAACAAAAACGCGGCCATGCGCCATGCGAGCGTGGCTTTGCCGACGCCTTGCGGTCCGCTGATCAGCCAGCCGGAATGCAGCCGGCCTGACGTGAATGCGTCAAGAAAATCGTCCTCAGCGCGGGATTGGCCAAACAGGATCGCGGCCTCCGACGGATGCGGCGCGCCTTCGATTTGGTCGGGGCGCGGGAGGTCTTGCGGCGCGATGGCCATCAGGCGGCAGGCATTCGGTCGGCCACGTGTACGGCGATTTCAGCGGCCACAGCCACGGGATCGCGGTTGCCGTCGATCAGCACACAACGATCTGGATTGGCCGTAGCGAGGGCGAGGAACCCGTGGCGCAAGGTTTCTTGAAAGGCCAGCCCCATGTCTTCAAACCGGTCTTCGCCCGATCCGCGCGCCAATCCGCGTGACAAAGCCACTGCCGGATCCATATCGATAATGAACGTCAGGTCCGGTTCGCGGCCAATCATGACGTCATGCAACGTGTCCACAGCACCACGCAACGCGCCGCGCGTGGCACCCTGATAGACGCGGGTGCTGTCGGCGAACCGATCACAAATCACAGTTTTTCCTGCGGCCAAAGCTGGGCGGATCGTCTTTTCAAGATGGTCGCGGCGCGCTGCCGTAAACAACAGAATTTCAGTTTCCGCCGACCACCGATCCGGATTACCGGTCAGCAAGAGCGCGCGGATTTCTTCAGCACCTGCGCTGCCACCGGGTTCGCGGGTCAGCACGGCATCTGGAATGCGGTCCTTGAGCAATTTGGTCTGGGTAGATTTGCCGGACCCGTCGATACCCTCAAATGAGATAAACAGCCCATGCGGGGTTCCGTCATGGGCGTGCTCGGCCATGATCACTCCGCCTCAACAGCGTCGGAGTCTGTGGCGTTGATCCTCTCAATCAACACACCTGCCGCTGTGCGCAGACGTGAACTGAACCCGCCGGATGCAACAGATGCGTCTGCCACCAACGGCACGCGCGTTTCGGGCAAGTTTTCGAGGTGGATTACCAATTCGGCAATCGTGTCCCCTTGCGCAATCGGCGCTTCGATCGGGCCGATATAGACGACTTCGGCGCTGATTGCGCTGCCACCGGATGTGGGGACCAATAGGGATAAATCTTCTTGTAACAAAAGTCCCACAAGGGGCTGCTCGCCGCGCCACACCTCGGCTTGCGCAATGCGGGTGCCGCCGCGGGCAATGTCGCGTTGGGTGAATTGGCGGAAGGCCCAATTGACGATGCGTTCGGCCTCTTCGGCGCGTTCTTGCACTGTTTCGAGCCCGGTGACGACGAAGATAATACGGCGATCACCTTGTTTTGCTGATCCGACGAGCCCGTAGCCAGCCTCGATTGTATGGCCGGTCTTAAGGCCATCCGCCCCGATGCCCAACGACAGTAACGGGTTGCGGTTTCGGGTATTGGCAGGGTGTTCGCCGTCATAGTCGAATTCTTGTTCAGCAAAGAGTGGATAAAAGGTCGGGTAATCGGTGATCAATCGATTGGCGAGCAGACCCAGATCGCGCATGGACATGCGCTGCCCTGCAGCTGGCCAACCGTTGGAATTGGCAAAGCTGGAATTCAGCATGCCAAGCTGTTGCGCGCGCACGGTCATCTGCTGGGCAAAGCCCGCTTCGGTGCCATTGCGCGACAGTCCTTCTGCAATCACGCAGGACGCATCATTGCCCGACAGCACGATAATGCCGCGCAACAGATCATCGACCCTGACGCGGTCCGTGGTGTCCAAAAACATTGTCGATCCGGTATAATCCATGCAGTGCTGGGACACCGGAAGCACGTCGTCCACCGTCAGGAACGGGTCTTGCCCGTTCAGCGGGTTGATCGCCTCAAACGCCATATAAAGCGTCATCAGTTTCAACATAGATGCAGGTGGTAGCGGGTCGTCTGCGTTTTTTTCCAGCAAGACAACGCCGGTGGAATGATCCAGCACATAGGCGGCCGAGGCGCGGGTGTCGAACGTCTGCGCACCGACGGGTGCAGCACTGGCGATAAACAGGGCAAACATGGCGATTGGGGCAGCGATATGGCGGATCATGGGGCCTCTCGGTGGGTTATGTGGTGAGGGGATTAGTTCGTGACAAAATAGGCGTCCTCAAAACCCTGCGCCTTGACCTGACGCAGCAATTCGGCGCGTTCACTCTCGGATGAAGCAGGGCCAACGATGACGCGCCAGAATGTGCGGCCTTGGCTGGATTGTTCAAGCACTGTGGGCACAATTCCGGTGCCACGCAACCGATCAGCGGTGCCGCGCGCATTGTCTTCGACCGAAAAGATTCCGATCTGAATAAAGGCGCGATCAAGACCCGACGCAGACGGGGCAGCCGCTGGGCGTGGTGATGGAGCGGGCAGGGCAGCGGCAGGGCTCGGCGCTGCGGCTTCGGCGGCATCAATTGCTGCGGCAGCTGCTGTGATCGGGTCAGCCGCATCTAGTGGTGTGCTGTCGATAGGCGTGGCTGCAATGTCTGTCGGGGCTTCGAAATCAGCCGTCGGCATGGCTTGCGGCGCGTCGGCCACTTCTTCGCGGCGTAGCGCGGTTACTTGCAATTGTGTTGGCGATCCTGCGAGCATTTCCAGCGTGGCGGCCGCATCAGATGAAACCTGCAAGGATGGACCTGGATTGTCGCGTTCACGACGAAACAGCGCCCCGATCACGAAAGTGCCATTGGCTTGGTTGCGGATGATCACGCGCTCAGGCTCGGTGACGTCGGGATGGGCGACCCAAACCCCGCCCAGCGACGGGCGACCGTCCCACAAACCGGCTTCGGTGACTTGAAACGCGTCGGGCGCTTCAACGTCACGTTCCACCAGTTGTACGCTTTGGGAGGGCGCGACTGTGACGACATCATCCGAACCGCCGCCCAAAGTTGGGAGTGCAAATTCTCCGTTTTCGTCACAAGCACTCAGCGCCAGCACCGAGGTTATCGCCAGTGCCATTCCAAAATTCTTTTTTGATACCAATGTCTTGCCTGAAAGTTCTCTCGCCATTGTTCGCCCTCTTATCTGCACCGTATTTTGCGGCGCTGTGCCCTTTGCGGGCTTGCTCTGCTCAGTCAGATCGGCCCGCAATTGCAGGCGTTTGTGCGACATTAGCTGCGTGCGCGCACCTTTGAAAGGCTTTGGTGTCATTTCGGCGGATTTCCTCTTTGATAAAAGAGCGCGCGTAGGTCCTTTTAGAATCAATTGGCCCTGCTTAAAGGTATGTCTAAGCGGAGGCTTGGCAGAGTGGTCGAATGCACCGGTCTTGAAAACCGACGAAGGTGAAAGTCTTCCCAGGGTTCGAATCCCTGAGCCTCCGCCAGATACCCAGTAATAATCCATTTTTATCAAAGGGTTAGGCCATGTTGGTTTTTGACGTCCCCCATTTAGACCACCATTCCGGTTTTGATGGAAAGTCAGGATTGGGCTTTGTTTCACAAATCGGATGAGGGTCGGACTGCGCCTTTCCCCAGACGGACTTATCCTACGGCCTCTGTGAGAGGTATGCCAAGGGCCGTGTAGCGATTGAGAACGGCGATGCGGATTCGGATCTCCGCGACCTGCCGCTCGAAGTCCCGCGCCATCAACGATTGGCCGAGTAGTTTTATACAGTGCATCTTCGTTTCGACGCGGCTTCGGCGGTGGTATCCACTCCAGTGTCGCCACAAAGTGCGCCCCAGGTATCGCTGCGCACTGACCGCGTCGTTTCGGGCAATAGCTCCGGCGCTCGTCCACTGCCCGGCAGTGCATGCCAGCATGCACGAGAGGGGGCTTCCAGGGCTTGGCATTCTTGCGCGGCGGGGTCACTGCATGGGCGTCTCTGGCGGCAATCGCCTCGTGGCATTTACGGGTGTCATAAGCACCATCGGCGGTGACACTGCCGATGTCTTGATCGGGCGGGATTTGGTTTGGGAGTTCGGGTAGCATAGGAGCATCCCCGATGTTGCTGCTGGCGACTTCGATTGCCCGAACTTCCAGCGTTTCCTCGTCTATACCTATGTGTATCTTACGCGAGATGCGGCGTTTGGAGCCGCCCTTTGCCCGGCAACACATGCTTGCATGTGTGAGAGGAGTGCTTTCGGGCATTCCACTCTCCTTCACCTTCGGCCTTGATGCCTGTGCTGTCCACTGCCCGGCAGTCGAAACATAGTTTCGATGAGAGGGGATGAGGAGGTTCAATGGCCCTGTGGAGCCACGATACGGCAGGCTCACGTTCAGTGTTTTCAGACGTCGGCATAAGGTGCTGAAATCCGGCGTGGCCCAGTCCAATCCGACCAACCGCAACAGGCTCAGGACGAGCCCAGTTGTCTGCCGAAGCGGCTGGCAAAACAGGACCTTCAGCGTTGGACAAGTCTGAATGGCGGCATCCCTGAATTGCTGCTGCCGACCGCGCTTGCCGCTTGGCGGCGGTTTCCAAACCATCTCCGGATCAAACCAGATCGACAACGATCCGCGCCGCTTCAGGCTGTCATTGTAAGACGACCAATTCGTGGTCTTACCCTTCGTAG
>JAGGNB010000073.1 GCA_017886375.1 Octadecabacter sp.
GTCTGCGACCTCGTAGGCTTCTTCGATGGTGTAGGGCGCGATGGTTTTGAAGGTCTGTTCGATGTCCCACGGGCAGCCCGTTTCGGGATCGCGCAGCGCGCGCATGATCGCCAAAAGACGGTCCATTTGCAGGGCGGGGTCGGTGGAGTGGATCAAATCTGTCATAAGAAACGGCTAGCAAGCCCGTGCGGATGCCACAACGCAAAAGGCCCGCCGTGTGGGGCGGGCCTATGTGGGTTACTTTTCGTGCTGCTTAGAACTTGTACATCACCCGCAGCAACAGAGTATCATAGTTGATATCTGTGGTCAGTGCGACGCCTGTCGGTTCATCACCGTCAAGATCGCGCATCAGGTATTCCGCACTAACAATACAGTTTTTGTTGAACGCGTAATCCGCGCCGATACCGTAGTTGACGCCGTTGATGTCCCATTTGTTATTCGCGATGGAAAGTTTGTCGGCATATTTACCCATCGAACAGCCCAGCACACAGTAGATCAGGAATGATCCGGTCGCGTACCCGACGCGGCCCTTCAGATCGATCATGTCGGTGATTCCGGCAGTCGTGAAGTCGATGACAAGGCTGTCATCGGTTGAGTTCCACGCCAATTCGCCACCGAACACCAGATTGCCGCGCTGAAGTTGGTAACCGCCAAAGGCAGACGCGGTTCCTGCATCATCCAGGTCAAAAGCACCACCGGGCGTGAACGCGATGTCGCCGGTGGTCTGCCCATAGCCCAAGCCGACATAGGCACCTGACCAGTCCATCGCGGCGGGCGCTGTTGAAATAACCGGAACGGTTGCCGGGACAATTGGTTCGCTGACGTTGCCAGCAGTTGCAGCCAGCGGGGTGAGTGCGATCGCCGTGGCTGTCATCATGGATTTAATGTTCGTCTTGAATCCTAATACTTTCTAAAAGTTAAATCGGGCAGGAGTGTTAATGAACGTCGGTACAAAGGATGTGTTGACCTAAGGGAAGTAAGGGCAACCCTACTCTGGTTGTTCTGTTTTGGGGCTGTTAGATTTTGGCAACATAAGGGAGGCGCATATGCCCGTTATCAATCGAATCGCCGCATTTTCTGATGATATGACCGCATGGCGGCGCCATTTGCACCAGCACCCCGAACTGGGCCAGCAGTGCCAGCAAACGGCGGCGTTTGTTGTGGAACGGCTGCGCGAGTTCGGGATCACCGAAATCCATGAGGGGATCGCGATTTCAGGTGTTGTGGCGATCATAGAAGGCCAAGCTGACGGGCCGACGATTGGTTTGCGCGCGGATATGGATGCGCTGCCGATTTCTGAGACCACGGGCGCGGACTGGGCGTCCAAAACGCCGGGTAAAATGCACGCCTGCGGGCATGACGGGCATACCACGATGTTGTTGGGTGCGGCGCGATACCTCGCCGAGACACGTAACTTCAAAGGCCGGATCGCGCTGATTTTTCAACCGGCTGAGGAAACCGGCGGCGGGGCCGAGTTGATGGTTGAGGAAGGCATGCTTGAGACGTTCGCCATCAAAGAAGTCTATGCGCTGCACAACCTACCAAAACTCCCCGTCGGCCAGTTCCTGACCACGCCCGGGCCAATCATGGCTGAGGTCGATTCGTTTCATGTGGACATCAAGGGCGAGGGCGGCCACGGCGCCTATCCGCAAGACACCCGCGACCCTATACCGGCGGCTTTGTCGATTGCACAGGCGATGGGCACCATTGTCAGCCGCAACAATCGTACGCTGGATGATCTGGTGGTGTCGGTCACGATGATCCACGCGGGCACGGCCGATAACGTGATTTCCGAAGACGCTTATCTTGGCGGAACGGTGCGCACGTTCGACAAGACGGTTAAGGCCATGGTCATGAAGCGTATGAGCGAGATCGTGGCGGGCCATGCCGCAGCGTTCAACGTTGAGGCGACGTTGCGCTACGACGAAGGGTTCCCCGCGACTATCAATTCGCCAGACCAGACCGCATTCGCGGTGGAAGTTGCGCGCGAAGTGGCGGCTGAGGGGATTGTGGTGCCGGATGCACCGCGCGAAATGGGCGCAGAGGATTTCGCCTATTTCCTTGAAAAAACGCCGGGGTCCTATTTGTTTGTCGGCAATGGCGCATCGGCTGGGTTGCACCAACCGAACTACGATTTCGACGACGCAACCGCACCATATGGTGCATCGTTCTTTGCGCGCATCGCGGAACGCGCCTTGCCGTTAGGGGATGCGTAATGGCGCTGGAAGATGCCAAAGGGCAGATTGATCTGGCGTTCACCCGCAATGATCTAAAGGGCTGCGCGTTCGAGAACACGTTTGGTGGGGCCACGTCATTCCTGCGGCGCAAATACACCAAGGATTTGAAAGGGGTGGACCTGTGCGTCACGGGCATCCCGTTCGATCAGGCGGTCACAAACCGGCCCGGAACGCGGTTTGGACCGCGTGCGATTCGTGAGGCCAGCACGCTGCAACCCTATGATCCGCCCTATGGGTGGGGGTTTGATCCGCTCAGTGATTTTGCCATCGCGGATTACGGTGATTTGGCGTTTGATTATGCCAACGTGGCGGCCACCCCTGCGGCGATCCAAGCCCATATCGCGGGCATTCTGGCGGCAGATGTGGGGACTGTCACATTGGGTGGCGATCATTTCATCACGCTGCCGATCTTAAAGGCCTATGCGGCCAAGTTTGGCCCGCTGAGTGTGATCCAGTTCGATGCGCATTCCGACCTTTGGGCGGACGACGACATGGACCGCGTCGATCATGGAACGTTCATGTATAAGGCGGTGAAACTGGGATTGGTGGATCCCAAGCGATCGGTACAGATCGGCATTCGGACTGAGTGTGACGACTATTGCGGCATGGAATACATCGACGCGCGCACGGTTCATGAAAAGGGAGTTGCATGGACGGCGTCACGCGCCAAAGAGATTGTCGGCGACAACGCGACCTACGTGACCTTTGATATCGACGCATTGGATCCGGCGTTTGCACCCGGGACGGGGACCCCGGTTTGGGGCGGTTTGGCTAGCTGGCAAGCGGCTGCGCTGCTGCGCGATTTGGCGGGGATCAATATGGTCGGGGGTGACATTGTTGAGGTGTCACCGCCCTATGACCCCAGCGGCATCACGGCGGTCGCGGGGGCGCATGTCGGGTTTGAGTTATGCTGTTTGGCGCTTTGGAACAGAAGGTAAGCTGATGAAAAATCAACCGATTTCCGGAAATGATCTGGCGCGGTTTTCCGGGCCGCAGACGTTCATGCGATTGCCAGCGGTAGAAAGTGCCGAGGGCCTTGATGTCGGGTTCGTTGGCATCCCGATGGATATTGGCACGAGCTGGCGATCTGGCACGCGGTTTGGGCCCAAACAATTGCGCCAAGAAAGCGCGATGATCCGGCCCTATAATATCCAAACAGGGGCTGCGCCGTTTGACAGTCTACAGTGTGCCGATCTTGGTGATATCGCGATCAATACGTTTTCGCTCAGCAAAAGCTTATCAATTATTCAAGATACTTACGAGGATATCTTAAAAAACCCAGTGATCCCTATGGGGCTTGGCGGGGACCATTCCTTGACGCTGCCGATCTTGCGGGCGATGCACAAGAAACACGGGCCTGTTGCGCTGGTGCATGTGGATGCCCATGCCGATGTGAATGATGAGATGTTTGGCGAGCGTGAAACCCATGGCACCGTGTTTCGCAGAGCCTATGAGGAAGGTCTCATAACACCTTCAAAAGTATGGCAAATTGGCCTTCGTGGCACGGGTTACACGGCTGAAGATTTCAGTGAGGCCGCCGATTGGGGGTTCAATCAGCGACTCGCATCAGATTTGTGGCATAAGTCATTAATATCGCTTGGCAAAGAGATCGTTACGTCGATTGGTGATCAGCCGTGCTACATTACTTATGACATCGACAGCCTTGACCCGAGCTTTGCACCTGGAACAGGAACGCCGGAAATCGGCGGGCTGACGACACCGCAGGCGATGGAATTGATCCGCAATCTCAAGGGTTTGAACGTCGTTGGCTGCGATCTGGTCGAAGTCTCACCACCCTATGATACGTCTGGTAATACGGCCCTTGTGGGGGCTAATATCATGTTTGAAATGCTCAGCATTCTACCGGGCGTCAAATACCGCTGAACAGGGCGGCACAGCTGGTGCACATCGCGTACACAGGCTGTACACATCCTGTATGCACACACATTAAGGAATTCGGATGCTTAAGATTATTGTCTTGGGGCTTATTGGCCTGTTTGTGGCCTTTGCGGTTTGGGTGCGCTTGGCGCCGACGGACGCCGCGTTTTGGCACAACCCGCAGCTGCCTGTCATGGGCCCAGGTGAATATCCAAGCGCGGACAGCTTTGTGGTGCAGCGTGCGGTGGTCGGCGACGGGGTCGAAACACTTGCACGTCTTGACGCGATCATCCGCGCGACGCCGCGCACGCTGATTTTGGCAGGTGCGCTTGATGCGGGCAAGATCACTTATGTGACGCGCAGCCGCGTGATGGGGTTTCCGGATTACACGACTGTGACGCTCACCTCGCTGGCGCCATTGGAGCGAAGTACGCTGCAAGTTTTCGGGCGGCTGCGGTTCGGGAAGGCTGATATGGGTGTGAACCGCACGCGCATACAAGGCTGGCTAGGCGAACTTGACGCACGCACGGGAACGGGTACACCGACGCAATGATACCAAATGACCGCCTTATGCAGATCACCGAACGGTTCGAATTCCTTGAAGCCCAAATGGGTGAGGGGCTAGGCGGCGAGGCGTTTGTTGCCGTCAGTCGCGAGTATGCCGAGCTGCGACCGGTGGTCGAGGTTGTGCGCACGTATCAAGACCTGACGGCAGAGATTGAAGGCGCGGAAGCGATGCTGTCTGATCCGGAAATGAAAGAGCTCGCAGAGATGGAATTGCCGCAGTTGCGTGAACGGCTGCCCGCCGCCGAAGCCGCCGTGAAGCTGGCGTTGATTCCAAAAGATGCCGCCGACGGCAAACCGGCATTGCTGGAAATCCGCCCTGGAACCGGTGGTGACGAGGCGGCGCTGTTTGCTGCTGATTTGTTGCGAATGTATCAAAGGTACGCCGAAAATCGCGGTTGGGCGTTCGAAATTATTGAAGAAAGCCAATCCGAGTTGGGTGGCATCAAGGAAGTTACGGCGCGAATTGCAGGCAACAATGTGTTTGCGCGGATGAAATACGAAAGCGGTGTTCACCGCGTTCAGCGGGTCCCCGAGACTGAAAGCGGTGGGCGGATCCATACGTCAGCGGCAACGGTCGCAGTCTTGCCCGAGGCGGAAGATGTGGACATTCAGATCAACGCCAATGACATCCGGATTGATACGATGCGTGCGTCCGGATCGGGTGGGCAGCACGTCAACACGACCGATTCAGCGGTCCGCATCACGCATATGCCCAGCGGGATTGTGGTGACGAGTTCGGAGAAATCACAGCACCGTAACCGCGAGATCGCGATGCAGGTTCTGAAGACGCGGCTGTATGATGCAGAGCGCCAGAAAGTGCACGATGAACGCAGCGCGGATCGCGCGGCGCAGGTTGGATCGGGGGATCGGTCTGAACGGATCAGGACCTATAATTTCCCGCAAGGGCGGATGACGGATCATCGCATTAACCTGACCTTATACAAATTGGATGCAGTGTTGCAGGGTGATTTGGATGAGGTGATTGATGGATTGATCCAAGACGCGCAGGCAAGCGCACTGGCGGAGATGGGCGGGTGATCGAAGCCGCGATGCTCGCTGAGGCGCGGGATATCTTGAAGGCGGCTGGCATAGATGATCCGGTCCGTGAGGCGCGATTGCTTTGGCAGGCTACCTTTCCCAGACGCTTCGTCGAGTATGAGGCCGCAATGGCAGGCGGGCGCGTGACGGATTTTAAAGCCCTTGTGTCGCGCCGTGCCGCGCGCGAACCGATTTCGCATTTGACGGGACGACGCGATTTTTACGAGCACCGGTTTGACGTGACACCGGATGTTCTAGACCCGCGGCCGGACACGGAAACCCTTGTGATTGCAGCGCTTGAGATACCTTTTGAACGGATCCTTGATCTGGGAACCGGATCGGGCTGCATCCTTCTCAGCCTATTGGCGGCCCGAAAGGGCGCGACCGGACTTGGGACGGATTTATCTGATGCGGCACTGCGCGTCGCGCGTGGCAATTTTCACAGTTTGGAACTTGCGGTCGAAGATCGTGCAACATTTCAACGATCCGACTGGTTTGAGACGGTCGAAGGTACCTTTGATCTGATCGTGTCGAACCCGCCCTATATTGCGTTGGATGAAATGGACGGGCTGGGGCCGGAGTTGGCGTATGAGCCGCGAATGGCCCTGACGGATGAGGGTGACGGGCTGGCGGCCTACCGTGAGATCACGGCGGGTGTCGCTGGACATCTGCGGCAAGGCGGCTGGCTCATGGTTGAGATAGGCCCGACTCAAGGCGGCGCGGTGATCGCGCTGTTTGAGGCCGCTGGGCTGGAGCAAGTAGAGATTCGCGTTGATTTAGATGGGCGTGACCGCGTGGTTGTGGGCAAAAAGCCGCTTTAAACGCAGTAATTCACGTCTATTTCGCAGAAACCACTTGCGATTTATGCCTTGAGCATCATAGTGATAGCAGTCGGATGGAGTATGGCCCCTTTGGTCCCGTCTCCGACACACGCCAGAACATCGCAAGCTCGCGTATTTGATTTGTCCCGCATGAGGCGGGATCGGGCCGCGACCGAAAACAAAAACTGGACTTCCTTTATGAAATCTTCTCGATCCCGTTCGCGGAATAAAAGCCGCAGCAACACCCGCCCGACGGGTGGCAATATTGTTAACCGAGTGTTTGACAGCTCCGGTCCCGAGGGCAAGGTGCGCGGAACGCCGCAGCAGATTGTCGAAAAATACGCCCAGCTTCATCGCGACTCTTTGTTGGCGCGTGATTCGGTGAATTCGGAAAATTTCGCGCAACACGCAGAGCATTACACGCGTATGCTGGCAGAAGCCCAAAAAGAGATTGATGCCAAGCGCGAAGAGCAAGAAAAGCACAACCGCGAGCGTCAGATTGAGCAAGACAAGCAAAATCGTGACCGGCAGGCGGAACGAGATCGTGAACGCGATGCCCGTTTGAAGGCGCAAGAGGAGGCGGCGGCAGCGGCCCCTGCGCCTGCACCAGCGCCCGTTGAGCAACCGGTGCAAATTGATGATGGCGATTCTGGATTGGTGGAAACGCCGGAAGAAGCCCCCAAGAAGCGCCGCACGCGCAAACCCAAGATACGGCCTGATCAGCAAGCCGACAGTGGCGCAACACCGGATGCTGCGGAATAAATTGAAGGCCCCCAATAGACTGGGGGCTTTTTTCGTTTGTGGCTGAGAAATGGTATGCGTGCGCAGGTATTAGGTCCGCACGTATTAACGACGTGGGTGTAGGGGCGCTGCCCCCGACCTTCGGTCGTCCCCGGGATATTTTTTGAAGCAATGACGGGATTAGGTCGCTTTGAGGGACCTTGCGAGGGCGCAGAAGCGTTCGACGTCGATTTGTTCGGCGCGATCGGTGGGTTTGATGTTGGCCGCGATAAGATGGTCTTCGATGTCAGGGCTGAGCCCTTTGAGCGAGGAGCGCAGCATTTTGCGGCGTTGGTTGAACGCGGTTGCTGTGATGTGTTGCAACATATTTGCATCTGCCGGAAAACGCGGTTCGGCCAAAGCGGTGAGGTGGACCACCGCACTTGAGACTTTTGGTGGTGGTGAAAAGGCTTCCGGTGGCAGGTTCATCACGATTTGCGCGTCTGTGCGCCATTGGCACAGGATGGCAAGGCGGCCGTAGGCTTTGGAGCCGGGGGCAGCCGTGATGCGCTGTGCGACTTCGCGTTGAAACATCAGGGTCAGGCTGTCCCAATAGGGCGGCCAGTCTTGCGGGGTAAGCCAGCGGACCAGCAGTTCGGTTCCGATATTATAGGGCAGGTTGGCCGCCACACGGATGGGCGGTGTCAGGTGGTCCAGTGGATTGATATCGAGCGCGTCACCGCACAGCACGGTCAGGCGGTCGGGGTAGGCGGCTTGGATGTCGGCCAGCGCGGGCAGGCAGCGGTCATCTTTTTCGATCGCGAGGATATGGCGCGCACCTTCGGCCAGCAAACCACGGGTCAGCCCACCCGGACCGGGGCCAATTTCGAGGACGTCGTGGTCTTCGTTGCGCCCCGATAGCCGCGCGATTTTGGCCGTCAGGTTCAGGTCGAGCAGGAAGTTTTGACCAAGCGATTTGCGCGCGGCAAGGCCGTGGCTGTCGATGACCTGTTTGAGGCTGGGCAGGCTGTCGATGGTCATGGTGCGGGGCTCATGTTGAGGTTCTCATGTTTGGGGGGCGGTTCTGGCGTGCGCCATGCCAGCGGCCATGCGGATTGCGGCGATCATCGATGTCGCGTCGGCGTTGGCGGTGCCTGCGATGTCGAATGCGGTACCGTGATCGGGGGAGGTGCGCACAAATGGCAGACCGAGCGTGATGTTCACGCCGCCAGAGAAATCCAGCGTTTTGATCGGGATCAAGGCTTGGTCGTGATACATGCAGATCGCGACGTCATATGTGGCGCGGGCGGCGGGATGGAACATCGTATCGGCAGACAGCGGGCCGATGATGTTCAGGCCTTCGGCGCGCAGCGCATCAAGCGTCGGGATAATCATTTCAAGTTCCTCAAGGCCGATCTTGCCGCCTTCGCCAGCGTGTGGGTTCAATCCTGCGACGGCAAGGCGCGGTTTCGCAATTCCGAAGTCGCGCACCAATGCTGCGTGGGTGATCAGGATCGTGTCGGTCAGGGTCGCGGCAGTGAGTTTCGCAGGAACCTGTGCCAGCGGGATATGGATCGTGGCAGGCACAACGCGCAGCATGTCACTGGCGAGCATCATGACCACCGATGTACGTCCAGCGAGGGCGGCGAGGTATTCGGTGTGACCGGGGTAGGCGAAGTGGGCGCCATCGATCAGCGCTTGTTTATGGATCGGGGCGGTGCAGAGTGCGGCGCAGTCGCCCGATTGCACCAGTGCGACTGCGTCGGCAATAGAATCGATCACGCCTTGTGCGTGGGTCGGGTTGGGTTGGCCTGCAACGTTTGGAGCACCAAAATCGCGACGCAGGACGGGAAATGCAGTGGCAGTGATCGCGTCGGCGGCGGATGCAACCGCTTGCCAGTTGGTGCCAGCGGGCAGGTGGGTCGGATCGCCGATCCAGACCATTGGGATGTCTTTGCCCACTGCGTTCCACGCGGCGACGGCGATTTCGGGGCCGATGCCAGCAGGTTCGCCGCAGCTGATCGCCACAGGTCTGGGCGCGGGTTTCATCCGTTAGTTATATGTGATCGTCGCGGCAGCCCGCAGATCGGCGAGCAGGGCATCTGCATAGGTGTTCAAGCGTTGCGTGCGCAGCTGGCCGCGGATGGTTTCGCGATCAATCCCGTCGTCCAGTGCCGGCGTGCGACCACACATCATCAAAAACACCAGCGTTTCACCGTTGGCGCGGGTCAGCACATAGGACGTTTCACCTGTGTCGAGTTTGGCAAGTTCCATGGCCACATCCGCAGGGATGTCGGCGGGGGGCAGAACGTCACGTTCGAGTTGGTCTTCGGGCAGTCCTTGAGCGACACCGTAGAGATCATCGCAGGTGTCAACGCGGGCATCGATGCGGCGGGCTGCGGCCAAGCCACGTTCACTGAGACCACCAGCGATGTAAAAGGCGGCGTATTCGATTGCGGCGGGTTCAGGTGCTGCGCGTGGCACTTCGCGCACGCCGCGCATCTGGAACAAGGCCACGCCATTGGTGATCGGAAGCGGTGCGGTGATTTCACCGGGTGCAAGATTGAGCAGCAGCCCGCGCAGGCCCGCTGGATAATTCGAAATCGGCAGCCAATCAAGGCGGCCGCCACGGGTTCTGGACGGCAGCGCGGACACGCGGCGTGCCTCGGCCTCGAACGCGGATGTGGAGGTCAATTGTGCGATGCGGTCGGCCGTGGCGTTGGCCTGCTGCGCGCGCTCCGGCGGGGCAGGGATGATAATTTCGCTGAGCAGCACTTCGATGCTTGAGGAGGCGCCGGATTGCCCGAGGGCAAGGTCGATGTCAGCCTCAGAGACTTGGGCGCGATCATTGAAACGCGTCCGGATAAAGTCGCGCCAGCTGACGTTGACACGGATAAAATCGCGAAACGTTTCTTCCGAGACGCCGGATTGCCCGAGAACGGTGATGAACTGGTCGAGTTCCAAATTCCCGCGGGTGGCAAATTCAGCCATCGCGTCAACAAGGCCTTCATCGGTGATACGCAATCCGGCAGAATTCAGCGCCCCAAGTTTCAGGCGGTCTTCGATAAGCTGTTCGCGCGCAACGTCTTCGAGATTGCCGGGCGTGCGAAAGGCGCGCAGCATGATCACACGCTGATCGATTTCAAATTCGCTCACGACACTGTCGTTGACGGTGATGGCGGGGGCAAACTGGGCCGCCGTCATGACGGGTGACAATATAGCCAAGGTTGTGGCCGATGTCAGGGCGAGTGCAGATATCAAAGCGCGCATCGAAATCCTCGTTTTATTATTAACTTCTCGGGTCGGTTTTGTCGTCGGTATCGTCAGCTGGTGCAGCCCTGGCTCGCGGCGGTGTTGGTGCGTCCGGCGCTAAAGCCGTTCAAGCCAACTGACAGTCCGAAGTCCGTGCTTGGGGTAAGTGTAGTGGAAGACGTGAAGCGGCGCGACACCGAAAAATCAACCGTCACACATTCGTTTTGCCAGCCGATTTGCAGGCCAGTGCTGGTGGGTGCATTTGCCCCCAAGTCATAGCGCGCGTCCAGCCCCATGGACCAGATTTCATCAAAGCGATAGGTGGTGTCGATGGTCCATTCAAGCACGTCCGAGGGGCGGGATTCAAATGTATCGGCAGGCAGGAAGATATAGCTGGCCGCGAGGTCGAGTTTGCGGCTGTTCCAGCCGACGCGGGCTTCGGATTTTGTGACGTCAAAGGTTTCGTTGACCAGCAGGCGGCCGTCGATGGCAAAGCCCGAGGGTGCGCGCAACTGGCCCGCGATCAGCCAGTCTGACGCGGTGTCGCGCAGACCGGAGGTGAGCGAGAAATTCAGATCCGGCGTGTCGCGAAACACCCGCCCGACGGTCATGGTGCTGTCCCAACCCGCCGTTCCGATGCGTGTCCATGACAGACCAGCTGCACCGCGCAGCCCCGTTTCCACGGCGTCTTCGCCGGAAAAGCGTGACAGGGCCAACAGGTTTGCTTGGTCAAATTCGGTGGCGGTGCTGTCTTCATTGGTGACGGTGTCGCCCTGCACATCAGACCACGCCAATTGAACGACGGGTTCCAGCACATGGGTCGCGCCGCGGCCTTGGCGGATCAGCGGATAGCGCAGGGTGGTTTGGCCAAAGATCGTTGTGCGCAGGGTGTCGCCCACCACGCTGTCGTCGCCGACATTGTAATAGTCCAAATCCATGCCGACAGTGCCATCGACAACCAGCCCGTACCGCGTGATCCGATCCCTATGCCATGCCGTGCCAACGCTGACGCGCGCCACGTCGCGCCCTGTCACATCAATGTTTGTGTCGCGATAATGGCTTTGCAGGTCCGACGTCACTGTCAGCGTCCCGCCCCAGCTTGGCGTGATGCGGCGTTCCCAGCTGATGTCGGCCAGCAGGGGCGGCAGTGTGGAGGACTCTTCGTCCGTCCGAAGCGAGGAATAATAGGTGAGCGACGCTTGCGTCAGGTCGCGGTCACGCACCCGTTGCACCGCGATTTCGCTGTCGAGGCGGTCTTTGCCAGAATAGCCGTATTCCAGCAGATAGTCGTCATCCGAAGTGAGTTCGAGGTCAAAGCCCAGCGTAACATCAGACCCGAGATCGAAAATTCCGCTGGCAAAAACATAGGCGCGCGGGTCGTCCGTCAGATCGTCATTGGTCACGGCGGTTTCAATTGTAAGGTCGCCGCGCAGGAAGGCTTGGCGATAAGAAGCTTCGAGTGTTGTGGTCGACGTGGCAAGATAGGGAGTCAGGGTCAGGTCGCGATGATCGCCCAGTTTGATGAAGTAGGGCAGTTTGAAGCCGGTGCCCAAGGTGTCGGAGGACTCGAAGCTCGGGATCAGCAAGCCGGTTGCGCGGGTCAACGTCGGGTCGGGCAGGCGCATGCGCGGGATGTATGCGATTGGCACACCGGAAACCCGAAAGGTCGCGTCTTCAAAGTAAAGCTGGCGTTCGTCTTGATCGTGAATGATGCGCCGCGCGCGGATTTCCCAGAGCGGCGTTTCACCTGTTGCACAGATTTGACAGGACGTCGCGGCAACTTGGTAAAGCTGAGTAAAGCGGCCATCGACGCGGTCAATCTGGTTGGCGGCCAGTTGCAGTTGTTGATCCAGCACCAACCGTGCGCCGCGCAGGATGCCGTTTTCTAGCTGCGGGTCCAGCGATGCGGTGTCCGCGGTCAGGATTGTGCCATCGGGGGTGACGATGAACACGGGCCCATCAATTGTCAGCCGGTCCGCGGCCTGATCAAACGTGATACGGCGCGCTGACAGGCGGGTGCCTTCAAAGAAGACTTCAACATTGCCATCGGCGATCAATTGCTGGCCACCTGCGGGCACAAACACGGTGTCGGCCACAAGGGTCGCAGCCGCCTGAGCAGAGGCCATGATCGGCAGCAGCGTCAGCAGACCCGCAAGAATAAATCGCATCAACCGTCCTCCAGATGCAGCAACAGGCCAAGGGATGCGGCAATGGCCGCGAGGGGCGGCGCCCATGCCGCAAGACCGGCGGAGATTTGGCCGTTCTCACCGAGAATTTGCGCGAAATTGCGCAAGAAGAACAGCGCAAAACAGATCAGGATCGCAGTCAGGACCATAACACCTGTGCGCCCGCCACGTTGGTGACGCATGGTGAAGCCTGCACCAATCAGGACCATTGCCAACAAAAACGCAGGTTGAGCCAGTTCCATTTGCAACCAGACCTGATGGCGGGTCGCCGAAAAACCTGCGACTTCGAGCCGGTCAATGAACGCGGGCAATTCCCAAATCGGAATTGAGGATGGCACGCCGAAACTGTCGCGGATTTGGTCTGCTGTCAGGGTCGACGGAATGCGCAGGGCGGTGTGGGTCGTTGCCACACTTTCGGGGACGCGACTGCTGTCCAGCGGCCATGCTTTGGCATCGGTCAAGTCCCACGCGCCTTGCGTCAGGTTGGCAGTCGCGGCTTCAATTCGGCGGGTTGGGCCGCCTGTGGGGGAAAACGTGATGAACGTCACGTCTTGTAGTTGTGTGCCGTCGAGATTGGCGCGGCCTGCACGAATGACGGTCTGGCTGGTCTCATCGCCCTGGCGTAGCCATAGCCCGTTTTCGGAGATCGACAACACCGACGGTGCGCCTGATCGCAATGCGTTCTCGCGGGTTTCATATTCTTTTGATGTGGCTGCGACGAGCGGATTTAGAACGCCAATGGCAATCGCGCCAATGACGAGTGTTACGATCAACGGGGCGACAAGCGCATTTAGGGCAGATCGCCCCGCCGCACGGGTCACGATCAATTCCGAGGATCGCGCAAGGCCAATGAACGTTGTGACTGTCGCCAGCACCATGATGAGCGGCAAAATGGCGTAGATACCCGTTGGAAGGTTCAAAAGACTAAGCTGAAACATGTCCCCAAAGCTGGCGCCGCCACCGTAGCGACGCAGTTGTTCGATCAGATCAATCAGCAGCATCAGCACAAAGAAGCCACCAAACGTTGCAAGAAACGTCCACGCGAAACGGCGGGCAAAGTAGCGATGCAGGATCATGTGATTGCCCCCCGAACGTAAGGTTTGGGGCGTCGTTTGAAGAAATACGGACGGGTCGCGATGTGGAGAAGTATCACTGAAATCACAACACCACCGATCCCCGCAAGGTACACGAAAGGCCAAAGGGCGGCGTTTGTGCGTGCGATACTGGTGCCCGTGCCCTCCAGAATTTTAAGCAGGATCACCAAGCCGACGGCGAATATGATATTACGCCACAGCCCGAAGCGGCTGAAGCCACCAACGACCAGCGCTGAAAACCCCACAAGTCCGGCCACAAACCCCAAAGCCGCCTGCGCAATGCGGTCATGGCCGCGCAGTTTCAGTTGATCGCCGGTTTGGTTTGTATCGGCGATAGTCTGCGCACTCGGGCGTAGCAGCGCCATTGTGGACAGTCCGTTGACGGAAATTTTACGCACGGCATCATCGCTCATTAGGGCACTGACGTCGTAGACAAAATCCTCAAATCGGGTGATCAGAAGGCGGTTGGTTTCAAGGTTTAGCGTTTGCGACAACCCGTCGACCATCACCAATTGCGGGCCATTTTCAGTGCGCACAAGGTAGGCGCGCGCCGCGGTATACGTGGTCCGTTGGGTCGGGTTGGTGGATTCGGAGATGAAAATATCCAGCATTTCACCGTTGGGGGTCAGTTCGCGGATGTAAAATGTCACATCATCCGTCGGTGTTAGAAATTCACCGGGGGTCAACAGCCGCGCGGTCATGGTTTGCGCAATCTCAGCTTGGCGGGTGATCAGCCGTTCGGTCGACAGGGGCACCAGAACATTGGTCAGGATAGACATCAATACTGCCACGATGACACCGAACACAATGACGGGGCGTGCCAGACGGAACGGCGAATAGCCCGTCGCCTGAACCACAGTCAGTTCGGAGTCCGATGACATGCGGTTGGTGACGTATACGGCGGCTACAAACGCCGAAAGCGGCAACATGATCCGGATAATGCTGGGCAGGGACAGCGACGTCAGTTCAAGAAACACCCATGCAGATTGGCCATCGGCAATCAGGCGATCAAACAGCCGCACGGCCCGGTTGACCCAGTAGATCAGCACCAGAATGAGGGAAAAGAACCCAAAGAATACAAGTAGTTGGCCCAGCATATAGCGGTCAAATCGCGCCACGCGTGCATCCCCCAGTGTTTGACGCCCCTAGCAATGTTCTTTTGCTAGCGCATTTGGCCCGTGGACCCAAGTGCTGACTGGCTTTTGGGCGGGGGGCAAGCTAGCTATTGCCCAAACGTGAAATCCCCAAACCGAACAGGTGATCTATGACTGAACTTGCAACGCTGAAAATCGCTGAAACCAACCTTGATGAACTGGCAACCCGCGCTGGTGCGATTGCGGTTTTCGCCACGCCGGACCGCAAACTGGACGCGGCGGCGCGCAAGGTGAACGGATTGACCAAAAAGGCCGTGACGCGGGCAACCGAAAGTGCGCAGTTCGAAAAAGCCAAGGTTGGTGACGCGATGACGTTGTCGTTTCCGGCAGGGATTGCTGCGACCAAGGTGATCGTGGTGAAGTTGGGACGCAGGCCATCGGTTGATGATGCGCGCAAGGCGGGCGCGTCCATCGCTAAGGCGCGCGGTGAAGACGATGTGCTGATCATGGGCGGCAACATCGGCCGTATGGAAGACGTCGCTACGGGTGTCGCGCTGCGCAGCTATAGGTTTACGCCGCACAAGACTGGCGACAAAGACGCGCTTGGCGCGATTGAGGTGATGGTTACAGTGCCCAACGATCTGCAAGCCGCAGCCGACGTTGCGATGGCCGTGGCGCAGGGCGTTGTTTTCACACGTGATTTGACGAATGAGCCAGCGAATATACTCACCACTACAGAATTTGCCAGCCGTCTGGTTGAACTGGAAAGCCTTGGCATGACGGTCGAGGTTCTGGAAGAAGACGCGCTGGAAAAGCTTGGGATGGGGTCGTTGTTGTGTGTCGGTCTCGGGTCTGCGAGCCCATCTAAAGTGGTGGTGATGCAGTGGAATGGTGGCGGCGATGAAGCGCCGTTCGCGTTCGTCGGCAAGGGCGTCGTGTTCGACACGGGCGGCATTTCGATCAAACCTGCTGCGGGCATGGAAGATATGACCATGGATATGGGCGGCGCGGGCGTGGTTGCGGGTGTCATGAAGACGCTGGCGCTGCGCAAAGCCAAAGCCAATGTGGTCGGACTGGTCGGGCTGGTTGAAAACATGCCGTCTGATCGCGCGACACGGCCAGGTGACGTGGTCACATCCATGAAGGGCGACACGATCGAGGTCATCAATACCGACGCCGAGGGGCGTTTGGTTTTGGCCGATGTGGTCTGGTATGCGCAGGAGCGGTTCAAGCCGACAGGTGTGATCAATCTTGCGACCCTGACGGGGGCGGTAATTGTGGCATTGGGTCATGAAAATGCCGGTGTGTTTTCCAACAATGACGAATTGACCAAAGGGTTTATGAAAGCGGCGAGCGCAGAGGGTGAGGGTGCATGGCGGATGCCGATGTCGGCGGCCTATGACGCTGCACTAAAAAGCCGGATTGCGGATGTGAAGAACGTCGGCGGGCGCGATGCCGGATCGATCACAGCGGCGCAGTTTATCAAGCGGTTCATCAAAGATGACATGCCGTGGATCCATCTGGATATTGCCGGTGTGGCATCTGTGAAGACTGAAACCGCACTGGCACCAGCGGGTGCAACGGGCTGGGGCGTGATGGCGCTTAATCGTTTTATTGCTGATGGTTATGAGGCGGAGTGAAGGTGAAATATGTTTGCCTGGGTCGCCACCCCTGACCTGTCGCTGTGTTTGGACGCGCAGGCGATCCGATATTTGTTTGAAACGGGATTAACATAATGGGTGCCGCCTACTTTTATCATCTGACC
>JAGGNB010000012.1 GCA_017886375.1 Octadecabacter sp.
GTACTGACCCGGGTCACGCTTCTCTTTGCGGTTTAATTGGTGCCTATCCTTTGGCGATCTCGATCATAGAGCGGCTTTTTGTGCTTGTTTTCGATGATGAAAAATTGCGCCCCAATGTGCCCGACCCCAAAGAAGTGACGAACTTTGCTTCACCCATGCAAAAATAGTCGTGCAAAACACTACATGGTATCGAACACGAGTGTCAGACGCTCGCCAACCGCACCAAGACATAGGCGGCAGCGCCGATATGAACCAGCGTCAGCACGACAGACGCGCCATGCAGGATGTTGAAACGACGCTTCTGCTTGGCGTCGGTTGCCGCATTGATCATCGGCATCAAGACTTGGCGTGCAAAAACGGTTGTCACGGAAATAAGTCCTAAAATAACACCTGAAACGAGATCACCCGAGAACGCCGCAAGTGCAGCCAACGCTGCGACTGCGATGACGAAGGCGTAAAAATGTGGGAAAGCTTTGCGAATGACCATGCTGGCCGTTTCGGCAGGAAGAGCCGAAAACAGGAAAGCGGCGAAGGTGAATGAAAACAGGGCCATTCCACCGAACAGCAGGGATGTTGTAAGCAGAGCATAGATCATCATTTGAAGTCCTGTGGCAAACGGGCAAGCCCCATATAAATGACAGTTTTAAACGGCAGCTGACCAAAGGTGATATCGCCACGCCGGTTTATGCCGCGCGGCCCCAATCCGGTTTGTGGACCGGGGACCAGGCCTGCCTTGGACAACGCGTCACGCAATTCACGCGGTTTGATAAACATGGCCGGATCGTGCGTTCCTTTTGGTAAAAGACGCAGGATATCTTCGGCCACAGTGATCGTTGCCAATGTCGCGACCGGATTGCGGTTGATCGTGTCGAACAGGAATATCCCGCCCGGTTTGAGGACGCGTGCGACTTCGGCGAGAACTTTCGTGAGGTCAGTTACGTGTTCTAGAACATCAACGCAGACGACGGCATCGAAGTAATCATCAGGATAAGGCAACGCCTCGCCCACACCGATATCGTATTGAATTGACTGTCCCATGTGTTTGGCACGCGCGGTTGCGGCTGTGATGGCTTGCGCAGCCGGGTCAATTCCGGTGACGTTCGCGCCCTTGTTGCTAAGCGCCTCGGCCATAAAACCGCCCGCGCAGCCCAGATCGAGCACTGTCTTTTCGCGCCAATCGATATGACGGTCGAACCACGCCAATCGGGCGGGGACAAGGTTCTTTAATGTGCGTACCCACCGGATGTCGTCAGACCACCAATTGGCAGCAACATTATCATAAATATCAAGATTATTGCGCGGTTTATCTGTCATCATGTTTTGCCCTGTTCAAGTTCGGGATCATGTAGGGAACGCGGCGTTTGTAGGAAATAAAACGATCGCCATAGCGACGCGAGAACCGCCGCTCTTTTAATATAGGGGCCACAATGCAGTAAAAGGTCAGGCCTATGGCGAGGCAAAGTTGGTCTGGCGTCCACACCGGCACTGTCCACGTGGTCAGCGCGAAGGCTGCATAGATCGGCTGACGGATCACGCGAAACAATCCGGTGGTAGGCATGTCAGGGAACACGGGTTTGATTTTCTGCATCAACGACATCCACCCCAGCGCACCCGATTGCGTTTCGGCACCGGCACTGAAACTGGCCCACATCAGTAAAATCCACGACAGCGCATAAAGTGCGCAGATGACTGCAAACGCGCCACCCTCGGCGCGCCACCAGATGGTTCCGCTGGGCGTCCAAAGGGTGAAAAGCATCAATAACTGAACCGATGCAATAATCGCGTAGGTCGTCGTTGCCAGAACTTGCCCATGTCCATGAGGGGCAAGTTTTGTCAGAAACATACCGCCCCTTGGCGAAAGCAAAAGCGAATGGACAATCGGAAACTGCACAATCAATGCAATGTTTGCGAGGACGGACCACGGCGCGGGCACCCGCCCGAAACTCTCGCTCATTCCGAAGAACATCGCGACAATCATGGCCAGCACAGCAACAGCAAAGGCTGAATGGCACACAAGGCCGTACAGCAGCGCCAACGCAATGCGCGCACCACCCGGTGGCGGGCGCAACGTCCCAAGGGCCAGCGTCAAAAGACGATTAAAGGGCGATTGATATGACGAGTTCATGTGAAGAATGTAACCGCGCGAAGAGAGGCGTCCAGCAACCTCGACAATACGTCGCAACCCGCGCTGGGTTGTGCGTGCTTGGAAAGGTGGGAAAGCAATCCATCTTGATCATTATAGATAATTTAACAGGCACAAAAGGCGTCGAGCGATTGCCTGCCTAATCCAGCAAATATCGCTCCGAAAACAGGATGCAAAATGATCCAGAACCTTTTGATAACCATCGCTATTGTGTTTGGCACACCGTCCGCAGCGATTGACCTCGAGACACCGTTCCAGTCCATCGATGGTGGCACGCTTTCGATTTCAGAGTGGAGCGGGCAGCCTGTCTTGGTTGTGAACACAGCGTCGATGTGTGCCTTTTCAAGTTAGTATCGTGATTTGCAGGACCTTTACGATCGCTACCGCGATCAAAGATTGGTCATCCTCGCAGTGCCGTCAGATGATTTCAATCAGGAACTGGCAACAAACGCCGAGGTGAAAAATTTCTGCAAACTCCAATATGGTATTGATATGCCGATGACGGAAATTACGCACGTCAAAGGCGACGACGCTCATCCGTTTTATCAAACACTGGCCGAGGATACCGGGTTCACGCCGCGGTGGAATTTCAACAAGGTGTTGGTTGGGCGCGATGGGACCATAGTGCAAACATATGGGTCGAATGTGTCGCCCATGTCATCGGCCATCACGCGTGAGATCGAGGCGCTGATCGACTAGCTGCGCCGTCTTCAATTGTAGAAAAATGCGTCATTAGATTTGAGACTTCGATCGCGACGGATTGTTGAAGCGATAAACGTCCAAGTTGTTCTCCTGTGCGATTCTCATACAAAGGAGAACACCATGAAATTGGATGATCAACCGAAGCCCATGTTGTTGGTTGAAGATGACCACATGCTCCGGCTCAGCCTGGCCGCAGCGATGGAAAAGCGCGGATTTCAGACCTGATGTGCGTACATTTAGGAGATGCAGGACATCGCTGCTGAACCTGGACTGAAGCGGCGGCATACGTTCTGTCCGATCGAGCAAATGACGTTGCACTGACACAAATGATTAATCGTGCTCGCCGTCCGAGCGGCGACCCGAACCGCGCATGAACAGGTGGGGCTTCTTGGCAGCCGTCGTGTACGTCGCGACTGTTATTGCCGCTGCCGCGATCAAGACAAAGTGCCCAAGAACGCTGATGGCCAGTATCGTGTAGCTGCCAAGCGCGACGGCGAAACTGACGGCCCACATGAACCCCAATGTCTGCAAGACAAGGTGGCGTCTTTTGGAGTCCGGAATATGGCGTAGCGGACTTACGTCAGCATTAAATATGAAATTCCAAGCGGTGACGATTTGCTGTCTCATTAAGCGCTCCCTGATGTAATATTGGAAATTCTCGGTCAGCTTGATCAGTTGCCAAATGTAGATCACTCCGTATAACGCTGTACATGCGTTCTCGCCGGACTGCGACCGTTCAAAGGCGCGCGCAAGTCAGAGATTATGTGTTAACTATGAAGGGCCTTACGCCTGTCATTGTTTGAAATATTAAGAGCGCTTGCCGATTGGGTGGTGAGTACTATCATTTCTCGTATCAACAAAAATTCAGCAGACAGTTTGGTTGGTCTGAATGACAGATTCCGTATCCCTGTAAGAGAGGATTGTTTCGTTATGAAAAAAACTGAAATTTCACGACAAAGCAAATCCGATCTTTCGGCGCGCCCGAAATCAAGCGGGTCAGAAATTGACGCATTTCTAAAGAGTGTACAGCAATTTGCACCAGTGCCACACGCCGCGCGAGGACGTATGGTTTTCGCCCTTGATGCAACCATGAGCCGCCAGCCGACGTGGGACATGGCCTGCGCGCTACAGGGTGAGATGTTTTCTGCGGCTGCTTCCGTGGGTAACCTCTCGGTGCAGTTGGTGTATTTTCGCGGCCAGAAGGAATCTCGGGCATCTCGTTGGGTGAATGACGCAGAAAGCCTGCGCGGTCTGATGGATAAAATCGACTGTCGAGGGGGACTGACGCAGATTGCATCGGTCCTGTCGCATGCCAAGCGGGAGTCGGAGAAACAACCCTTGGCGGCTTTGGTTTACGTCGGGGATTCAATGGAAGAAAACGTCGATGAATTGTGCAGCCTCGCGGGTGAACTTGGCCTGCACGGCGTGAAGGCGTTTATGTTTCACGAT
>JAGGNB010000031.1 GCA_017886375.1 Octadecabacter sp.
ACACAGGACATTCGCTGCGGTTTGCATAGAGGTCCGCTGAGCGGACTCAGCGACCATCCGAGATGAAGAACTGAAGGTCTGCTTTAGTGTGAGCGATCTATTGCCACTAACGCAGCAAAGTCCACTTTGTTAATTTCAGACTTCACACCGACGGAAAAAGGCGCAACGCGCGTAATATAAATAACGATATTTAAAATGACCCTCATGAAAGACGTTCTTATGCCTCATCTGCCTTCTTCACTTAGTCTCGCCACACTGGCCTACATGTGCGCGACCTCAGCATTCGCGCATGGTGAATCTGAACATTGCGATGCTGTCGCCGCCTCTGTTGAAGGCGCGGGTTTTGCTGATGTGGTGTCGGTCACTTGTGAAGATGGGCAGGCCTTGATTGCGGGCGATACCTATCCAGACCATGACCTCATGACCGGGATTGTCGGGACAAACGAACAGATGCCTATCCCGGCTGTTGGCTACTTTTCCCCGATACCACTCGCGCCGGTTACAGGGTCCGAGCCACATACACGGGATGCGGCTTTGGGTGTTGCAGTGAACGGCGTGCCTATCTACGACTACACCGCCGGTGGAGAGATGTCCGCCGAGGATCTGGCCACCTATCAGGCCAATCTTGATACGGTCACAACGGGCCAGCTTGACGTCTGCGGTGGGCATGCTGGGCGGGGCGATGATTACCACTATCACGCTGAACCAAAATGCATGATCGAAGACATGGCAAACGCTGGACCCGATGCAATTATCGGTTGGGGCTTTGACGGATTTCCGATTTACACCAAGACCAATCCCGACGGCTCCGAGATCGCAGACGGCACACTGGACGTTTGTAACGGGCAAGCCGATGAAACCTTCGGCTACCGCTATCATACGTCTGCGGATGCGCCCTACATCATCCAATGTCTAATGGGGGAAACACCCGACTTTGATACATTGCCCCGTGTGCGGCCCCTGTCATCGGCCGGTGGTGGTCGCGGACCAGAGGCTGGTCGGCCGCCAAACGGCGGGGTCGATGATCTGGTCTTTGCTGAGGACGACACAACCGGAGAACGCCTAATGACCTACAGCTATCAAGGTAGCGACTATTACATCAAATACACGCCATCCGAGACCGAGAACTGCTATGACTTCGAAACGCGCACGGTCACGAACAATGGCGAATTGTATGAAGCAGAGTTGTGCCGCGAATGAGACGTCTTGCGCTCCCGGCCATAATTGGGCTGTCTTGTGCGCTGGCAGTGCCGTCTTTCGCTCAGCAACCGCCCCCTGAGGGTGAACCGGCAGGTGAGCGGGCCCAAGGTCCTGCGTTTGAATTGACCAGTCCCGAATTGGTTGACGGTGCTGCCATGCCCGACACTCTGAAATGCACGCGCGATGGTGGCAGCGGCCTTTCACCGCCACTGGCTTGGGCCAATGCACCCAGAGAGACGGGTGGCTATGCTATCGTCATGCAGCACTATCCGCACGGCACCTATCCCGGTGTTAACGACCCCAGCCATTACTGGTTGGTCTGGAATATTCCTGCCGATTCAGACGGGGTGGAAACGGGCAATCCTGATAGCCTTGGGGTGGAGGGCAGCGACAAAGACATCCGCAACACAGGCTATACGCCGCCCTGTTCGCCCGCTGGCGGCGGGACCCATGAATACACGATCTGGGTCTATGCACTTGATGGCCCTCTTACCGACCTGCCAGCCGAGGACAGCATCGAAATTAGCTGGCCCGACGTTATGGGTGCCCTTGATGGGCATGTGCTGAATGCAGCGTCGATCACATTCACGAATTAGACCAAAGACAGATGACCTCTGTGAAAGGAAATAAAATGCGTTTCATCCTTGCTGTAACCGCAGCCCTTGCCGCCCATGTGGCGCATGCCGAAGACATCACCGTCGACATTTGGGTCGACAATTGGTTCACTGTTTACGCCAACGGCTCTGTGGTCATGGAAGACCCTGTTTCTATCACCACAGAGCGCTCTTTCAACGCGGAAACGGCCACCTTCACGGTCGATTTGCCTGCGGTGATCGCAATTGAGGCGAAGGATTTCAAAGAGAACGACACCGGTCTTGAATACATCGGGACCAATCGCCAGCAAGTGGGCGATGGCGGCATGATTGCGCAATTTGTGGATGCAACAACGGGCGAGCTGATCGCCGGAACGGATGCGGAAACCAAATGTCTGGTTGTGCAGTTTGCCCCCGTCGGTCTGTCTTGCGCGGATGAGGCCAATCCCGTTGCTGGTGAGGGTGCCTGCGCCTTTGAAGAGACAGATATCCCCGATGATTGGACAGCAGTAGACTTTGATGACAGCGACTGGCCAGCCGCGACGATCCATACCGCTTCGGACGTTGGGCCGAAGGATGGCTATGACGAAATCAGTTGGAACAGCTCGGCCGAACTGGTCTGGGGTGAAAACCTAAAGCAGGACAATACGTTGCTGTGCCGCTTGGTCATTGGCGAATAGCCCCTCAAAGCAGACATTCAAGCACTTCGCGGCATTCAAAAGTTTGGGCTCGAGGTCGACCTTCGCTGTGCGTTGCCCCAAGGTCCGGTTTGAGGGTTCGTGTCATCACAGACTTAGGGCGGGAAGCGGATTTTTTGATCATTACGCAATTGAACTGCCTCTGGGACGCTCTTCCACAATGACGGCATATTGGCGTTTAAAGCTCTACTTTTGTCTTTCCTAGTTGCAGACAGAAGTAGCTGAAAATCTGTAAGATTGCTAGTGTAACGACGCCGTGTTTAGCGTAGCGGATTGATACTCCCGAACTTTGGAAGAGGCTAAGCAGCATGACATCAGAACGTAAGACGGCGATTGTAACAGGCGGGCTGTCAGGGATGGGGCTTGCGATCGCACGCAGACTTGCGAAAGACGGCATAAATGTTTTTGTTGGCACGAGGCGTGCTGGCGATAAGGCCTATGTGCGCGACGTTCTTGGAGCTGACGCAGTTCGTATTCAAGCTGCTGCCCTTGACGTGCAAACGCGTGACAGCGTGGATGCCTTCGTTGCCCGTATTGTCGCGGAATGCGGCGGCGTTGATATTCTGGTAAATGCGGCAGGTGTCTATGAAGAAGCCGCACTAATCGATCACCCAGACCAAATTTGGGAAGATCAAATTGACATTAACCTTAGCGGGACCTTCCGTATGATCCGCGCAGTGATGCCGCATATGACCAAAGCTGGATGGGGACGGATCATCAATATTGCCTCGGTTGCCGCCCACAACGGCATGGCCAACAACGCGGCCTATTGCGCGTCCAAAGCAGGGCTTCTGGGCCTGGGCCGATGTGTCAGCCTTGAGGGTGCAGCGAATGGCGTCACATGCGTGTCGATTAGCCCTACATGGGTCGAGACCGAGATGCTGCGTCGGTTCATTGATGCGGACATCAATGCCACAGGTCAGACGCTGGAGCAGGTGCGTGCCGAATATGCAAAGTCAAATCCGCAGAACCAGCTCGTTCAGCCGGTAGAGGTTGCAGAGCTCGCCGCATTTCTCGCCAGCGATGCGGCACGCGCATTGACGATGGCAGACTATCAGATCAACGCTGGATCGCTTTGGTAATCACGCGCGCGGCGCAGCAACAATGTGACACCGTCGCTAATGGTGTCGAATGGCTGCTTGCTGATCCGCCCCCATGCGAGGCGGGCGGCGGCGTTCTCAAAGGTCGAATCTGCGCGCAAAGTATCTGGGAAGTCGGCAATGACCTTGGCAATGCCGGGGGCCAGTGTCACTTTAGCCAACCAGTCATTTGGTGCCAGTGCGGCTGTATCTTTGGGCGCAATACGCGCATCGGCCATGAGGTTATAAATCGGGGCATCGGGTGCGGTAACGGGGCCAAGCAGGAATGCGGCGGCGGCGGTCACGTCAGTCATCGGAAATTCCAATGATTCCGGCATGTGGCCTGCAAGCAGGGACGCTCTGAGGACAATCTCGTAGATGTCGCGTGGGTTTGGGGCCTCCAGATCATAAAGCGAGGGCAAACGCACTATAGCGGATGAAACGCCTGATGCACGAATGGCGTTTTCTGCTGCGATCTTGGCCGCACCGTAGCCCGTACAGCCATCCCAAACTTCTGCGGGGGCTTCGGTCCATGGGCCGCCACGGTCGGGAAAGACAGCACTCGAAGAGGTGAATCGCAAATCAGCCCTAGCGTCGACGCAGAATGTGAGGACGGTCTCCATGCCGCGCGCCGACCAATCCAACATGTCTTCGCGTCCGATCGCAAGGTTCACCATCGCCGCGCAATGAATGACCTTTGTAACCGAACGAGCCA
>JAGGNB010000142.1 GCA_017886375.1 Octadecabacter sp.
CCTGGTGCTGAGTTCAACGACCCCTATGAGGCGAGCAATCGTGCCTCTTTTGACAGAAGCGTCGCGCTTGATCGTATTATTCTGCGTCCAGCCGGCAAAGTGGCCGCGGCACTGCCGATGGAAATAACAGGGCCTGTTTCGAATTTTGCAGATAACGTTGGTCTGCCGGGCATGGTGGCCAACGGGTTCCTGCAAGGCGATATTGCTGGAATGGGGACCAATACAATGCGGTTCCTGATCAACACGACGATTGGGATTGGCGGGCTGTTTGACCCCGCAGGTGCCATTGGTCTGGCTGAGGAATCGACAGATTTCGGTGAGACCTTGGCGGTTTGGGGCGTCCCTGAGGGCGCCTACCTTGTATTACCAGTGTTTGGCCCGTCCACCGAACGCGACGCTGTTGGAACCCTTGTTGATTTGTTGTTTGACCCGCTGCAAAGCGTCGGCACGATGGCACAGCTAGATTACGCCACTGGCGCCAAGATCGCTGACCGTGCCATCTCTCGTGGGGCATTTATGGATACGATTGATAGTATCTTGTATGAAAGCGCGGACAGCTATGCGGTTGCCCGTCTGACCTACTTGCAGAACCGGCGTTTCGAATTAGGTGAGACCCCACCGGCTGGCGACGAAATCGATCCGTTTTCGGATGAGCTGAGCCTTGAAGGATTTGAATAATGACTGACCAGACATTTTCGCGCCGATCCGTCATGGCCCTTGGTGGTGCAGGTGCCTTGGCCGCTTTGCCGCTGCCCAGCTTTGCGTTGACCGGCAGTGAGGCCGAAGGTTTGGTGACGTCTGCAGTGGCAGAAATCAACGTCGTCATTCAGTCGGGTGCAAACGTTAATTCGATGGTGAACAGCTTTAAGGGCATCTTTGAGCGTTATTCAGACACGTCCTACGTGGCAGCCTACGCGCTGGGCAATGATGGGCGGTCTGCGTCGGATGCGCAGAAAAGCGCGTTTTCAGATGCCTTTGGCAACTACCTCGCGAACAAATATGGCCGACGCTTTAACGAATTCGCGGGCGGCGAAATTCAGGTTCAGGGATCAAAGACCGTGAACAGCTTTATCGAGGTGAACACCGTTGCAGTTCTGCGCAATACGTCGCCGTTTCAGGTGGATTTTCACGTGTCTGACCGTCCGGGTCGCCCGGTGTTCTTCAACCTGATCATCGAAGGCATCAATATGCTGCTGTCGGAACGGTCAGAAATCGGTGCGATGCTTGACGCGCGCGGCGGTAATCTTGACGCTTTGATCCGTGATCTTGTGTGATGCGATCTGGTTTCACCAGTGCGCTCGCCCTGATCCTTGCGCCCGCGTTGGCTGTCGCGACGCCCTACGACGGCACGTATCGCCAGAACGCCAATTCTGAATGCCTGCTCGTTGGCGTCGATGGCGGTGCGTTGCGCATCGATGAGGGCATTTTCTACGGTGTTGAAATGGAATGCCGGATGACGCGCCCCGTCACGGTCGTCAGTATGGATGCCACGCTTTATACGATGGTGTGTTCGGGCGAAGACCAGATTTGGACCGAACGCGCGATGGTGATGAATGACGCAGAAGCCGACGGCGGCATCATCATGATTTGGGACGGCTATGCGTTCCGCTATTCGCGGTGCGATGACATCGTCGAATAACCGCCCCCAATCCCGCCGACTATCTAGCCGCCATTGTTTTGCAACTCGCGCAGCAGGTTGTTGATGATCGAGTCTGCTTGCTCAGGCGTGAAACCCAATCCGTCGCCGCCTTGCCCATTGCTGGGTTGCGGGCCGATAAATTCGGCAGGTGCCTGCATTGGCAGCGGCGTTGGCACGAGGCCTGACAAAACCCGAGTCATCGTTTCGTGCCAGATTTCCGCTGGAAGGCCGGACCCCGTGACGCCGGTCAGCGGCGTGTTGTTGTCATAGCCCATCCAGACTCCCGCCACGTAATCACCGCTAAAGCCGATGAACCACGCATCGCGCGCGCCTTGGGTGGTGCCGGTTTTACCAGCGATTTCCCAACCCTCAACGGCGGCGCGGTTGCCAGATCCGCCTTCAACCACCTGATACATCATCCACGTCAGCTGGCGCGCGGCGCTTTCCTGGATCACCCGTTCACGGATACCGCCTGTGGCCGTCAAAAGCGGTTCACTTTCGCCAGCAAGTCGCAGTTCTACCAGTCCGTAGGGTTTTACAGCAGAGCCACCGTTTAGAATGCCGGCATAGGCGCCCGTCATTTCAACCAATGTGGACTCAGACGCGCCAAGCGCCAGCGCGGGACCACTGGCCAGATCGCTGACAATGCCAAAACCCTCGGCCACGGTCCGCACGATGTCGCGCCCGATTTCCTCGGACAGGATGACGGCCGGAATATTGAGCGATTGCTGCAATGCTTGCACAAGCGTCACCTCGCCCTTGAAATCGTTGGTGTAGTTTGACGGACACCATTGGCCCGATCCCGGTGTGCTCCAGCAACGTCGCTCGTCCACCACAGTCGCGAGCGGCGACCACCCCAAATCAAGCGCGGCTGCATAGATGAACGGCTTGAACGCCGATCCGGTTTGGCGCAACGCCTGCGTCGCACGGTTGAACGCCCCCGATACCGTGAGGTCGCGCCCCCCGACCATCGCGCGCACGGCCCCATCGGCTGACATCACCACGATCGCGGCTTGGGCTTCTGATCCGTCGCGGACCTTGTTTTCAAACACCCACACCAACGCGTCTTCTGCTGCTGATTGAATACGTGGGTCCAACGTCGTGCGGATAATCACATCTTCGGTCGTGCCGTCGGTGAAAAAGTTTGGCCCGCTGTCCATCACCCAATCAGCGAAATAACCACCTGCACGTGCCCGCGCTGCCTCTGACAATGTCGCGGGGTTGGCTTGGGCGTTCGCCGCCTCGGCCTCGGTCAGGTAGCCGTTTTCTTGCATCAGGCGGATCACAGTCGCGCCGCGATCTTGCGACACTTGCAGATTGCGGGTTGGCGCAAAACTTGACGGGGCCTTTAACAAACCCGCCAGCATTGCCGATTGTGCCGGATTCACATCGATGGCGGAAATCCCGAAATACCGTTGCGATGCAGCCTCGAACCCTCGGCTACCAGCGCCCAGATAGGCGCGGTTCAGATAGATCGTCAGAATTTCGGCCTTGGTGTAACGCGCTTCCATCGCAAAGGCATAAACCGCTTCCTGCACTTTGCGCCAAAGCGTCACGCGACGGCAGTCGGCCTCATATGCGGTCTCGTCTTCCCACGTGTCGGGATCGAACGGGCGGCCAAAACAGAGCAGCTTTGCAGTTTGTTGCGTGATGGACGAACCACCCGCGCCGGACAACGGATTGCCGCCATTGCGAAAATTGCGCACCATCGCGGCGCCGGTCGCATAGAAATCCACGCCAAAATGCCAGTAGAACCGTTTGTCTTCGGTGGCGATGACCGCGTTGCGTAAATTCGCGTTCACCGCGTCTGACGAAATCATCCCGCCAAACTGATCGCCGCGCCACGCAAAGGTTGCACCACGCGCATCCAGCAACGTCACCGATCCGCGTGTGCGCCCGTCAACCAATTCATCAATGGAGGGCAGGCTGGACGCGTAATAAAACACGCCAACGCCAACCAGCAGCATGACAACGACCGTGCCGCGCCAAGCAATACGCCAGAACAGGATCAGCAGCCATTTGAACGGCCACAACACTGTGCCAAGCAACCCCCGCCGTTTTGGCGCCGCCTTGCGGCGACGTGCGCGTGTCGAAGGTTTACGGGTTTTTACTGCCGGCCTGCTGCGTTTTTCCGCCACCAGCGGCGGCTTTGATCCTCGTCTACCGGTCATATTGGCCCACTCGTTCCTTGCGCCTTATGGCGTCTGTTGTCGCCATGTTATCGCCCCCGATTCCAAAAGTAGAGGCCGATGTCTCCTCGGCGAGCACTTTTCTGCCTGCCTAATTTTTAGGCTTGCCGATGAAATTGTACAATTTTTGGGCGAAATGCTGCACCTGCACATGAAAGTCGGGGATGCTTGCCTTGAGGTACGCCCCCTCACGTTACCTTTTAGGCGCAGATGGCCACATGGTCTGTCGACGAAAATCGGAAGGGGAACGCGTGAAACTCATTATCGCAACAATCAAACCGTTCAAGCTCGAAGAGGTCCGTGAAGCACTGACGTCTATCGGCGTGCGCGGAATGATGGTGACAGAAATCAAAGGCTTCGGCGCACAGTCGGGTCACACCGAAATCTATCGTGGCGCTGAATATGCTGTGAATTTTGTACCGAAAGTAAAACTCGAAATCGTCGTGAGCTCGGCAATGGCGGATGAGGTCGTGCAGACCATCGCCACCACCGCAAAGACCGACAAAATCGGGGACGGAAAGATTTTCGTCATGGACGTGCAAAGTGCTGTGCGCGTGCGCACCGGTGAAACCAACGAAGACGCGATCTAGGTCGCTCAAAGGGGAAAAGATAGATGAAACTTCTAAAGACATCCTTGGTTGCAGGTGCTTTGACAGCGCTTCCGACCTTGGCGCTTGCACAAGATGCAGCGCCCACATTCGACGAAATCGGGCCGTATATTATGACGACGCTCCTGTTCTTAGTGGCAGGTTTTCTGGTTTTCTTCATGGCGGCCGGTTTTGCCATGCTCGAAGCGGGCCTTGTGCGGTCCAAAAACGTTGCGATGCAGTTGACCAAGAACGTCGCGCTGTTTTCTGTCGCGGCCATCATGTATTGGTTGATCGGCTTTAATCTGATGTATCCGGGCGACTTCAACGGTTACGTCGGCAGCTTCTTTGTTATCACGCAAGCAGAGCCCGTTGGCCTCGCTGCAGCGGATGCAGCACTTGACTATGCATCTGTGGCGTCCGACTTTTTCTTTCAACTGGTGTTTGTAGCCGCTACGGCGTCTATCGTCTCCGGTGCCTTGGCTGAGCGTATCAAGCTATGGCCTTTCCTTGGTTTTGTCGTTGTCCTGACGGGTGTTCTTTACCCGATCTCCGGCTCCTGGCAGTGGGGCGGCGGCTGGTTGTCTGAATTGGGCTTCTCAGACTTTGCTGGCTCAACGGTCGTGCACTCTGTGGGTGGTTGGGCTGCTTTGGCTGGTGCCATTGTTCTTGGCCCGCGTATCGGCAAATTCAAAGATGGCAAGATCAACCCGATGCCGGGTTCAAACTTGGCGCTGGCGACATTGGGTATGTTCATCCTGTGGCTAGGTTGGTTCGGCTTTAACGGTGGATCCCAGCTTGCTGCGGGCACGGTCGGCGATATCACTGACATCAGCCGTATCTTTGTGAATACCAACATGGCCGCTGCGGCTGGCTCCCTTGCGGCGCTCGTGATGACGCAAATCATGTTCAAGAAAGTGGACCTTACGATGGTCCTCAACGGTGCGCTTGCCGGTCTTGTATCAATCACTGCTGAACCTCTTGCTCCGTCGCTGCTTGGCTCTCTGCTCATCGGTGGTGTTGGTGGTGTGATTGTGGTCTTCGCTGTTCCATTGCTCGACAAGCTCAAGATTGACGACGTCGTCGGCGCAATCCCTGTGCACCTTTTTGCAGGTATTTGGGGAACCATCGCCGTGGTCTTCTCGGGCAGTGCAACGTTGTCTGCACAACTTACGGGCATCGCTGCCTACGGTGTGTTCACCTTCGTAGCTTCGTTTATCATCTGGTATGTCCTCAAGTTGACGGTGGGTATCCGGGTCAGCGAAGAGTCCGAAATCATGGGTCTCGACATGTCTGAGCTTGGCATGGAAGCCTATCCAGAGTTCTCAAAGGGTTAAATTTACCCTCTCAACCCAAAGAAAAGGCCCCGTTGGTGACAACGGGGCCTTTTTACGTCTGGGTCTCAGATCGACGCCTTTTTTGACTGCATCTTTTGGACCATCTTTAACACGGCGCGGCGCGGCAGTATCGGGATGAACCATTGGGTCAAAAAGCTCAGCTGTCGTTCGTTCACTGTCACCAACTTGCCCGCGATCATCGCGTCGTAGCCATGTTTTGCCACACTTTGCGGTGTCTTACCTGACTTGACCAGATCGGTCCCGCCAAGGTTGGCGCGATCCGAAAATCCGGTTTCGACGTATCCGGGTGCGAGAACCGTGCAGGTCACGCCATTGCCGCGCAATTCGTGGTCCAGCGCCTGACTGAACGAGTTCACAAAGGCTTTCGTCGCGAAATACACCGCCTGCAACGGACCGGGCATAAAGCCGGCTGTCGATCCGATCTGCAAAATATGTCCGCTGCCTTGCGCGGCCATCTTGCCACCAAACGCGTGCGACAGAGTCACCAAGGCTTTGATGTTGAGGTCAATCATCGCCTGTTCATCGGCCAATGCGCGATCGATATGCTTGCCGTGGCCGCCAAAGCCCGCGTTGTTGATTAGGATGTCGACAGACACACCAAGCGCGTCAACCGCGGTGATCAGCGCATCGGCCCCGCCTGTTTCGCCAAGGTCCTGCGCAATGACGTGAACCGTGACGCCATGTGCGGATTCGAGTTCCGCCTTAAGCGCGTTTAACGCATCCAAACGGCGCGCGACCAGTATCAGATCGCCCTTTTTGGACGCATGATAACGGGCAAATTCGGCACCGATGCCGCCAGAGGCACCGGTGATGAGGGCAGTATTTGGCATGGAAAAATCCTTTGAGGATGAAAAAGCGGCGTGTCTAGTCACCTAGACACGCCGCATTAGAATTCAATGACGGGGTGATTAGATCCCTGAGTCAATAATCGCTTTCGCCAGCACAGGAATGGTATCCGCGTTCAAACCGGCAATATTCATCCGGCTGTCACCGACCATGTAGATCCCGTGATCGGCCCGCAATTTTTCGACCTTTTCGGGCGTCGTCCCAAGACGGGAAAACATGCCGCGGTGTGTTGCCAAGAAATCAAACCGGTCTGAATTGGACAGACGGCGCAATTCACTGGCCAACTGCTGGCGCAGATCGAGCATCCCAAGACGGGTGTCTTCCAGTTCTGCTTCCCAATCGGCCCGAAGCACCGGATCGGTCAGGATCATTGTCACCACGCGGGCGCCGTGATCGGGCGGGAAGCTGTAGTTTTGACGGTTCAGATAAGACAGATTCTGCTGTGCCAAGTCACGCTCGTCTTGATTGCGGGCAATGGCCATCAGGATGCCCGTGCGTTCGCGGTAGACACCGAAGTTCTTTGAACACGACGCGGCGATCAACACGTTGTCGAAACTGGCAGCGATTGCGCGCGTCGCGGCGCCGTCCGCATCCAATCCGTCACCAAAGCCCTGATAGGCGATGTCCACAAACGGCATCGCGCCCACGTTTTTGATGACCGAAATAGCCTGCTGCAACTGGTCCGCCGTCAGGTTCGCGCCCGTCGGGTTGTGGCAGCATCCGTGCAACAGCACGACATCACCAGCTTTGACTTGCCCCAGATCAGTCAACATACCGTCGAAATCCACGCCACGCGTTGCTTCGTCAAAATAGCGGTATTCGGCCATTGGCATGCCGAGGTATTTGATAATTGACGGATGGTTTGGCCACGTCGGGTTGGAAATCCAGACAGTCGCGTCTGGTGCTGCCAGCTTGATAAGCTCCAGCCCCTGCCGGATCGCGCCCGTCCCGCCAGGTGTTGCAACGGCCGCAACGCGTTCGCGCGCAACCGCGCCGTTAAGCACCAAATCAATCATGGCGTCCGAGAACGCGGGATCACCCGCCAGCCCGACATAGGCCTTGGTTGTCTGTTCATCTACCAGCCGTCGTTCTGCCGCTTTGACGGCGCGCATCACTGGTGTGTTGCCGCTCGCGTCTTTGTAAACACCAACGCCAAGATCGACCTTGGTGTCGCGCGGGTCTTCTTTGTAGGCGGCCATAAGGGCCAGAATTTTGTCTTTTGGCTGCGGGGAAAGGTGCGCAAACATTAGGCGTCTCCTGTGGCGATTGGTAAATCATGGAATGTGCCCCATTCGGACCAACTCCCATCGTAAATTGCGTGATCGAATTTGCCCATCCGCTCCATCGCGAGCGCGAGGACAGACGCCGTGACACCGGACCCACACGACAGAATGGCAGGTTTGGACAGATCAACACCGGCCTTGCGGAACACTTCGGCCATGGCGTCGTTGGATTTTAATGTGCCGTCGGGCGCCAAAAGATCGCGGTAAAACACGTTGCGTGCATTCGGGATATGGCCCGACCGCAGACCTTCGCGGGGTTCTGGCGCGTCGCCGCGAAACCGCTCTGGCGCACGGGCATCGACGATGACGTAATCCCCAAGCTTGGACGCGGATGCGACCTGCGTGACGTCCTTCACCATCTGGTTCTGGCGCGTCACCGTCATATGGCGATCGCGCACGATCGGCGGCAGATCTTCAATCGCACGCCCCTCGGCCTGCCATTTCGGAAACCCGCCATCAAGAACTGCAATATCGGTCTTTCCCATCAGCCGGAACAACCACCACACGCGGGCCGCACTAAACAGGCCTGCGCCGTCATATACGACAATCTGGTGACCATCGCCCACGCCCAGTTTGCGCATACGGGACATAAATTTCTCAACTGGCGGCACCATGTGCGGCAGCTCAGATCGGTGATCGCTCACCTCGTCGATATCAAAGAAACGCGCACCCGGAATATGTGCGCTGTGGTATTCGCCCAATGCATCACGTGCCATATCAGGCAGATACCAAGACGCATCCAAAATCCGCAGATCGGGATCTTTCAGATGGTCGGCAAGCCAACCGGTCGAAACGAGGGTTTTAGGGTCATCGAAAGCCATGGCATACCCCATGAGTATAGGCGTTGCGGGATCAATATGTCCCTAACGCCGCGTCCCTTCCAGTGCAAGGTTTGCCACACAAAAAGGAGCGCCACGGCAACGCCGGACGCTCCGAATTCTTCGTCAAGGCAAGGTTTAGCTCTTGGACATCATGTTCTTGATGATAGCGCCGATACCGCCAAGTGCCGCGCCGCCAGCGCCGCCGCCAACGATACCGCTCAGCAGTGTACCAATGCCGCCGCTGGAAACAGCTTCAGCCGCTTCAGCGCCGCTTGCCGCGTCAACGCCCATCGAGCCGAGGATCGTGCCTGCGCCCAAGCCGCCAACCGCGCCGAGAACCGTATTCAACAATGTGCCACCGTTGAGTCCGCCGGCAATTTTACCGATGATGTTACCGCCCGCCGCGCCAGACAGCGCAGGGATCAACAATCCAAGAAGCATTTCCATAGTCCTAAATCCTTTTTTTCGGTGCGCGTTTTGTTATTATCGCACCCCAATCCCGCTACATACCGCAGCGTGGGCATGTTAGCAGAAAAAGTTTATAGACCAATAGTGGGAGGAACCGCATAGATTTCCCCCGAACGCGTCGCCGAAATCACCACTTAGTCGCCGTGGCGCAGTAATCGGGCCTTTTGACGTCCCCAATCGCGGGCCGCCTCGGTCGCGCGTTTGTCTTGTTTTTGCTTACCCTTGGCGATCGCGATCTTAACTTTCACGCGGCCTTTATGGTTGAAATACATCACCAATGGCACAAGGGTCATCCCCTCACGCGAGATCGCATTCCCCATCCGCACAAGTTCGCGTTTGGACACCAACAACTTGCGCCGTGAACGGTCCTCATGGGGGAACATCGCCTGCTGATAGGGTGCGATGTAGGAATTAATCAACCAAAGCTCACCCTCTGCCACCGTCGCATAGCTGTCGGCGATATTGGACTGGCCGACCCGCAGCGATTTGACTTCGGATCCCGCAAGAATGATCCCGCACTCAACATCGGATTCGATCGCAAAATCGTACCGCGCCCGCCGGTTTTCGGCGATGACTTTGTAATTCGGGTTTTGGTCGGGTTTCTTTGCCATAACGATGATCAGATAGGGGATGGCAGGCGCGACGACAAGCCGTAGGGTGTTCCAAACCCAAAAAGGCCCGCCATGACCCGCCCGATCATCGATAATAAGACCGCGCGCGCGGTGTTTTTGGACCAGCACCTGCTGCTTGGGTCGCGCAGCGGCTCTGGCGCGGGCGGCGATCTGCAAGGCGTCATTGACCACCTCGGGTTTGTGCAGGTCGACAGCGTCAACACGCTGGCCCGTGCCCATGACCTGATCTTGTGGTCGCGCCGCCAGCAATACCGAACGCCAAACCTGCCCAAGTGTATGAAAACCCGCGGTGCGTTCGAACATTGGACCCATGATGCGTCCTGCATTTCGATGCAGCATTTCCCGATGTGGCGGCACAAATTCGCCAAGGACAAGGCGCACATGGATGCCAAATGGCCTGCGTGGCGTCGGGATGGTTTTCGCGAACAAATCGACGAGGTGTTGCGCCAGATTACAGACGAGGGCCGCTGCACATCCATGGATGTCGGTGCACACGAAGAACGCGGTTCGGGCGGCTGGTGGGATTGGCACCCTTCTAAAACTGCATTGGAATATCTGTGGCGTTCCGGTGATTTGTCTGTCTGCCACCGTAAGGGGTTTCGCAAAGTCTACGATCTGACCGAACGGGTCATTCCACCAGAACAGCTTAACGCGCGCGTCAGTGAAGACGACATGATCGACTGGGCTTGCACGTCGGCGCTTGACCGCCTTGGCTTTGCGACATCCGGCGAAATCGCCGCCTTTTATGCAATTATCACCCCCGCGCAGGCCAAGGTGTGGTGCGCCGCCGCCCTAAAGGCCCAATCCATCGTTGAGGTGGATATCGAGGCCGCAGACGGATCGCTGCGTCCCTCGTTTGTGTTGGCGGAAAAGCGGTTTCAACCGCCAGACCCGAACGCACGGGTGCGCCTGCTGTCCCCGTTCGACCCCGCCCTGCGCGACCGAAAACGCGCAGAGCGTCTGTTCAACTTTAACTACCGTATCGAAATTTTTGTTCCGGCCCCGAAACGGCAATACGGCTACTACGTCTTCCCTGTGATGCAGGGCGAACGGCTGATCGGACGCATCGACACCAAACGTGACGGGACTTCAACGCGCGTTTCAGCCTTTTGGCCCGAAAAAGGCGTGCGCATGGGCAAGGCCCGCGTGCGCGCACTTGAGGCCGAGATTGACCGCGTCGCGACATTCGTGGGCAGTACGGACGTCGTTTGGGGTGAAGGTTGGCTAAAAGAAAATGCTTGAACGTCGTTCATGATTGTGCAATTAATATTTGAACGATGTTCATAAATGGATTCTGGAGAACTGAAATGGCCCACGTCATACAAACCGAAGCACTGGTCAAAGAAGGGGTCATAACCTCGGATCAGGGCAACATCATCGCCCGCCGCTCTCGGCAAGTGATGGTCTCGCTCGTTATCAATGCGGTTCTTTGTTTTGGCATCATCGCGGCCGCTGCGGGTTTTATTGGTCTGCTGGCTGACGCGCTCGCGGTTGCGATTGTCGGTGGATTGTTCCTCGCGATTGGGGCGACGATCCTTGTCAAAGCCACGGACGTTTATCGCATGTTTGGGACCGCCTCAGCACTCATCGGGGCGGGCATGCTAACCGGCGGGGCCTCGATTGAAATTCTGGATGTCTTTGGCGAACAATCCGGTGGGTTGGCCCTGCTGGTTCTTGGCCTGATTGGTGCCGCTGTCACCGCACTCATACATCGTAAAGGGGTCGAAAGTACCGGCTTTTTAACTGGCAGTATCCTGTTGATGACCGCTGCAATGCACATCGGCGGGCTATATGTGTGGGCGGGGGCGGCTGAGGTATCGGGGTTCGCCGTGCCGATGATCCACCTCTACGCTGCCGTCGTGATCTTTGGTACGGGCATGTTCATTGACGTGCGCCTGATCACCGCGCTGGCCATCGTGCCGTTTGCGCAAATGCTCGACACAGGGACGTTCTATTGGCACGCGATGTATGCGTTTTATAGCCCTGAAACGACGCTTAGCATCGTGCAACTGTCTGTCGCCATGGCCGCCTGTGTCGCCGTTGCCGGATTGCTGACCGACCGCTTTCGTCGCCACACGCATATCTTTGGCATCATGGCATTCATCGTCGCCAACCTGTGCTTCCTGGTGGGCAGCTTGTGGGGCGATGTTGTGGGAAGCCACATCTGGGGTCCAGGTTACCGTGACTACAGCGATGACTACCAGACCTATCGCGATGCCAAATCAGCCTTCGATGCCAGCGCATTGGTGATCTCTGAACATGTTTATTCCATTGTCTGGGCGATCCTGCTGATCGCTGCGGCCTTCTGGTCCGCCAACACCAACCGCCGCGGTATTTTCAACGCCGCGATGACCTTTGGCGGCATCCATGCCTACACCCAAGCGTTCGAGACGTTTTACGACGAACCCCTCGCCTACGTTATCGGCGGTCTTGCTGCGATCCCGTTGGCGTGGGGCCTGTGGCGTCTGAATGACCAGTTTGAGGCCCGCAACGCACTTGCCGCTTAAAACGCAAACGGGCGGGGAAATTTCCCCGCCCGTTTCAACATATAACGCAGCCAAACCCGACCTAGATCAGTTCAACAGTCCCGCATGCACCATGGCCGCGCGCATCTTTTCCTTGGTCTCATCCGTCAGCGTGGTCAGCGGTGACCGCACGCTGTCTGAACACAACCCGAGTAGGGACATGCCATACTTGGCACCGACCAACCCCGGTTCCGTAAAAATCGCCCTGTGCAATGGCATCAAGCGGTCATTGATTGCCAATGCCGACGCGTAATCACCTGCTAAAGTCGCCACCTGCATCTCCGAACACAGCTTCGGTGCGACGTTCGCAGTCACCGAAATGCAGCCGACACCGCCTTGTGCGTTAAACCCGATTGCTGTGGGGTCTTCGCCAGACACTTGAATAAAGTCTGTACCGCAGAACAGCCGTTGGTTCGGCACCCGCGCCAGATCGCCTGTTGCATCCTTTACGCCGACAATCATGTCGTGCTTGGCCAGCTCGCCCATGGTTTCGGGCGTCATATCGACCACGGACCGACCTGGAATGTTGTAAATGATGATCGGCAGGCCACAGTTGGCCGCTTGGGTGAAGTGTTCGATCAACCCGCGCTGTGTCGGCTTATTGTAATACGGTGTCACGACCAGCGCGGCATCTGCGCCCGCCGCCTTCGCCGCCTTTACCAAACGCACAGTTTCTGACGTGTTGTTTGATCCGGCACCAGCGACCACAGGAAAACGCCCCGCCGCCGCGTCCACAACAGTTTGAACCACCAAATCATGCTCTGAATGGCTTAACGTCGGGCTTTCGCCGGTTGTGCCCACAGGCACCAACCCGTGCGAACCTTGCTCAAAATGCCACTCGACAAGTTTTTTCAGCGTATCGAGATCCAGCTGGCCGTTCGCGAACGGCGTGACAAGAGCAGGGAGAGACCCTTTGATCATGATACGCATCCTAAATAGGGGGGCCGGAATTGGCCCGTTAATATCGGTTCTCTAGTGGGGTTTTCCGCCTTTGCCAAGTTTGTGAGTTGCGGTGTCGCGTCGATGATCTAGCTGTGTTGGGTGAATACAACGCGCGCACAAAAACAAACGTCAGAGTACAACGAGGGGCAGACGCACAAATGGGGGTTCAGACAATTTTGACGATTAGGACATTATGCGTTGCCGCTATTTTGTTGGCATCCCCTGCAACAGCGCAGGATGTTGCGGAGTCTAACGCGATATCGCCGTTCACTCGTGCGCTTGCATTGTTGGCGGACGGTGACGCTGACGGGGCCTATGACAGCCTCGCCGATCGTTCGGCGGTGGAACAAGATTTGCTTGAATGGATGCAGCTTCGCGACACAGAAACCGACTTTACGTTCTCCAGCTACACAGCCTTTCTGGAACGGCGTGCAGAGTGGCCCGGCAATGATGCGATCCGCGCCAATGCAGAACGCGTGATTGATGAAACGATTCCAAACGATGATGTTTTGACGTTCTTTGACGGATCGGGTGCCGAAACCGGACAGGGCGCTGTCTTATACGCCAACGCCCTGATAGCGGATGGCCGCCGCGATGCGGCCGAAGCGATGCTGGTCGATTTGTGGCTCAGCTCAGCCTTCACAACGGCCTCTCACCAAGCGATCGTCAATGCATTTCCCGACGTCGTGGCCCCGCACCATTTTGCGCGCGCTGACATGTTGCTGTGGCGTTGGCGCACCAGCGATGTGGCCAATGTTGTACCGCTGCTGGACGCAGGCCAACAGGCCCTGATCCGCGCGCGCCTTGCGAACATCAATCGCGACAGCGACATTGAGGCGCGGGAAGACCTGATACCAGACCGCCTGCAAGACGCCCCCGGCCTGCACTATGATCGGTTCAACCGGTTTGTGGATCGGGGCGACTGGACCCAAGCAGGCATCATCCTCACTGCGCAATCAACCAGCGCCGAACGTCTTGGTATTCCTTGGCGTTGGGGGTCATGGCGGCGCATCCTTGCACGGTGGCACATGCGCGAAGGCAACATCGCTGTGGCCTACCGCTTTGCCGCGCAGCACTTCATCCAACCGGATGAGGATAATTACAGCGATCTTGAATGGCTGGCGGGCTACATCGCACTGACCCATATGAAAGATTACGACGCCGCGCTGGTTCATTTCGAGCGCTTTGACGCCTCTGTATCATCCCCCATATCAAAGGGCCGTGCGGGCTATTGGCTTGGCCGCGCCCATGAGGGTTTAGGCAACGCCGACGCCGCAATTGCCGCGTTTCGGATGGGTGCGCAGCACCAGACCTCATTTTATGGATTGCTGTCGGCTGAAAAGCTTGGCCTGACTTTGAACCCCGACATCGCGGGTGGCGAAGATTTCGGCGACTGGCGCAGCAGCCCGATGCTCAATACCGAATTGGTCCGCGCTGGACTGGCCTTGCTTGATGCAGGTGAACGTGGCCTCGCGGTGCTGTTCTTTCGGGATGCGGCAGCGGACATGACGCGACAGGAAATCGGCCAACTCGGCGCGTTGTTTATGGACCTTGGGGAGCCGTTTTACACTGTTCTGATTGCCAAAACCGCTGTGCAAGGTGATCTTTTGGTGCAGGACGCATACTTCCCCGTGCACCCGATGGCGGACCTCGACCTGCCTGTCGAACCCGCGCTCGCCCTTGCGATTGCGCGTCAGGAATCCGAATTTCGCACCGATGCGGGCAGCAGTGTCGGCGCGCTGGGCCTGATGCAATTGATGCCCGCCACCGCACAAGAGGTCGCGGGCTGGCTAGATATGCCCTACAGCCTTAGCCGTTTGACGACGGATTGGGGATATAACACAGCCCTCGGGTCAGAATACCTCGCGCATCTGACGCGCGAATTTGGCGATTCTCCTGTGATGATTGCGGCGGGCTATAACGCTGGCCCCAGCCGCCCGAAATCGTGGATAACGGAGCGTGGCGATCCGCGCCGCAGTGTGCTGAACCCCGATCCAGTGGACGTCATTGACTGGATTGAACACATCCCGTTTCGCGAAACCCGCAACTACGTCATGCGCGTCACCGAAGGCATTCCAGTCTATCGCGCGCGGCTAACAGGCCAGATTGGCCCTGTGCGGTTTATGGATATTCTTATTGGCGAAGCGCCCGTGATCCGCCCCGTCGCGCGCCCCGCACGGACAGTCGATGCCGTTCAAGATGCCATTCTTGAAGCCGCGCCAACCCAGCTGCGCCCGCCCGTGCGTCGCGCTGGAGAGATCGCACCAGCGCCACCAACAGGCCCGCAACCCACGCGACCTGTCGCACGCGCCAATGACTAGCGCAAATACCTAGGCCGCGCGTCGCGCCCGCCACAGCGTGAACATGCCCGCGGACACGACCAACCCCGCGCCAATCGCCACGTTCGGGGACAAGGTCTCATTAAAGACGGTTAGTCCGATGGTGCTGGCAAACACCAATTGCAAATAGGCAAAGGGCTGAACTGCGCTGGCTTCGGCGACTTCATAGGTTTTGATCAGCAACCAATGCCCGGTCACGCCGGTGATGCATAACGCGGCCATCCACCACCAATCGGGTCCCGCCATCGGTTCCCACATCCACAGCCCCAACGGGGTCAGCGCGACCGCCCCCACGACACCTGTCCAAAAGAATGACGTTGCTGTGCTGTCGCGTCGCGCCGCGTATCGCGTCAGCAATCCATAAAGCGCAAACATGAAGGCCGCCAAAAGCGGGATCGCCGCCGCTGGGCTGAACACCGTGAAGCCGGGCTTCAGGATGATCAAGACACCAACGAACCCGACCCCGATTGCCGCCCACCGTCGCCAGCCGACTTGTTCGCCCAAGATCGGGCCAGACAGCGCGGCGATCAACAGGGGGTAACAAGTAAATATCGCATGGGCCTCGACCAAGCCAAGCAACACGAACCCAAACACCATAACGCAAATCTCTGACGCCAAAAGCAGCCCGCGAAAGATTTGCAAAGCAGGTTGTGTCGTCGCCGCCGCCTTGCGCACAGACCCCACTTGCCGCCGCGCAATAG
>JAGGNB010000102.1 GCA_017886375.1 Octadecabacter sp.
ATGACGGCAATGATCAGCAATACCGCACCCCAGCCGAGCCGAGCCAGACGCGGCTCCAGATGGCACTACTCAGCAAGGGAACGATCGTGACCCGTGTCCAACCGCTCCATGGATTTGCGTGTCGTGCCCAAGTGGCATCATCCATTCCCATGAGGCGCTCTAATAGCTTTGCGATATTCATGCTTTTGGTCCCTTGTTTGCGGGCGTCTAGGAAACTAGGGGCACCTCAATTGGATTGGCCCAGCCAATCGAAATAACTACGTAGATTACAAATCTTGCTATGGTTAGTATTGAAAATTGTATGTTCTAGGATTGGATCACATTTTGACCTCAAATTACCAAATTTGGCAACGTCGGGCGCTGCTCGCGGGGGCCGCCGTCGCAGTTTTCGCTTGGGTGAAAGGCGCACCGCATCTGTTGTCACTTCGCGATCCAAATCTGGAGTTTGATGATATTGTCGGGCTCGAACCGTTTCGGCGACTCTTGGGGACAGGGACGGTAACAACTAGCAGTGGCGCTATCTTTGCTGGTCTGGATACGCTTGAACCCTCTTTGGTTGAAGATGAACGAATGCGCCAAGCGGTCAGGGATGACCCCTGCGCTGCGATCTTCGGCGCGCTCCAAACGGGAATTGTCCCGGTCGCCATGTTTTCAGATTTCGCATGCCCCATTTGTAACTTGATGAATGAGAGGCTTACGGAGCTTCAAACCAAGCATCCGAACAGCTTTCGAATCTTCCGACATGAGCTTCCGATACTCGGTGCCTCGTCGAGAACCGCCAGCCGAGCAGTACTGGCTGCGGATCGACAAGGCGCATATCTGGAGATGCACAAACGGCTTATGAGGACACCGGCAGTGACCGATGAAGCCTATGTTGTGAGAATTGCAGATAGCATCGGCTTGGATAGCAGCAGGTTGCTCGCCGACATGAACTCTGGCGAGATTGATCAACAGTTAAGTGTATCCCGCGCCATTGCGGACGTCTTCCACTTCTATGGAACGCCTGCTTTCGCTATAGGGCGTACGGTTTTTTTGGGGTCGATCTCTAAATCGTTGCTTGAGTCGTTGATTGCCGAAGAAACAGGAAACCCCTGTCTAACCAGCTGACGAAAGAGATTGCCGTCGTAGCATTGGCCACATTGCTTACAATCTAATCTTCGTTGCGGATTATGCAGACCCATAAATACCCTGTCCCGTATCGACTAACGATCTAGGTGCGCTGTCACCGCTCGTTTCAGCCAATCTGGCAGTTCCACAGCTATTGCCCCTCCTGCAATCTGCGAACTCACCACTCCAACAACCTGCCAGTCCCCGTTTGCCGCTTTATTGAGTATGGGCGCACCGGAATTGCCATTGATCACCGGACAGCCGACGCGTAATAATCCAAGGCCAAAATACGTCACGGGGCAGTTAAAATCACCACTCAGTATATGTGGGATCTGTCGGTGGTATCCGATCAGTGCGACGTCTGTTCCCAACAACGTGCCGTCGTCGACATCTCCAAGCGGGATCGGTGTGACTTCTTCTATGGGGCTTTCCAATACAACCAAAGCTATATCATTGCGGGGGCGATGGGTGCCATTCAACGCGTACGCGGGATGGCGCATTTCTACTTGGGTCTCGCGCAGTGCAATGAAGTCTCCACGCGACCATCCGGCGACAAACACCTTCCCAGAGTGCCCTGATGCAGAAGCACAATGAGCGGCTGTCACTATCAGATCTGGTGCAATTAGTGTGGCGGTGCAGCCTTGATTGACACGAAATCCCGCCTGCCCTAATCGTCCGATTGCAAGAAACTGCGCGGAAGTCTCATCGGTCAAAGGTGGTAAGGCTTGTTCTTGTGCGGTAACAGTTGCAACGGAGGCGCAAAGCGCAATTACGATTGCCACCAAGAAATGACAAAGCTCATTCTTCTGCACATCGCTTCCTTTACTGTACTCTCGGCGAAACGTACGGCATATGCCATAACAGTGAATATAACGAGAACTGATGTCACCGCAAAGTTCCTTCGAAGTTGATCTTCCACGCTTACGCTGCACAACAGAGCAGGTGTCCGCAGCGGGTTCGAACCTACCGTGCGCACCTCAGACGGCAGCAGTCAGCCTTATATCTTCCAACGGCGCCTAATTAGTGCGAATGCGGTCCTACACCTGAGCGCAAATAGCCCTAACCAAGCGATACCGAAATCAACCCTTCGCGCAGCAGCCGTTTCGCCAATACGACGCGCCCGTCACTATCAAGATCACCTGAAAACGCTGACAAAACTGTCGGTGAATTTGTCGCCAGAATTTCGGTCAAAATCGGCGCGACATGCGCTGGAAGTGTCAGCACTGTACCCCCGCTGCACACTTCAACTGAACCGTTTCGCACCCCCACGGTGTAAATCAAATCTGGCCGCGACATGATCCGGCTTTGGCCGGTTATCTGTTCAACCGAACGCATCTGATGCATCTGTCCGCGCAGCAGTGGCTTACGCTCGGCGACAAAGGCCTCCCCCATTCGATCAAGCAGAACATCAAGATCGGCGGTCTGCACAAAGGACGTCAGAAGGGACTGGAATTTCTCACGCGCCGGACCGCGGTCAAAGTCGGGATTGCTGGCAAAGCCAACGGGCAGGTTGGCGCGAAATGCGGGGTTACTGACACAGGCGGCGGTGACGGCCTCGACCATTAGCTCGGTCCACGTCTGGGCCATCACACCAAAGGTGATGTGCAATGAAATGTCGTCTGTGGAACTGGCATCATGGACCAATCCACGCGGGCAATAATACAGATCACCAGCATTCAGGCGGAATTCATGGACGGGCGGTATTGTCATGTATTTATCGGAACTGAATTTCTGCCCCAACAAAGGCAATTCAACCGGCACGTCGTAAGACCGCCACTGTTTTGAACCGGCGACTTGCAAAACCAGCACGTCATGTGTGTCATAGTGGGTCTTGAACCCTTGGGCATTTGGCGGTGAAAGATAAATATTGGCCTGAAAACGTGCATCAAATTCCGCTTCCACCGCGCGACACAATGCAGCTAGTTCAGGGATTTTTCGCTGCAGCCCCGGTATCGTAATTGTCGCGCCTTCATCGAACAGTTGATATAAACGCGCGACGTCAATCATGCCGTTGCTGTCGCTGTAATCGGACGGTTTGATGTCGGCCAAGGCGTTAACCATCATGACCTGACTGGAATTCGGGTTGGACGTCGTGATGTATTCGTCAATTTTATCAAGACTAAGCAGCGATGCATAATGCGCAGGGTCGCTGCGCTGAACAATCAATTCTTCGCGCTCGTAATGTTTGGCGAAAAATTCGGACTTGCTGATCGGCGCAATCACCTGATCGAATGAAAAACCTGCCTCGGGTATTGTTTGGGAAAATCTGCCCGCATGTGTCGTATCATCCATATTATCGTGCCTTTTCAAATGACGTCACACCAAAAACCGGACCCGGATGAACCCGTCCCGTTCTATATATTTACCGAAACAGAAGACGTCTTAGTCGGCGTCTGTGCCAGAGCCGACAGCATCGCTCGGGTCATAATCGGTTCCATAGCCAACTGCGTCAGAAGACGAAGATGACGGCGCGACATCATAGTCGGTACCAGCACCATATGGATCATTTGCGTCATTGTCCGAACCAGCGCCGTATGGGTCATTTACGTCTGAATCAGACCCTGCACCAATAGCGTCCGCCGCAACGGCAGGACGCGGCGCCGCCACACCTGCACCAATGACGGCAAGACCGGCCATACCAGTGCGTCGCAGAAAGGTTCGACGGGTTTGCGTGCGCACGCTCGTGATGTCAGCGTCGCCCAGCGTGGTCTTCTTTTGGGTATCTTTTGATGTCGATGTCACAATAAATCTCCGTAAAATTCTAAGTGGGTTAAGCACTGAACAAGAGAAAAATCGCCCTAATTAACGGGTCAAGAAATAACATGACAATATGTCGCAGTCGACTAAAAAGGAAAATATCGCTCTAAAAGCGGCTTTCTAGCGGGTTTAACCCCTATTTTCGCGTTAAGCGTGTGCGACCAGTCACCGACCCGCTGACTTTCTGGCGACTGCGACTGCGACTCGTCAGATCACTGACAT
>JAGGNB010000158.1 GCA_017886375.1 Octadecabacter sp.
TGGTAAAGGGTCGGGTCGATCTGTCTCTGGCATTGATCTTGGTGCTGCAATCCAACGCTGCGCAGCGGAGGGGCTGTTGATCAAAGGGGGCGGGCATAAAATGGCCGCGGGTCTGACCGTTGCGCGCGACAAAGTCGACGCCGCGATGGACCGCCTGTCTGAATTGCTGGCAAAACAGGGCGCCAATGACATCGGTCCTGCGGACCTCAAGGTTGATGGATTGCTGATGCCGGGTGCGGCGACGGTGGACCTGATCAACATCATCGAACAGGCTGGACCTTTTGGCGCTGGCGCCCCTGCCCCGCGATTTGTATTTCCCGATTGCGCGATCAATTTCACCAAAGTTGTTGGCGCAAATCACCTGAAAGTCACTTTTGGGGATGGGATCAGTGCGAGGATTGATGCGATCTGTTTTGGCGCGATGGACGGACCTATCGGGCCGATGCTGCGTGATCATGGCGGTGCGCGCTTCCATCTTGCAGGGCGCTTGGAAATCAACACTTGGCAGGGCCGTCAGAGCCCACAATTGCGCCTCGAAGATGCTGCCCCGGCGACCTAGTTTTCGCCTCCAAATTTTCCGTAATTTTTGGGCAGAATCCGCTTGCGTCGCGGGGGAGGGTTGCCTAAATACGCCCCACTAACTGCGGTCCCTTCGTCTATCGGTTAGGACGCCAGGTTTTCAACCTGGAAAGAGGGGTTCGATTCCCCTAGGGACTGCCAGTGGTAACTTGCAATCGATTGTAAGTATTGATTTTTTTCAATCACAATTCCTTCATACCATCATGTTAACCATCATGCGGTTTAGTGTGCGAATGACACATGTGTTTGTGTAGTAAACGGTCTCAGTTAAGTGCAAACCGTCTCTATCTTGCGCAAGAATCATCCGTTAGTACTTCGCCGCCGACCAAAATGGGAAGCAATATCCCAGCTCCTCGCTTAGCCCCTCACGAATCTCGGTCTTGACCTCAAAAACGACGCTTTTGGTTGAGGGACGAGGAGTATAAAGATCGAAAAAGTTCTACTCTTGTTTGTAAGATCGGATATTGAGCGGAGCTTTCGAAGTGAATATCATCCCACCCATCATGCGGGCTGATACTTAAAAGCTGCGCTCAAATCATTTCACCTTGTCTGATGTGCTCTCATTCAGTTGCGGCTTCATGCGCTTGCTTAAGATTTTGCAGGCAAATAACAAAGCTATGTGGAATCCAAATTGAAAATATTAGTGCGCAGACGTTGACGAGGTTCAAGACACTGAAACTGCATTTAACGTCCACCTTACCGGCATACTCACGCGGCGCCTCACCGCCTTGTTGTAGGCAATCCAGTTCGTCGTCTTGTGGATCGGTGCTGTAGGTTTGCGCATGCCCATCAGCTACCATACTGGATTCACGACATGAATCCCTCACCCGATTTGTGCAACAGGGACCGACAAGTGGCCCCTTCGGCAAGCTGAGTGTGAATTACGGACACGCCATCGGTCCACGCACGCGGTTCGGTGTCGAGGTTTCGATTGCACGGTTTGAACCAGAACGCGAGCATCTGACTTATTGGGATGGCAGCGTTTCAGCCAACATGTCGCCGCGTTTTGATGGCATCGGTGCGCTTGGCGTTTTCGGCAGCGTGACCGCGCGCGCCCCAAATTCAGCTGCCAAGTCCAGCGAAACGCATCACACATCGCGCTTTATGACTATCAAACAACCGACTGCCGGATCGCGTTCGAGAAGTCTTTTTAGGCCCAATCAGGCTGTAGATCGCGCCGCTGAGTACATGTTTATCAATCTTTTCAAAAAAGTGTTGTGGCACGTTGGGGACTAACACCCAACGTTTAGTGGGTTAAGTTACTGTTATGAAAAAGCATAAATATTACGCCCCGCAAGGTGGCCATCCGCCGCAAACGCAGCTGCTCACGGATCGCGCCATTTTTACCGAAGCCTATGCCGTCATCCCCAAGGGGACGATGCGCGATATTGTGACGTCCAACCTGCCGTTCTGGGACAAAACCCGCGCTTGGATCCTTGCAAGGCCGCTGTCGGGCTTTGCCGAAACGTTCAGCCAGTACATCGTTGAAGTCAGCGCTGGGGGTGGGTCGCAAAAGCCCGACACCGACGGCGAGGCGCAGACGGTAATCTTCGTCGTAGAGGGCGGAGCGACGCTGACCATCGAGGGTGAAGCGCACACATTGAGCACGGGCAGCTACGCCTACATCCCCGTCGATACCCATTGGACCTTCAAGAACGACACCGATGTGGCCTGTCGTTTCCACTGGATCCGCAAGGCCTATGAATGGGTCGACGGCATCGATGCGCCGCCCGTTCTGGTCACCAACGACGCCGACGTTGAACCCGATTATATGCCAGGTACCGACGGCGCATGGGGCACTTCGCGTTTCGTCGATCCGGCTGACATGCGCCACGACATGGCAGTCACAATCGTGACGTTCCAGCCAGGCGGCGTGATCCCGTTTCTTGAAACCCACGTCATGGAACACGGGCTCTATGTGCTTGAAGGTAAGGCGGTCTATAACCTCAACAACGACTGGGTTGAAGTTGAAGCAGGCGATTTCATGTGGCTACGCGCGTTCTGCCCGCAGGCGTGTTACACAGGTGGTCCGGGTCAATTCCGCTACCTTTTGTACAAAGACGTGAACCGTCACCCCGGCCTTTAAACAGGCAACAAAACTATCCGGGCGGCTGTGGTGACACGCCGCCCAATTCGCGGGTCAATGCGTCGGCCCCTGCCCGTACCAATGTCCCGATCGGCGCAATCCTTGCATCGGTGATCCGCGCGACAGGGCCCGAGATGGATAATCCCGCGACCGCGTCACCGTGGACATCAAAAACCGGTGCCGCGATGCAGCGCATGCCGATGTTTTTCTCCTCACCGTCAAATGAATAGCCGCGCAGTTGCGTTTCACGCAGATCGTCCATCAACGCGTCACGGGTGATCAATGTATACTCCGTAAACTGTTCAGGTGCGCGCGCGGCCAGCATGGCATCAACCCGTTTTTGCGGCCACTGCGCCAACAAGGCCTTGCCGATGCCGGACGCATGCATGGGCGACAACGTCCCCGGTGGAAAAAACGCGCGAATGGCGTGGTGGGTTTCCGATTGGCTGAGGAACAAAACGTCCGCATCCTTGGCCACTCCGAGGTTGGCAGTCTCCTCGGTGGCTTCCATCAATCGGCGCAAATGCGGCCGTGCGCGTTCGACCATCGACGTGCGGCGCAAGAACTTCGCGCCAGTCAGGAACGCCCCTGCCCCCACGGACCAGACCTGTCGCGTTTCGTCGAAATCGGTGAACGCATGGGCGCGGTACGTCGTTAGAACGCGGTAGATCGTGGCGGGGGACTGGCCCAGATCGTTCGCAAGCTCACTTAGCGTCGCTTCTTCAAGATCACCCAACCGCGACAAAACCTCTAACGCGCGATCCAGCGATTTTATCGTGTTCTGTTCGGTCTTATCCCGCCACGCCTTAGGTCTGCCCCGCGCGCGGGTTTGTGTGCGGGAATGGTCATGATTAGCGGTGGAATCGGGTTCATCAGGCATAGATTTTCACTTTCTGAAATTCAATTTCAATATATGAAAAAATCTAAGCAACTGACAAGGCGTTATTTTTGCTGATCACAACCATTTTGAAAAACTATTCCGAAAAAATTGCCCCCATCAGCGGGCCGCAATACACATGGTCCAATCCTTGAAAGGACATACCATGAGTTTTCAGAACCCCGTTTTCATCCCCGGCCCGACAAACATGCCAGAAGCAATCCGCCAAGCCTGTTACATGCCGACGATCGACCACCGTTCACCGCTGTTTGGCAAGATCCTGCACCCGGTGCTGGACGGCGTGCGTCGGGTTCTGAAATCTGAAACCGCGAAAATCTTTGTCTTCCCATCCACAGGCACTGGCGGCTGGGAAACCGCCTTGTCCAACTGCCTGAATGCGGGCGACAAAGTTCTGGCCGCGCGCAACGGTATGTTTTCACACCGCTGGATCGATATGTGCCAACGCCACGGGCTGGATGTTCATATCGTTGAAACCCCTTGGGGCCACGGATTGCCTGCCAGTGAATATGAGGCC
>JAGGNB010000205.1 GCA_017886375.1 Octadecabacter sp.
GCTTACGGCCCTTAGCGGACCTTGGTGCAACTCGCAGCGAACGGCGGCTGTGAGCCCAAAGTGCGCGACGCTCGAAAGGCTGCTTTGCGGTTCTTGAAGGATGCCATCCCGCGGAACGTCAATCGTTTGAGAACGCGGCGAATGGCTGCACTTAGGCCACTTTACCGCTTTACTATTTCGCAGCGAATGCCTGACATCAAGAAGCTGGCAAAGTGATTACTTACGGCGCCCCAACGAGCGCCTCAATCATCAGCACTCTTTCTTCAAATGACAATTGGGAGAACAAAGGCGACTTTAAAACAGGGACCTAAACGGACATTTGAGCAGTTTGATAGGCCTGATGAGCCTCAACGACCACTTGTTGGTCGTACGCAAATGCCTGCGCGACTTCGGCCAGTGCCGAGACTGCAATTAGGTCGGCATTGCGCAGCGATGGCACAAGGCCAATTGGCCCCCTGATACGCTGTTGATTCCGATCTGAGACGCCAATGTCAGCCAACTGGGCAAGTCGGGCCGCGTGGGTTCTCTGGCTTCCTAAAGCGCCGACAAATCCGGCAGTGGTCGCCAGCGCTGCGACAAGGAACGCGGGTTCCCAATCGTGATCGTGGAACAGCGTTATAAAGCCGCTGGTCTGATCTAGGTTCAGATTTGTAATGCTATTGCGCGAAGTCACATGCGTTGGGGGGACTTTGCAGTAGGCCGTGACCGCCATCAGATCATCCATGTCAGGGGAAAAGCCAGTCACATCAAATCCGATGGCATTTGCAACTTTGGCTGTAGCGCGAAAAATAGCGCCACGCCCAGCAAGTGTCAGGGCCACCTTGGGTTGATAAACGATCGTGATCGCAGCAGGAACAGCCGGACCTGTTTGTGATGCGGGATAGAAGATTAGCGTTGCGGGTGTACGAACCAACAGCGCCTCATAGGCTGCAACCAGCGCTGCTTTGTCGGGAGCAGGGTCGATCCATACTGATAACGCCCCACCACATGGCAAGGTCAAATCGTGGAAAGGCGAACCATCACCGTAACGCAACAACCGCGCTGTTCCTGCTGCCAGGCAGTCAAGCGCCTGAAGCAATATATCCTGATCGATGCAGCCATTTGACATATAACCGGTCATCTCGCCCGTGTCCGCCACAACGGCCAATGACCCGACATCACGCGCGCTGCCGCCTTTGATATCCACAGAGGTAATCAAGACAAAACGCTGCCCCGTTCGGATATAAGCTGCAACCTGCGCCAGAACATCAACAGCGTGGTCTTGGTATGTTATGTGATTATCCAACCTTCTCGGCATCCAACACATCGGCAAAGTTCTTGAAGAATTTCGCCGCAAGCTTTTTTGAAGTGCTCTGAATTAGCCGGCTCCCGAGTTGCGCCAGCTTACCGCCGATTTGCGCCTTGGCCTCATAGGTCAAGATCGTGGTGTCACCGTCAGCAACCAACGTCACATCTGCTCCTCCTTTGGCGTGGCCTGCCGCGCCGCCATTGCCTTGACCTGTCAGGGAAAAAGCATCAGGCGCGCCGCTTTTGTCCAGCTGAACGTTACCACTGAACCGCGCCTTTACCGGCCCAACCTTCAGCAAGATCTTTGCCTCCAGTTCAGTATCTGAGTGTTGGATAAGTTCTTCACACCCAGGGATGCACTGGCGCAGAATTTCAGGATCGTTCAAGGCCTCATAAACGCGGGCCATTGGCGCATTGATGGTGATTTCGTCTTTGAGTTCCATAGTTTTTCTTTCCTAACAGCAGGGGGATTTGATGGACGCAAGCGTTTCGGCTTGCGCAGGAGTGAGGGCCCATTTTTGACAACAGCGCCGAAAGTAGGTGCGTAACCTTTTCATGTCATGGCCCTCTGTGATGTCATTTGTTCAAAAGCCGTAAACGCGGCGGGCGTGTCGATGTCGTTGAAGAAGCCGGGTTGCGGCATCGGGATATGTTGGGCCAGTTCAGGATTGGCGCGTGTGAAATTTCCACAACCAGGATTAGCCTGATTGACCAGTAATCGGGCGCGCATTGCGCAAGGTACTACGATAGGATTGCCGCGTGTGGAATCTTGGAAAGGGATCGAAATTTTTTGAACATCTGCCGCCAAATGCGCCGCAATTAACGCGCGCAAATCGTCCGCCGTGAGTTGTGGCTGGTCGCCAAGCCCGATGAGATGATGCTGCGCATCGGGTGCTTCAAGAAGCCCTGCACGGACCGAAAACGGCTGTCCCGCCTCATAATCTGCATTGCGTACAAACTGGATTGGCAGACCGGCCAGCGCTACCTTGATCCTATCGGCTTCAAAACCTGTGACCACGCATACCTGACCGTCCACAGCAGCAAGGTAGGTTTCAACGACGTGACGGATCATCGGCTTGCCGCCGACCGGCAACAACAACTTGTTGCGCGCTTCCATGCGGCGCGACAGGCCCGCGGCCAATATGATTGCCGCAAAGCTATCCATTTTGCGCAACCTTCGCCAAGAGATCTCGTTTGACCTGTGTCAGTTCAGCAAGGATTGACAGCGCGATCTCTGCAGGCGTCACCGCCCCAATATTCAACCCAGCGGGCGCGCGGACAGCGGCGATCGCTGCAGGATCTGTGCCCGCAGCGACCAGCTTTTCGGACAGGCTGGCAAACTTCTTGGTACTGCCAACAAAGGCTACATAATCGACCGCATCGGCTAACCCCGTCTTCAGCGCTGCAAGATCACCTTGTCCTTGCGTTGCAATCACAAGATACCGTCCGCGAACGGGCAATCGCGGGGCCAAAGGCGCGTCCGCACTTGCTGTGGCCACAGCCCACCCAAACTGCGGAGCAAGCTCAATTAGCTTTTCAGCAACAGGAGATTCTCCGAAAATTAGCAAGTCAGGCGTTGGGAGATAGGGCTCGATAAAGATGTCGATCGTGCCTTTGGACGGGCATCCGTTGCGCGCAAAGCGGACGCCATCAACGTCATCGCCGGCGCGCACACCTTTTTCCATCAGGTTCTCTTCTGGCGCAACCGAGATAAATTGCGGCTGTCCTGTCGCATAGGCCCGCAAGGTCGCGTCCTTGATCGCACTGCGCACACAGCCGCCACCAAGCCAGCCTTCAAGGATGGTTCCATCTTCACGCAGCAACGCCTTGGCACCGGGCTTGGCCGAAGTGGTGCCTGCGGTGCGCACAATAGTGGCGACTGCGAAACAGTCTTCGCCCACCTGTAGTCCGTGGTCCATGATCTGTTTGGGTGTCATAGCCGCGTCAGCTCTGATTCGAGGGCAGCCAAGTCGCCTAGTGTGTTTGCAGCTCGGAAAAGATCCAGATGTGGCAGGGCTCCAGCCATTGCGCGGGCGGTTGGTTCGTAGTCGTCCCAACCTTTCAGCGGGTTGAGCCAGATAACCTTGCAGCCACGTTTCCTCAGCCGGATGAGGGCGCCTGAAATACCATCTGGTGATGCTGTGTCATAGCCGTCTGACAAGATCATCACGACCGTGCGATTATCGACAAAGCGGCGCCCATAAGTGCTTGCAAAGGTATGGAGACTGTCCGCAATTTTGGAGCCGCCTGCGAAACCTTCGGCCAGCAATGACAATCGGGCCAGCGCACGCAACGCATCTTTGTCGCGCAATGCTTCTGTGATCCGCACAAGCCGAGTGTGAAAGAGATAGGCGTCAGCGCGGGCATCTGCCCGCATCAGCCCTGCAAGGAACGCCAGAAAAACGCGGGAATAGACGGTCATTGATCCCGACACGTCACAGATTGCTGTGATCCGTAGGGTACGGTCTGGGCGTTGGCGTTTGGGGAGCGCGAAGGGTTCGCCACCGGTGGCAAGGCTTTGCCGCATAACTTTGCGAAAGTGGATTTGATCCCCTTTGCGCGCAGCTTTCCGGCGACGTGAGCGCCGATCCCGCAGGGCAGCCCCAAGGCGCAGGGCGATCTTTTCAGCCTCGGCGATATCGGTGGGCCGGACAAGATCGCGCAGGTCTTTCTTGAACAGGTTGGTGACATCCGTCGCGACCAATTGGCCCTCACCATCGCTTTCCGCTTCACCATCACCACCATCAGGAGCGCTGACGTCGCCTGCGCCACTGATGGCCTCTTCACTCGCCTCGCGACTGGAATGCACGTTTTCGCTTTGACTTGGGGTCGCTGTAGCAGTCACGCGCGTTTTGACCCGCCCGCCATTCATCCAAAAGCTGTTAAACAACCCATCAAATTGTGCGGCTTCATCGGCGCAGCCAGTAAACACTGATTTCAGGGCGCGGCGCGCATCATGTGGGTTGGTGGCGTTGATATGGGTCAAGGCATCCAGCGCAATGCCCGTTTCGCCCACGCCAAGTCGTAAGCCATTGTCGCGCAGATGTGCCACGAACCCCGCCATACGGGCGGCGGGGCCTGGATCGCGAGCGGCAAATTTGGTCACACGTGTCATGCGGCTTTGCCTGCCAAACGTTGCGCGATTTCTGTGGGAATCGCGTCGCGGTCTGTTTGTGTTTTCAGCAGGGTTGTCAGCGTTGCCTGCAAAACCGTCGGATCTTCTGTCAGATCGGCCACGCCAAGACCCATCAAGGCGGCTGCGAAGTCCAACATCTCGGCAATACCGGGCTTCTTCTCCAGCTCTTGTTTGCGTAAGGCCTGCACAAAACCGACGATCTGCGCACAAAGCCGGTCTGTGATGTCGGGATAGCGCGTCACCAAAATAGAAAGTTCTGTTTCCAGATCGGGATATGGCACATGGGCATAAAGGCAGCGCCGCCGCAGCGCATCGCTGAGGTCTCGGGTGCCGTTTGCGGTCAGAATTACCATGGGCCGCGTCGTTGCAGTAATCGTACCCATTTCTGGAATCGTCACCTGAAATTCAGACAGAATTTCAAGCAAGTATGCTTCAAATTCTTCATCCGCGCGGTCAATTTCGTCGATCAGCAAGACCGGTGCTTTGTCTTGGCGGATCGCCTTCAACAGGGGGCGTTCGAGCAGAAATTCATCAGAAAATATCCGTGCTTCAACGGTCTTACCTGTCTCGCCATCCTCAGATGCTGCACGGATCGCCAAAAGCTGGCGTTGGTAATTCCATTCGTAGATCGCTTGCGCTGCATCCAATCCTTCGTAGCACTGCAATCGGATCAATTGCGTCTCTTGTACAGCCGCCAAGACCCGCGCGACCTCTGTCTTGCCGACGCCCGCGGCGCCTTCCACCAGCAAAGGCCGCCCAAGCGACAGCGATAAGTGCAGCGCCATCGCGAGATCACCAGAGGCAATGTAGCCTTGTTCGGCCATAGCCGTTTGTAGCGTTTTCCAAGTCATCTGTATCCTCCCGTAGGGCGGGCCGCTTAACACGGCCCGCACCTAGCCATTTAGTCGTGCATGCCAAGATTGTTGGCTGTCTGCCAAATGCGCCAATGGTCATGGGGCATATTGGTGTGACGGTTGCCAAAGGGCCGGAACGCATCTTGCACAGCATTCGAGAAGCAAGGCACGCCACCAACATGCGGGCTTTCGCCCACGCCTTTCGCCCCGATCGGGTGGTGCGGGCTAGGTGTGACGGTAAAGTCCGTCTCATAATTCGGGACCTCCCAAGCCGTCGGTAGGAAGAAATCCATCAACGTGGCGGTCTTGACGTTGCCCATGTCGTCATAAGCAATCTCTTGCCCCAAGGCGACAGCAAGGGCTTCGGTCAAGCCACCATGGATTTGCCCTTCGATCACCATCGGGTTGATCCGCGTGCCGCAGTCATCCAGCGCATAAAAGCGGCGAATTTCAGGGACACCTGTATCAACGTCGATGTCCATGACGCAGACATAGGCCCCAAACGGATAAGTCATGTTGGGCGGATCGTAGTAGCTGACCGCTTCCAGACCCGGCTCTAGCCCCGGAATGGCCTGATTATAGGCGGCGTAGGCGATTTCCTTCATCGTCTTGAACCGCTCGGGCACGCCTTTGACGACGAACCGATCAACGTCGAATTCCACGTCGTTATCGTGGACCTCAAGCAAGTAGGCTGCGATCATCTGTGCTTTGGCACGGATCTTGCGACCCGCCATTGCCGCGGCTGCGCCCGCAACCGGAGTAGAACGTGACCCATAGGTGCCCAGACCGTAAGGCGCGGTATCAGTATCGCCTTCCTCAATCGTGATGCTTTCGGCGGACAGGCCAATCTCGGTCGCGAGGATTTGTGCGAATGTTGTGGCGTGGCCCTGCCCCTGAGAGATTGTGCCCAACCGCGCCACAGCCGACCCCGTCGGGTGGATGCGGATTTCGCAGCTGTCGAACATGCCCATCCCAAGGATGTCGCAGTTCTTGACCGGCCCGGCACCGACGATCTCGGTAAAGAAAGACAGACCGATACCCATCACCTTACGGGTTTCGCCGCGCTTGAACGCTTCAACCCGTTCGGCCTGCTCAGCGCGTAGCCCTTTGTAGTCGACGGCCTTCAGCGCCTTGTCCCACGCGGTTTGATAGTCGCCGGAGTCGTATTCCCAACCCAACGCAGCCGTATAAGGAAACTGTTCCTTCTTGATGAAGTTGATCGAACGCAGCTCTGCCGGGTCCATGTTCAACTCAATCGCGAGGACTTCGATCATGCGTTCGATAAAGTACACAGCTTCGGTTACACGGAACGAACAGCGATATGAGACACCGCCGGGGGCTTTATTTGTGTAGACGCCATCGACGCCCAGATAGGCGACGGGGATGTCATAAGACCCAGTGCAGATGTTCATAAAACCCGCCGGGAATTTGGTCGGGTCTGCGCAAGCGTCAAAGGCACCGTGGTCGGCGGTCACGTGGCAATGCAGGCCAGTGATCTTGCCCTCTTTAGTGGCGCTGATCTTGCCCTTCATCCAATAATCGCGGGCGAAGGCCGTGGACATCAGGTTTTCCATCCGGTCCTCGACCCATTTCACCGGCACACCTGTGACGATGGAGGCGACGATGGAACAGATATAGCCGGGATATACCCCGACCTTGTTGCCGAACCCGCCGCCAATGTCGGGCGAGACGACGCGAATATTATGTTCTTCAATCCCGGACAAAAGCGACGCGACTGTGCGCACGACATGCGGCGCTTGGAACGTGCCCCAAAGGGTCAGCTTGCCGTTCACCTTATCCATTGAAGCGACAGAGCCGCAGGTTTCCAGCGGGCAAGGATGGGTCCGATGGTAATACATCTCGGCTTCGGCGACGACGGCGGCATTGTCGATGACCTGATTGGTGGCTTCTTCCTCGCCGGCTTCCCATGTAAAGATGTGGTTGGGGTGCTTGCGGGGGCCGTGGGCACCGTTGGGGATCGAGCCGTCATCGGCCACCAGATCCTCCCGTAGAACCACGTCGGATTGCAGCGACTTGAACGGGTCGACGATTACCTCAAGTTCTTCGTAGTCCACTTCGACCAGTTCCACCGCATCGGCGGCGACGTAGCGGTCAGAGGCCACGACGAACGCAACTTCTTGGCCTTGGAAAAGCACTTTGCCGTCGGCCAGTACCATCTGCTTGTCGCCAGCCAGCGTTGGCATCCAGTGCAGGCCAAGCGGTTCGAGGTCTTTGGCCGTCAGAACAGCCGTTACACCGGGCAAGGCCATGGCCGCGTCGATGTTAATCGACTTGATCCGGGCGTGCGCGTAGGGCGAGCGCACAAAATCGCCGTGAAGCATCCCAGGCAGCTTGATGTCATCGACGTAGTTGCCCTTGCCTTGGGTAAAGCGTGCATCTTCGACCCGTTTGCGTGAACAGCCCAAGCCTTTCAGGCCAGCGACCCGTTCTTCGCGTGAAATTTCGTCTTTCATTGTGCCGCCTCCTTAGCTGCATTCATTTCAGACGCGGCTGAGAGAATGGATTTAACGATGTTCTGATAGCCGGTGCAGCGGCAGATGTTGCCGGCAATTCCAAAGCGGACGTCTGCTTCGGTTGGGTTAGGGTTTTCTTCTAGCAGCTTGGCCGCACGGGTGATCATACCGGGTGTGCAAAAACCACATTGAAGGCCGTGGTGCTCTTTGAAATTCTCTTGCAAGACGTGCAATGCATCCGGGTTGCCGAGCCCCTCGATGGTGGTAACCTCAGCGCCGTTAGCTTGCGCCACAAAGACGGTGCAGGATTTTACGGATTTGCCGTTCATCGTCACCGTACAAGCACCACAATGTGAGGTTTCGCACCCCACGTGTGGACCTGTAATGTTGAGCTTTTCACGCAGCGCGTAGATCAGGAGCTCGCGCGGTTCAGCAAGGAATTCGTGATCCTCGCCATTCACGTTCAGTTTGACGTGCATCTTGTTTGACATGTGTGTTCCTCCCTTATGCCCGTGACCATGCGCGCGCGATGGCACGGCCAAGAACGATGCCAGCGGCGTGGCGTTTGAATGCGACCGGGCCGCGGTTGTCTTCTGTTGGATCGATATCACTCAGCATGGCGGTGACGGCGGCTTTCACTGAAGCCTCATCGCAAGCCGTACCGATCAACGCTGCGCCAGCGGCTTCGGACCAGATCGGCGTATCGCTAAGGTTAGTCATCGCAATGGATGCCGCACCGACTTTGCCGCCCTCTTTAGAAATCTGCACAGCGGCAGCAGCGGTGGCGTAGTCGCCGATTTTGCGCTTTTGCTTTTCGTAAGCAAACCCACCTATGGGCGCTGCAAAGCTAACAGCGATCAGCACTTCATCATCTTCGCGGTCGGTCATGTACGCCGCTTCGTAGAAATCGCGCGCGTCGACGACGCGATCACCGTCTGAGCCGACAAGATGAAACTGAGCGTTCAAGCATTGCATCAGGCCGGGCATATCGTTTCCGGGATCGCCGTTTGCGACGTTACCACCAATGGTACCCATATAGCGCACCTGAGGGTCGGCAATTTGCAGCGCCGCCTCTTTCATGATGGGTGCGGCCTTTTCAAGTTCGGCAGAGTTGATGATCTCGTGCTGCGTTATCATCGCACCGATCTTTACGGTGCCACCAGCTATGGAGATCCCGTTTAGACCTTCAATGGCTTGCAAATCGATAAGATGCGGCACCTCCGCCATCCGCAACTTCATCATAGGGATCAGGCTGTGCCCCCCCGCGATCACCCGCGCATCATCCCCATGTTCTTTAAGCAGGGCAATTACACCTGCCATGTCTGTCGGCCTGTAGTACTCAAACGCCGCTGGTATCATTGCTTCGCCTCCCGTTTCCGCAATTATGTGTCAGAAGGAAAGATTGTACGCAGCGGCATGCCGAAGCTTGCGCTATTCAATGAAATGATCCGGATTTATCACGAAATGCGCCTAAGGCTGCACGAAATGCGAAAGCCTAAAGGCCAAGGGCGTCGCGCACGCTTTTGAGATGTGAACGGCTTACTGGAACAGGAGGCAAATCCGCCTCGGCAAAACGGCAAACCCCAGTGTCTTTGAGCCGTTCAAAGTGGTTGACCTGCGTTGGGTTCACCAAATAACTGCGATGGGTCCTGATGAACCCGGCGATTTCCAACCGCTTGATCGCTTCGGTGATCGGCCAAGAGCAAAAAAGCTTTGCGTCTTTGGTATAGACGGTGGTGTAATGTCCTTCGGCCCGCACAAAAGCGACCTGAGAGGGGTCGATCAATTGCGTGACGCCGTTACGCTCGCACGGGATGCGGATGGCGGAGGGCGCCGGATTTTCACCGAGTTCGCCTGCTTTCGGGCGTAGCGCCTCAAAGGGTTCTTGTGCGGCAACAGGCGCGGTGGGTGCAAAGAATGTGACCCCCATCCAGAGGAACGCGCCGAAGATGACAAAGCTTGACAAGATGACGCCCATTGCAAGCGTTTCATTGCTCATCGCCGGGCCAAACTCATTCAGCGTCGGAACAGCGACAAAGTTGGTGCCCGCCATGGCGACAAAATGAACAGCACTAACGGCAGCACCAAAGCATAACGTCCCCAACAAAATATTGCGATTGCTGCGTCGGCCATAAGCAATCCAGAACGCAGCCATACAGAGCCCCACAGCCGAAACGACGGCCAGCAGGATTCCAAAAGGCGTATAGACAGCGCGGCACAATTGAAGGCCGGCCATACCGACATAATGCATTGCCAGAATTCCAAATCCGACCAACGCACCTGCCGCAGACAAAGTGACAGGCGTCCGTTCGCGAAAGTGCAGTAAGAGCAAAGCCATTCCCACAATAAGGATCGCCAGCAAAGCGGACGCGAGCGTTATCGCCGCATCATAATAAAATAGGACAGGCATCTGAATCCCGAGCATCGCCACGAAATGCATCGACCAAATACCACCGCCCAAAGCGACGGCTGACATTGCAATCGACACCTTGCGACGCAGAACGCTTTGCTTGGAAAGGTCCTTGGACAGCGTCAAACCCGTAAAGCCCGCGACAATGGCAACCATTATCGAAGCGATGACAAGTGCAGTGTTATGGCTAAAGTCTAGGAACTCCATCCTGTTTGATGACACAAAATTCATACAAATCAACCCATAAGATCGATATCCAGTTCAGTCCAAAGTCAGTAAAGCTGCGAGCCAACTGCCGCCCAAACGTCGAGATGAACACCCTGCCACCCAACAAAAAAGAGTGATTAAGCTGCACAACTGCCCAGATTTTAGGAAATCCTGTGCAGTCTTCACCTACAAAAACGATGCCGAAAGTGACCTGCTTTTTCAGCACGAAGGTCGAACTCATTACACAGCCGCAATGTCTGAATTGGCAATCACGCTTTGCGTACAAGTCCATAGAGCACTGTAGAGTATTTCGGTCGCTTGGTTGTTGGCTTTTCCGTATTGATGCAAATGTTCGGTTCAGGTTCCAGGTATTTTCGTCGCGTATACGGCCAATCAAAAACTGCCATTGGTCACGCGTAGGCCAATGGCGGTTTGTCCGGCACAGCAGACCTTGATGGTGACCGCAGCGAATGTCTGCTTCTCTAATTGGGTGTCTGGGTCAAGCTCGTTTTCCTTCTTTTGAATGATCAAGGATCGTTTGTCCGGGTCACGCTTCTCTTCGCAGTCTGGTTTGGCGTTCGAAATGGCGCCGCTGCATGCATGTGTCGGATCGGAAGTGGAGAGCCCCGCTTTCCGGCGCGCTTCAAGTTGCGCAGCAGACATTTTCGGCTTCATCCACGAACCTCGTCCGGATTGGACGATCCCGTCAGGTTAGGTGGTAGGCTACTTGTTCATGCCGTGCCTCCAACTTGTTCCTGACGGAATTCACTGCCTTCGATCCACATACGGTGGAGCAGAACGGCAAGTTTGCGGGCGACGGCAACAACTGCGCGTCGGCGACCTTTGGTGCGCATCAATCGCATGCCCCATGATTTAATCTGTGACCCTGCCATCGTTCGCATCAGCAATGCGTTGGCAGCAGCATAAAGAGTTGCACGAACATCTCGGTCTCCTGCCTTCGATATTCGGCCGGGATTGTCGTGCTCCCCTGACTGAAAGCGCCTTGGCGTCAGACCAAAGTGCGCAGCAACTGTGCGCGAACGCTTGAAGCGGCTCGGATCATCAACTGCCGCCTTGAATGTCAGCGCTGCAATTGGCCCAACACCTGGAACGGTCATCATGCGCATGCAAACCTCGTCTTGAGATGCCGCACGTTTCACGCGTCGATCCAGCTCGAGGTAGTGTTGGAACAAGACCGCCCGCGCGTCGAGCAACGGAATGATCGCATGTGCAAGAACATCGTCCAACTCGATCATCGGCCTTACCAAGCCATCAAAAGATCCGTGTTTCACTGTTCGAGGCAACCGCACGCCGAAGATTTTCAGCAGCCCACGAACCTCGTTGGCAAGATCCATTGTCTTCTTGAGCAAAGCTTTACGCGTGCTCAAAAGCGCCCTCAGCCCGTGGGCTTCTCGGCTCTTCATATGAACGGGACTGAACCACCCGGTTCGCAAAATTTGGGCAATGCCCTTTGCATCTGTCTTGTCGGTTTTGTTCCGCATCGCAGATAAGGCGGCACTTACTTGCCGCGCTTCCATGCATACGACTTCAAAGCCTTTTGATTGCAAACCAAAGAACAAATGTTGGCTCATTGCGCCGGCTTCAAAACCAACGCGTTCTATTGGGTGCTCAAAAGCTGCGAGACAGTCGGCGATGTCCTCGACTTCGCATGGCAGCTCTCGCTCGAGGTAAACCTTGCCTTTGTTATCAACGATGCACATCGCACACGACCGAAGCGACACATCTAATCCAACATAATATTCCATTTTCTGTCTCCCTTGTTCACAGCTATGCTGCAATCCTATCGGGAGCTCGACCAAAGTGCAGGGTCTGCCCAATTACGCATGCTTTCCGCCCATAATGTTGAAAAACTCACCTCGCTGCACAAACTCACCGGATCACCGGCATATCTTCCCGCGACAACGCCATTTTCCAATCACGGATTTCTAATCGGCCCATTGTGAGAATGATATTATAATTTTCGAACGTGGTTTTCACAGCTCGGAGTTCGTCAACAGTAGGCGCCCACCGTGAGCATCGTCTTCTTGGATCCAATTCCGGCATTAGTCGTTAAGTACGCGGATGACCGCCGCAAGTCATTCTTGGCTATCGAATCAAACCTGAGGTTCATAATTTCAGGTCACCATTTGAAATGGTGAAAATAAATTATGACACTTAAGTTGCATAAACGGCCCGGCACTCGTTTCTATTATGCTATTGGTACGGTAAACGGCAAAGAAATACGCCAAAGCTTAAAGACACCCAATCGCAAGGCCGCAGAGGAAGCAAAAGCCGCGCTTGAGGCCAAGCTCTATCGTGACGGAATCTACGGCAAGGGTCATCGGACAAGTTTTCGGGAGGCCGCTGAATTGTATTTGAAGCATCGCCCAAATGCTCGATTTATTGCACCTATCAGTAAGGGAGCCGTAAACGTTGTTCAAAAAACCAATGCGATCACGGCAACTCCGTGAGCTTTCCAATTTACCTTTTGCAAAACGTTTGCCTTCCAACTTTTTTGCGGCACCACGCTACCCTCTCAACACATCATTTTAACCTTGATTGAGACCGCCAAGCTCAACGGCGTCAATACACAAGCATGGCTCAGATGGGTTCTAGAACAGATCGCTGACCACAAGATCAACAGGATTGATGGACTCCTGCCGTGGAACTATAAGGCCTAAAGCGGCGCTTACCTTGTTGATGCCGAGATCACGAGCAATCCAGCGGTATGATCGGCCGTCAGTCACGGCTTGAATAACCTTCGGTGCGAGCTTATCGGATTTGGGTCTCTGCCCTGGTTGGCAGGAAATAGGGAGTCGTTGTTCGTCTAACAGTCAGCTGGAAAACCTACTGAACGACAATTGACGCCTAGGCCCGCAACTGGTCTGATTTGTTTACTTTATCCAACGCTCTGTTTTCCGCTAGGGCGATCACGCGGTCCGTCGCCATTCTGGCGCGCTCTGCCTGTGCGCCTTGCGGCTGTACTGCCCCCCCGACCGATACGCATATCTTAGCCCTTTTTTCCGTATTATGTTCATAAATACTGGTTTGGAGTAGGTTTTCGATATCAAACTCGATATCAAACGCAGATATTGGTTTTCCGGAATTCACGGCAATCAGAAGGGTCGCGTTATTAGTGTAGGCCATCACGGTTTGATTGGCACCAAAACAATCGGCGGATGCCGCCGCTACATCTTTTAATAACGCGGCGAATTGTCGGGGCGAGGATTGCGTATAAAACGCTTCAATCTCATCTATGTTGACGGCGAGCACTTGGATGTCAGCCACCTCTTTTCGGGGCAATTGGGTCAGATAATTCCACAGCATCGAATGATTGACGAGGCCTTCCACACCTTCGAGCGATAGCCCGTAAGGCAGTTCGAAGTCGTAGTTGTGGACTGTATTCCAATTGCAGTTTGTACTTTCATGGCTGGCAGGACTTGTACCCCGCTGCGCGTGGATCGCCTCCTGCGTTAACCGCAGGCGCGTACCCAATTCTTCGATATCGAACGGTTTGGTGGCATAGTCAGTCGCACCGGCCCGGTAGGCGTCGCCCATATTCGCCACGTCCCGCATCGCGGTCAGCATGATGATTGGCGTATGGCGATATCGGGTCATCTGGCGAACACGTCGGCAGAGTTCGATACCATCCATGTCAGGCATGCTGATATCGAGCAGGAGACAGTCGAAGAACATATCGGGGTTGCCCAGCAGTTCCAGAGCCTGTTCGCCAGATGCAGCGGGAGATACTTCGGAGAAACCCGCCTTCGAGGAGATCATCGGTATGAGTTCCAGAATGAACGGATCGTCATCGACGGCAAGGATACTCATTGATGTTTTGATAGCCGCGCCCGGTTGGCTGGCTGAAGGTCCAGCCGAACGCGGATTGCCTGTCTCGTTCCACCGATCTAAGGCGATTGGGGCTTCGGTGCGGTTAGCAAGTAAGCCTGCAACCACTAGAGCGATAGGCAGTAGGATCACTACCGCGGAACCCACCAGAGTATAAAGGCCGAGGGCAAACCAGAACGATGCCCCAAAGAAAAGGGCGACAATAGATGCGAGCAAACCCATAAAGGCACCGACCAAAAGGTATCCGACTATCATATAAGAATCTCCTACATTTTGATCACGCAAAAACACAGTCCAGAGTAGAGTCAAAGGGTTGCCTAAGTGTTCCATAATCCATTATTATTATGAGCCTTTTCCATCATTTGACGGAATCAAGAGCTACATTACGGAAGAGGGTCGTTCAACTTATTGGCGAAATTATGGCATGCACGAAAATGCGCTATCTTCCTTTTTTAACCCGTCACGGCCTTTGAGACAGATCTGGTTGTTTTGCTAATCGAGGATTTTTGGGGAGCGCCTTCGACCACTCGGCCACGTCTCCGCTGACCCGTTTAGCGGCGACGACCCACCTGGGCAGCGGCAAATCAGAAAAGTAATGGATTGACGGTTTTGTACAAAAATTTCGGGCGTTTTAGCGGTTTTGTACAAAACTATTTTCGTGGTTTTTTGGGGATCGACCACCACTTCCAACCCCCGATGGTTCGCGGGCGATGCCCCCGCCCTCGGGCGTGAGGACGGGGGCATCGTGTTAGAAGAATGCGAGCGCGAGGTACAGGATCGCCGTAGCCACGCCGCAGATTTTTGGCGAGCCACCGAACCCAGCCCAGAGGGCCAGAGCAGCAAACACCGCGTTCACAAATATGTCGTTTCCTGACCAAAAGATCAGGTGCTCAACGAGCAGTTGCAGATACCACATCATTGGATATTCTCCTGTTGAATGCGGCGAGGCCCCGCCTTGGGTTAAGACGTTGTCTAGACATGTGTAATTTAGGGATGAAGGGGATCACTGTAGAGCACACGGATGACATGCGGTGACAAGCCGGATGACATCATGTGACACCCAGTGATCAGAGGTGACTTCGGATGACATCCACGGCGCTTGAGGAATTCGGTTACGCTGTCAGAAAGGCACGTCTCGACCTTGGCTGGACGCTTGAAGAACTTGCGGAAGACGCTTTGGAAAATGGCGCGCGTAAGGGCTACGTCGGGCAAATTGAAAAAGGAAAGCGGAGCCTATCGCCCGAAACCATCGACAAATTCGATCAGGCTCTGACCCTCCCCGACGATGTGGTGAAAGCCGCCCACTTGGCGCCCAAGATCGCAGCGCCCTCCGCCGAGGACGACAAAGTCGACTACGATGCGGAACGCTTGATCAATCGTGCCGACCATGACCCGACGCTGCCGCAAATGGGTGAAACGCTGATGGTGGCGCTGGCCTATGAATTTGCAGGTGGTCAGTATGTCGACTTGCACACTGCCTACACCAGCCTGCGCGCCGCGCTTGAGGCAGCAGAAAACATCCGCAAACGCGGGGAAATGCCACCCGATAATACAGGCAGTCAGCTGAATGCGGTTCTGGCCGAGGTTGCCAAGTTTAACGG
>JAGGNB010000034.1 GCA_017886375.1 Octadecabacter sp.
TTGCTGCCGTTCGCTGCGCTGTGTACGAAGGTCCGGTTTGGACCGGTAGTGACAGATGCTGCGCCATGCACATTTCTACACTTAGGGCGGATTGCGGACCTTCGCTGCGATCTGCACAGATGCCCGCAAAGCGGGACAAAGCCGCCGTTCGAATACCCACCATAGACGTCTGCAAACGGCCCATATCGGACATTCGACCACGACCAAAACACGCCTGTCGGTTTCTCAAGCGCCAGCTTTCCGGCTCCGCGCAGCGCCAAGGGGTCTTGGGCGACCGCTAGGTGCCCTTTCTTGCCAATTCAAGCTGGATCGAGGCGTCTTCGACGTTGAAATGGTAGGAGCAAAACGAGACGCCTGTGTTGCTAACGAACAAAACGTTTGCGGCTTCACCGGCGCCGTATTGCCCTTTCTTTAAGACACCACTTATCCACTGAATGATAAATACTAAGAAACCCAAGCCGGGCACAGCGTCAGTCGAAGTCTTGCTGACAAGAGATCGAACCGTCCGAATGAAGCCGGTCCAGGACCGCTCGGCTATGTCCGATGTAACTATGCTTCCGCAACTTAATTCGGGCAAAAGAAATAAGACGGCGATGCAAAGGAAACCATCGATTGATGTCGAGGCCGCAACGACTGAACACGGGCAGCGGCAGGTGGTTCATAAAGACCATCATGTTATGGAACGAGTGTGTCAGGCAGGTGAGAAAGTAGAATTGCGGTTGCTTTCCTTTCAAGCTGTCCATGTCGAGCACATAGAGGGGCATGGTCCGTAAAACATTGAGAAAAAAAGCATGTGTTAGAAAATACGACGCCGATGTCGATAGGAAGTAGATCGATGCCCTCGGGTTGATGTGCAGGATGGTTCCCATCGGGGAGAGGACCGCCGGACGCTTGTCGGATGACGCAGCAAAATGACCCGTACAGTTCACCACGAGTGTGTCTCGTGGGATCGAGAACGACGTTCCATCACGCAGGATCGCCACTGGACTCGGGCCATCTGTCACATCCTCAAGATAGCCGTGCCGTATGGATGTAAGGCCTTGAGAAAGCCTCTCGGACTCCGCACCTGACATCGTGCTGAACATGTATTGCGCTCCGTGCATATCAGGGCTGATGGCATACCGGCTGCGGAAATGCTCAAAGGTGGATAGGGCATTATCTCCATTGAACCTACCGACAACATCGGCGCTAAGGCTGCCAACCATTTCGCCCTGCCACCAACGCTTTGCGCCCGTCGGAAACATCCGGTCGCGATTGCCAAAAATAGCCCCTTTGCCATTCAGCAATGTAATCTCGCGCCGGTTATCGCCGTCCATGAGCGCAAGGGCGGTGTCCATGCCGGTCTTGCCCCCGCCGATGATAAGAGCGGGCGAATTCGATTTGATATCAACCTCTGAAAGGCCCATTGGGCAAGTCGAGATGATCTGCTGGCTTGTGATGTTCAATGGTTTGATCGGCGGCACATCCCATCCCGCTGCGTGGATGGCGCGGGATGCCGTGATCTTCGAACGGGTGCCGTCCTGCCTCTCAAGGTGCACCACGGCCCTTGCCCCCAACGTCGTTTCAATCTCCTCAATTCGCAGGCAGTCGGTTTCATAGCGCTCTGTCAGTCGCACTTTACACCGCATCCGATCGAGACAACTTTGCAGATGCTCCAGAACCTCAGACCCTGTTGCCAAATACTCTGGCGGCTTGTCCCAGAGCCATTCCAGATCGCCCACCGTGAACATTTGGTGCGGTTGATGCAGGCGAACATAATCATAGGTTTGCGTCCACATTCCGCCGCTCGTTGGCTTGCGGTCGACCAATAGGACACGCGCGGATTGCGGCAAGTAATGCAGTGCAGAATAGAGGGCATTCAGTCCCGAGATTCCGGCGCCGATGATGCACAAGTCATAAATGTCTTCAGTATTATCGACGTTCGTCTGAGCGGGCATTTCGAAGTTTTCCGATCATCGCTTCTGGTGGATCATCGCCCAATCTTACGACAAAACCGACCCGGCCCAAAGCTGATACCAATTCTCAGCGAAAAGTTGTCATTTATTCAGTGAATTGTGCCTCTTAAGTTCGTCGACAAGCGGCTGTGGCCTTGTGCGAAACGAGTGAGGCGGCACCCAGACTTGACGGTAGGTAAGATCACAAAGTAAGTATTATGTTAAACGTTGGTCCAAAGGAGTGTATTTATTATGAGCTCCACCTCCGAAATTTTTTCGGCCACTCAGAGCTTTGCAAGGTCTGACGACAGACGTGCCTGGGCTGAGCTTGTTGTGACTTTCGTGTTGTATGTTGCTGTGATGATTGCCGGTTTGGCGACTCTTGGCAACTGGTGGATTACGCTCCCGACAGTCCTGCTCGCATCTGCAATGGGGCTTCGGATCTATATGATTCAGCATGACTGCTTGCACCGGTCGTTTTTCTCATCACGCAAAACCAACGATCTGACTGGCACACTACTTTCACCGATTGCGATGACCCCTTATAAGGCGACGCGCTATATTCACGGTCTTCACCATACCTACGTCGGTGACCTTGAACGTAGGGATTCATTCGAGATATTTACCATGACCCTTGCAGAGTGGCAGGCCGCACCCAAATGGAAGCGACTTCACTACCGAATTTATCGCAGCCCCGTTGTCCTGATCTTGATTGGTCCCTTCATCTTGTTCGGGGTGCTAAGACGACTTCCACTTTATGGGTTCAAGACCGGCGTCGGCGACCTTGTCTTTCACAACGTTTTGCTCGCGGCCTATCTTGGCATAATCTGGTGGGCAGCTGGGTGGGCGGGCCTTGGATTTTGGGTCGCGTCAGTCTATTTCGCCTGCGCTTTTGGTGGATTGATACCGTATATCGTTCACAACTTTGAAGACGTGCGTTGGGGAAGGCGACCTGAGTTGACCTTTGCGTCCGCCGCACTTGAAGGAAGCGCCATGCTGAACTGGGGCCGTTTGTTTGACCTGGTGACACTGAATATCGGGTATCACGATCTGCATCACTTTAACGCCAAAATCCCCGGTTATACCTTGCGAACTGCGCATGCCACTCTTGATGCAAAAGGCTTAATTCAGTCAGAAAAAATTGGTTTCCTAGAGGGCTTGCGTTGTTTGCGTTGGAAACTTTTTGACGAAGAAAATGGCCGGATGATTCCCTTTCCGTCTAAGGCAACGATGCGCAAACGCCAAAACACGTCGGAGACGGTCGGATGACGGGTTGGGCCCCCTTTCTTTTGGTAGCAATGCTATTGCCAGGCTGTACGGCATCCGACACCGGACCGATATATCATGTCGATTCAGAGCCTTACAGTTGGGTCCAAGCGCCAAGTTCGATCCATCCAGCATCGGACCGCGCGCCACTTGTAGGAGACCCGATTGTTGCGTTTGGGCTGGAAAATGGCGAACGCAACAGCACTCTTGTGGCAACTGGTGAATGGGGCGGCAATGAATGGCGCACGGGTCAAACTTATCTGTTCGGTTTTGACGTACGTGTAGACCCCGGGGCGCTCCGAAACGAGACGGTGTCCCTCGCACGCCTTTCGCGGACGAGCGCGTCTCCAACCGACATCATTTCAGCAGAATTAAGCGCGGCCCTGGGTGTGACCGTGATGGGCAGGACCTGTATTGCGCCAAATGAACTTCACGACTGGCACCGGGTTGAGTTTCGGGTCAGGCTGACGGACCGCGACACTGGCTATCTTGAAGTTTTTTGCGACAGAAAGCCCATCTGGGCGAGAACTGGCATGCGAACGACCCTTCCACCCATCTGCCGCCTAAGCGAAGGGTGCGACGACGTCGTTTCGAGGCCGGTTAGGTTCGAGGTACAAATGGGACTTATGGCAGACACCAGAGTAACCCGCCCCATCACGGTGCAAATGCGAAGACTACATTACCGGCGGATTTTTTACGTGCCAAACCGAGTCGGGCAGCTTTAGCGCCAATTGTGTTAACGTGCTGACTTGGAACTTGAACTGGCGAGTAAGCGAAAGGCTGCTTTTCGCCCTTTGCTGCCGTTCGTACAATTTGCAGCATTAGCCACATTGGGCTCCTTGCGGCCATTCGCTGCGTGTTGCACCAAGG
>JAGGNB010000044.1 GCA_017886375.1 Octadecabacter sp.
ATCCCGTTTTGGGTTATGGTGATCGGCGCTTTCGGTATTTCGTTCGGATTGTTCCTGTTTGGACCAAAGTTGATCCGAATGGTCGGCAGCCAGATCACCAAATTGAATCCCATGCGCGCCTATTGCGTGGCCCTGTCCGCGGCGATCACAGTGATTGTGGCGTCATGGTTGGGTCTGCCCGTCAGTTCCACCCATATCGCCGTGGGCGGTGTGTTTGGCGTCGGGTTCTACCGTGAATGGGACGCTGAGCGCCGCTTGCGCAACGCCCGTGCAGCCATGCCGGATCGCCCCGCCTATTCGGTTGAAGAACGCCGTCGCCGCAAACTGGTGCGCCGTTCGCATTTCATGACGATCATTGCGGCGTGGATCATTACAGTGCCCGCTGCGGCATTGCTGTCAGCGTTGATATTTTATGGTTTGGTCACGGTTGTCGGGGCAGGTTAAAGCCGCGCGCCACATCGCTCTGGCTTGAAGGGACGTCAGGCCATCAGGCCGTAGCGGTCACTTTCCTCAAAGACGTCAACGGCGCGGGTGCCTGCCGTAACTTTTACGCTGTGCACTGCGCCCGACGGGATGTCGTAGTCGTCGCCCGGTCCGTAGATGACAGTTTTGCCATCAATTGTCAGTTCCAGTTGGCCAGAAATCACCGACCCCCACTGACCCTTATGTGCATGGGCCGGAAGCTCGAAGTCCTCATGAAACGTAAAGAACACGACCAGACCAGCATCCGATGCGATGGCGCGGGTCGTCACGATGCTTTGTGGGATCGGGACGTCGAGCGCGGGGAAATGATCCATAAAACCTGCGAATGCCATAGTACTGTCCTTTCGATGACTGCCTCAGGGATAGCATGGGCTTGCGGTATTGGAACGCCAAACGAAAAACGCCGCCCCCTTACAGGAGCGGCGTTTTCTATTCCAAAAGGCAGGGTTCTTAGAAGCCCAGACCTTCGTACTTTTTCTTGAATCTGGAAACGCGGCCACCAGTGTCCATAAGGCGCGATGTGCCGCCGATCCATGCTGGGTGTACGGATGGGTCGATGTCCAGCTGCATGCTGTCGCCCTCTTTGCCCCACGTGGATTTCATCTCTAATGCCGTGCCATCGGTCATTTTGACTTCGATGACGTGGTACTCGGGGTGAATGTCTTTTTTCATCTCGAAGATCCTTACGCTTTGTCGGCGCTGGAAGGCGCACGGTAGTTTGTCTTTTCGACGATACGTGCGGACTTACCGCGACGCTCACGCAGGTAGTACAGCTTGGCGCGACGAACGCGGCCACGGCGTACAACAGTGATGTCGTCGATGTTGGTGGAATACAGCGGGAACACACGTTCCACGCCTTCACCGAATGAGATTTTGCGAACAGTGAAAGAGCCAGCGATGCCCTTACCGTTTTTGCGTGCGATGCAGACGCCTTCGTAGTTCTGCACACGGGTACGTGTACCCTCGGTCACGCGGAAGCCGACGCGGATGGTGTCACCGGCTCTGAAGTCTGGGATGGTTTTGCCCAGTTCGGCGATTTGTTCCGCCTCGATTTGTGCGATCAGGTTCATGATCGTCTCCTAAATAGTCACGCGGTTTTTCCGCGGATGTGAGGGCTGCCAGAGCTTCGGTCTTCATCGGGTCAAATACCGCTTTGATACGGGGCGCCCACCGGAGGTTTAACAGCCGTGCTTTGCCGTCTGGCGGGTTTCCGGTGAAGAGGTCGGAGCCATACCAAACAGGTCAACGACTCATAACGGTCGCAGACAGTGCAGCGTATAGGCGGGACGGGTGTTTTGGGCAAGGGGGATTGGGACCTGACCGCGTCAATGTCCGCATTGAGCCCACTTTGCAGCGACGATGCGAACGTCGGCTTTCATTTTACGACGTCTACAGGCTTACAAAACCCTGAAGGCAAATTCTCGCCTAACATCATCCTCGCTATTGTTAAAACGCTGTCAGATGTCAAAGTTTGATCATCGAAAGGAGCCGAACATGAGTGACTATGAAAGGCGTTTCAAGGCCGCAATGGCTGAATTGGAGGCTCTTAAAGTTTGGCCCAGCAGCTCCAACCCTCCCTACGTCCGGTTGCTTAGGTATGCCGGATTTTCCCCACTCCCGCCGCACTATTCTAGCTTTTGGAAAGTATGCCTCACACAAGCTGGGTTTTTTGGGATCATTTGGGGCGTGTGGATGTGGTTCACGCAATGGAGCGGGGAAGACTTATCCAGCGCAGAAGTGCTTCTGACGACTTTAAGCGCCGGATTTTTTTTCGGACTATTTATGGCCTCCTACTACGCTTATGGCAAACGCCGTTATTCATTGAACAGGTGGGAAGATTTTTAGCTTGATCGAACCGAGTTCGGTTGTGTCCGCTTAGCCGTCATTCGTCTGTCTTTTTCGCCCACAAATCAGGGCGGCGGTCCTGCGTCAGTTTCTCACTCATCTCGCGGCGCCATTGCGCGACTTTCTTGTGGTCCCCAGACGTCAGCACCGGCGGTATAACGCGCCCTTCCCATTCGGCGGGTCGCGTGTATTGCGGATGTTCAAGCAACCCGTTGGAATGGCTTTCCTCAACCGCGCTGTCGGCGTTGCCCAGCACACCGGGCAGCAGGCGCACGCAGGCGTCGATCAGCGTCATCGCGGGGAGTTCGCCACCGGTGAGGACGTAATCGCCCATGCTGATTTCCATGATTTCGTAATGATCCAGCACACGTTCATCCACGCCCTCAAACCGCCCGCACAGCAACGTCACACCGTCTTGCGCCGCAAACTGTTGCGCCATGGCCTGCGTAAAGGGCATCCCGCGCGGGGACAGGTAGATCAGCGGCATCCGCCCTTTGGCGCGGCGGCGGGTGTCGGCAATGGCATTGCCCAAGACATCGGCCCGTAAAACCATGCCCGCGCCACCCCCCGCAGGCGTGTCATCAACGTTGCGATGTTTTCCCTCTCCGAACCGGCGCAGGTCGGTGGTTTGCAACTGCCAAATTCCGTCTTTCAGCGCCTTTCCAGTCAGACTTTCGCCCAGCAATCCGGGAAATGCGTCCGGAAAAAGCGTGATGACTTGCGCGGTCCAAGCATGCGCCAATGTGACCTTGTCGCTGATCAGTTCTTGCGGCTGTGCGCTGACCTGCACAGATTTGCGTCCGATGGATCGGCTGGGTTGTTTTTTTGGGTCTTTGATTGGGGGAATGTCGGGTTTATCCGTCATCGTTTTGTGCCTTTCCAAGCAAGTCGGCCTTCGCTGCATTAAGGTCTGTATCGGATAGGTTTGATCGGTTGAGCGCAAGAAGGTCATCCATAAGCCCATCGTCCGGTCCTGCGTTTTCCACAGGGTGCGGGACGAGTTTGTGTCGTCGGTAGTCTGGCAATTCGATCAGGTCGATTAACGGCTGCGCAGGGCCATTTGGCCCCGTCAGATCAGCAAGATCGACGGTGTGAACGGTGCCAGTGACCGCGTCGGCCACGGCCTTTGCGACGCCTGCAAGATCGGCGGCGGGTGCGTAGGTGGCCGTGTACGTGGCCTCGTCCATCGTCAGGCGTGACGTGCGCAGGTTGTGTTTGTAGGTCGATTTGAGCCAGGAGTCCGGATCGCGGGTGGTAAAATAAAAGACGACATCGGATTCCGTGCCAAAGACATCGCAGATCACATCCTCCGCCCGCGACATGAGCGCGGGGGTCGCGTTGTAGCTTAACTGACCATCCCGACCGGGCATCCGTCCTGCAATGTTTTCGTCCGAAATCAGGACTTTGCGGCTGCTGTTCTGGTCTATCTTGGACAACGTCGCGTGCAGATCTTCGCCGAACGCATCAAGCAGCGCGGGTTTGCCGTAGCGCGAATACCGCACGGCCATACGCGCGGCACCCTTGCGCAATTTGCCGGGCAGAACCAGTGAACAGCGCGGCCAGATGTTTTTGCCATTGGCGCGCAGAAATTTCTGAACGGACGTCGTTGCGGTCTTGTGAAAGCCAGCGTGGACGATAACGCGGCGCCCCGGCATCAGATAAAACGACGCATCAGTCAGCCGCTGGTGTGTCTTGTGTGTCGGCCTCATCCGCGAACAGCCCGCGTGGCGGGT
>JAGGNB010000096.1 GCA_017886375.1 Octadecabacter sp.
TGATCGCAAGGCAGCCTTGAGATTCCTCAGGAAGACCATGAAACGCCATGATTGCGCACATATCTTCGTCACCGATAAGCTCCGTTCCTCCGGCGCGGCGATGAAGGTGATCGGCAATGTGGACAAACAGGAAACCGGCCGCTGGCTCAACAATCGAGCCGAGAATTCACACCAGCCATTTAGACGAAGAGAGCGGGCCATGCTTCGATTTAGGCGGATGCGAACTTTACAGAAATTCGTCGCCGTCCACGCTTCTGTTCACAACCATTTCAACCAAGAGCGCCATCTCTACAACCGATCAAATTTCAAGCTGAACCGCGCCGCCGCTCTTACCGAGTGGCGCGGTCTTGGCGTAGCCTAACGGATTGAGGTTGCTGGAAAAATGAGACTGGTTAGCTTTTGTCTGACAGCACCCTTTTTGGCATTAGAGCCTCTTATCCCCGACCGTTTTTGCTATAGAACATGTAGTTTTAGTCTGCGGCGAGAGCTTACTAAAGCGTCAGCAGCCAATGTTTTTGCATAATCAGTTTCCAGCTTTGGCAGGATCGCTGACTCCAGACGATCTGCGTATTCGTGTGGGTTTTTTCCAAACCACTCCGATGCAATGCCCATACCTGTGACCTCGAACCGCCAAAGTTTGTCAGCATCCCGCACAATCCTGTCGTTTAGGTGGTGCGGATCGGGGCGGGTATCGTGTCCGTCAATGATCTCGCAAACGGCGTCGATGGTTGTGGCGCTCCAGCCCAAATCTTGCAGGATTTCGGTGCCCATACGAACGCCTTCGGCTTCGTGCAAACATCGGACATCTGATTGCAAATAATTTTCTGACCGGAACCCTTGCGATACAATCTCACCGTGATCGATCGAGTGCCAGCCGATGTCATGGAGTAAGATTGCCAGAAGGCAAATGTCGACATCGGCTTTCGGATAGTGCTCCAGAAGCGTGACGCACCAATCAAACGATAGCGGCACATGCACATCGTTTTTGCGCGCTCGCATATAGGGTTCGGCGGCGGCCCACACTGGGTCATATCGCGTAAGATCTATCATCTTTGGGACTCCAAGTTTGTTGAATTGTTTGGGCTAACGCACCAAGATTCCGATATCCGCTACGTTCGTTCCGGTCCCGCCGGTCACCAAAAGGTCGCCTGATTTTTGCAGGGCTTCGTAGCTATCATTGTTTGCCAGTAGCTTGTCTATATCGCCTCCATTGGCCGCGATGCGCGCCAATGTGCCTTGATCGACAAGCCCGCCCGCAGCATCAGTGGGGCCGTCCCGGCCATCTGATCCACCCTGTAGGCAACACCAATTGTCCCATCCTCGGGACGCGGCCTCCTTAGCAATATGGAGTGACAGTTCCTGATTGCGTCCGCCTTGACCGGTGCCGCGCAAGCGGAAAAGGTGCCTCTTTTGGCAGGCATCTCGCGCAGAAGGCGGATTTTGTGCAGACGCAAGTACCGTCGCATTGCCTCTGTTTTAATGTTCTTATTGGGCTGGGTTTGATCTGGCGCAAGGATCGCACTGGACCAAACATCTAAGTCAATGACGATGGAACACATTGAAAAACTTACCGCCCTTGGCCTCTTTGACGCGCGCGCGCCGCGTTATACAAGCTATCCGGCGGCCCCCGTATTTGTGCCTCAAACCGGTGCTGCACTCCAATCGGAGTGGCTGAGCAAGCTTGCCCCGACCATTCCTGTCTCGGTCTATGTGCATATCCCGTTTTGTGAGCGTCTTTGCTGGTTTTGCGCCTGTAGAACCCAAGGGACGCGCACGCTTAGCCCTGTTGAGGCCTATCTGGACACCGTCATTGCAGAGTTGCAATTGCTCCGCGCGGCGTTGCCTGCGGGCGTGCGTATGGGGCGCTTGCATTGGGGTGGCGGGACGCCGACGATCTTGCCCCCTGACATGATACGTACCCTATCCAGAGCCATCAAGGCCGCGATTCCACCAGCGGACGACTTTGAATTTTCGGTCGAGATTGATCCGACGATGGTTGATGATGCCAAAATTGCCGCTTTGGCGTCCGAGGGCATGAATCGCGCCAGCATCGGAATTCAGGATTTTTCTCCCGCCGTTCAGGCGGCTATCGGGCGCGACCAGCCCTATTCTGCGACCCTCCAATGCGTGAACGCCTTGCGCAAGGCGGGCATCACCTCGCTCAACGCTGATCTTGTTTACGGCTTGCCACATCAAGATTTGGATACGATGTCTGCAACAATTGCGCAGGTGCTGACGCTTAACCCAGAGCGGATTGCATTGTTTGGCTATGCCCACGTGCCACATATGGCGAAACGGCAAAAGCTGATCGATGAAGCCGCGCTGCCTGACGAAATTCTGCGCTACAGGCTGGCTGAAAGCGCTGCCGCGCAATTCCAGACCGCGGGTTTCAAGGCCATCGGGATTGACCATTTTGCACGGTCTGAAGACAGCCTTGCCATCGCCGCCGACACACATAGTTTGAGGCGCAATTTTCAGGGATATACGACTGATGACTGCCAGACGCTGATCGGCATCGGCGCGTCGTCCATCTCGCGTTTCAGCCAAGGTTACGTTCAAAACGCCTCGGCCACGCCGGCCTATATCCAACGCATCGAGGCTGGCGAACTGGCGGGTGCCCGGGGTCACGTCTTAAGCGATGACGACCAGCTCCGCGCGCGGGCAATTGAGATGCTGATGTGCGATTTCAAAATTGACCGGAACGCATTGCGCCGCGCTTTCGGGAAAGCCGAGGCGGATTTGATCCCCGTTCATCAGGGTGTCGTGGATGCTTTCCCCGACTGTGTGACCTATACGCACGACGCGGTTACGATCATGCCACAGGCAAAACCGCTAACCCGGCTGATCGCCCGCGCATATGACAGATATACCTGTACGGATGCCATTTATTCGAAGGCGTCGTAACCATGAATGTAGATATTGGGCCAGAAGGCCATATCGTCGCGGATAAGGGTCGTTTTCGGATGACTTTCTGGCATGGGGATGTGCGCGTCAGGCTGAAATGTGCCAAAGATGGAACCGTGCTGTCCCACGTCCGCAACGGCACGAGGCGCTGATATGGCACAATCCTCAGCCGAAAAAATGCGCAACTGGTCCGGCCCTGCCGTTTTGTCGTTCGGATTTCGCCCGTTCTTTTTGTTGGGTGCGTTATGGGCAGCCCTCGCGATGATGATGTGGATCGTGATGCTGTCAGGTGGCCCTGTGTTGCCAACCCGTTTTGATCCAATATCATGGCATGCCCACGAATTTCTGTTTGGTTATCTGGGCGCGATCATGGCCGGCTTTTTGCTAACGGCGGTCCCGAACTGGACGGGGCGTTTGCCGGTCGTCGGGTGGCAGTTGGGTGGTTTGGCCGCAATCTGGCTTGTGGGGCGCATCGTCGTAATGACGTCCGCCTTGATGCCCGCAGTCTTGGTTGCCGTCGTTGACCTATTCTTTCCACTTGTTTTGGGGGCCGTTATCCTGCGCGAGATCGTGGCGGGAAAAAACTGGCGAAATCTGGTTGTGTTGGCGATGTTGGCGGTTTTTGCCTTGGCAAACGGGTTGTTTCATTGGAACGCGGCCCAAGGTGAGGTTGCAGCGCACGGTACGGGTTTGCGGCTGGGCCTCGCGATGGCGCTGATGATGGTATCCGTAATTGGTGGGCGTGTAGTCCCATCATTCACCCGAAACTGGCTGGTAAAAGCTGGCAGTGACGCACGTCCCGCGCCACCGATGCAGCGGTTTGACAAGGCCACACTGTTGGTCACCCTTGCGGGGTTATTAATCTGGGTCGTGTGGCCGGGGCGTCCCGTAACAGGGATCATTTTGCTGATTATTGCCATCCTGCAAACCGCGCGGTTGATACGCTGGAAAGGCCTGCACACCAAGGCCGAGCCTTTGGTTTGGGTGCTACATGCCGGATATGCCTTTGTTCCGATTGGCGCGCTGGCTGTTGGTGTCAGTATCCTATTCCCACAGCTTCTTGGAATGGCAGCAGCCCAGCATATCTGGATGGCGGGGGCGATTGGCCTGATGACGCTTGGCGTCATGACACGCGCTACGCTGGGCCACACAGGTCAAAATCTGCATGCGGGCCCAGCAACGATAGGTATCTATTTGGCGATCATCGGATCGGTTGCAATGCGCTTGTCGGCCAGTGCTTTGCCAGACATGGCGATGCCACTCTACGGCCTTTCTGCTGTGTTCTGGATCACGGCTTTCGGGGGCTTTGCGGTGGTCTATGGCCCGTTGCTTATGCGCCCCAAACCCGCGCGCGTCTGATGGGGTGGGTTACCTTCGCCGCTGTCTTCGGCGTATTTTTCCTGACCCATTCGATCCCCGTGCGCCCAGCCATCAGGGCGCGTCTGGTGGCCATGCTGGGTCCACGCGGCTTTACACTGGCCTATTCGGCCTTGTCGATCGGGATGCTGGCTTGGCTTATCGTCGCGGCAGGCCGTGCGCCATTTTTCTATCTGTGGGGGCAAACGTTCTGGCAAATGCACATTGTTTTGGCCGGTATGGCTCTGATCTGCGTGATCCTTTCACTTTCTATCGGTCGCCCCAACCCCTTTTCATTCGGCGGAACACACAATGACCGCTTTGATCCGGTGCATCCCGGCATCGTTCGGCTAACCCGTCATCCCTTACTTTTGGCGATGGCCCTTTGGTCGGGGCTGCACCTGTTACCCAACGGAGATTTGGCGCATGTCATCTTGTTCGGCTGTTTTGCGGGGTTTGCGTTGCTTGGGATGCGCATCATCGACCGGCGCAAACGCCGCTTAATGGGGCAATCGCTTTGGCAAAGCCAATGGGATGCCGTGCGCGCCGCACCGTTCTTGCCAAGTCCCGCGTCATGGCGGGCGGCCTGCACACGGCTTGGGCTTGGGCTTGGCGGTTTCGCCGTGATGATCGTTTTGCACCCGATTGTTATTGGTGTCTCACCCTTGCCATAACTGGCGGGCAACTTGGATTCCGTAACAAGTCGCATACCCAGATGGGCAGGCCGCTTGCAACGTCAACAGCACCGGAAAGTGCAGTTTCGCGAAAACCATTGCGGCGAGATCCTCATCTTGCGCAGCCCAAGCGGTTGGATGCAGGTGCGGCTGTGTTCGAGGAAGGCCAGATCACCGATCGGTTTTTCTTGCTGCTGGACGGGTTCATTCGCGCGATCCGTGTTACGCCCGATGGCGAACAAATCATCGCACTTCATATTCAATCGGGTCAGTTATTCGGTATCGCGCCCGCGCTTGGGCATTCCCATTACCCAGCTACAGCGATCGCAGCGGCTGATTGTGTGGTGCTGTCATGGGCCGCTAGTCACTGGCATGACTTCGTGCATGAGTATGATGGCTTTGGCCCCGAAACCAGTAACACGGTCGGTCGGCGCGTCTCCGAAATGAAGGAGCGTATCGTTGAAATGGCAACCCAGCAGGTCGAACAACGCGTCGCCAACGCCGTATTGCACTTGATCCATCAAAGCGGTCGCAAGACTGACCAAGGGATCGAGATTGCGTTCCTGATCACACGCCAAGATCTGTTCGAGATGACGGGCACAACCCTGCACACCGTCAGTCGCGTACTAAGCGCATGGGAAAGGCTGGATCATGTCAAAAGTGAGCGACGCAAGATCGTTGTCACCGATCCCCACAAGCTTGTCGTGATCAGTTCGGCGCAGGCCCACCGCTGATAGCCCGTTCCAACGCCTGAACGAAATCTGTTTGTTCCACCCAATGTTCTGCGCACGCGTTGACGATGGTGTGGAACGGGCCGATCACGCAGCCAACGCACAGCATTTTATAACGCAAGAAGACCGCAATGGCCTCGGGCCGTTGCGCTATGAGGGCTGAGAGCGGCACGCAAATATCTATCAAAGATGTCGAACCGGCCATCGCTTTCTCCTGAACGCATTCACGCAGGCTAAGCCAAATTATCTTTTCAAACGTTGAGCTAGAGCAACCTCCGAGTGTGCCGCACGGTGTATTGAACTGTCACACAAACCCAACAGGAGGCCTTGGGATGGCAGAGTTCCTTACCAAATCGCGGGCGCGCAATATTTTCTACGGGGGTTCTTTGTTCTTCGTGTTGGTGTTTATCGCCCTGACTTTTCAATCGCATCGTTATGTTGTCAACACCTCAACCGCTGGAATGCCGCTGACCGAAGAGGTCGTCTTGGGCAAGCATGTCTGGGAGCGACACAGTTGCATCAATTGCCATACAATCCACGGCGAAGGGGCCTATTTCGCGCCTGAGCTTGGCAATGTGACCACCCGTTGGGGCGTTCAGGATGACCCAGAAGGTGCCTTCGAAATCCTCCAAGGTTGGATGGACGCCCAACCCAGTGGAATCGAGGGGCGTCGCCAGATGCCTCACTTTGAAATCACCGATGAAGAAATGCACGGCCTCGCAGAATTTCTGCGTTGGGCAGATCAGACCGACACACAGGGCTGGCCGCCCACAGATGCCGGTTGAGGAGGAAAACCATGAAGTATCAATCACAAAAAGTGGCCTTGGCGTATTTCGTTTGCGCAATGGCCTTGTTCGGCGTTCAGGTCTTGGGAGGGCTTTGGGCAGGCTGGATATATGTGTCGCCCAATTTCCTGTCGGAAATTGTGCCCTTTAACATCATCCGCATGATCCACACCAACGCTCTCATCGTTTGGCTGCTGCTGGGCTTTTTCGGCGCTGCTTATTTTCTGGTACCCGAGGAAAGCGAGCGAGAGCTATTCTCGGTCAAACTCGCCTATCTGCAACTGGTGATCTTAATGGTCGGCACGCTTGGTGCAGTCGGGAGTTACCTTGTCGGTATTCACGGCGGACGCGAGTTTCTGGAACAACCTCTCTGGGTGAAGTTTGGCATCCTCGTTGCGGCACTGATTTTTCTGTTCAATATCTCCATGACCGTGTTGGCGGGCAAGAAAACTGCGATCACCAACGTGTTGTTGATGGGCCTTTGGCTGCTGTCGCTGCTCTGGATATTCGCGTTCATCGAGCCCGACAACCTGAGCCTTGATAAAATGTACTGGTGGTTCGTGGTCCATCTTTGGGTCGAGGCGACATGGGAATTGGTGATGGCAGCGATCCTCGCCTTTATCTTGCTCAAGCTAACGGGCGTAGACCGCGAGATTGTCGAGAAATGGCTTTATGTCATTGTCGCTACAGCGCTTTTCTCGGGTATTCTGGGCACTGGCCACCATTTCTACTGGATCGGCTTGCCGGGATATTGGCAGTGGGTCGGGTCGATCTTTTCAACCTTCGAGGTGATCCCGTTCTTCCTGATGATGTCCTTTGCGTTCGTCATGGTCTGGAAAGGTCGGCGCAATCACCCCAACAAGGCGGCCCTTCTTTGGTCGTTAGGCTCATCCACCGTTGCCTTCTTTGGCGCAGGTGTCTGGGGCTTCCTGCACACGCTGCACGGTGTGAACTTCTACAGTCACGGCACGCAGATCACTGCAGCCCACGGGCACCTGTCGTTTTACGGCGCCTATGTCGCGATGAATTTGGCGATCATTTCTTATGCAATGCCGCTATTGCGAGGGCGCGAGCCCTATAATCAGGTGCTGAATATGGTCAGCTTCTGGTTGATGACCGGTGGCATGGCGTTCATGACGTTCGTGCTGACGTTCGCAGGCACCATCCAGACCCATATGCAGCGCGTCGTCGGTGACTATTACATGGATGTGCAGGACAGCCTGTCGATCTTCTACATCATGCGATTTGGCGCAGGTATCGCGGTCGTGGCGGGGGCGCTGTTGTTCATCTACAGCCAGTTTGTTGTCCGCAAGCGCGAGGTTATCGCGCCGGGTGCCACCGATCCTGTGCCGGGGGAATGATCATGAACGCAATCACTGACATCCGTATTCCAGCCTACTACCCCACAGGTCAGGAATGCGCATTGTTTGAGACAGCTTATAAAAACGGTTTGCCCCTTCTTTTGAAGGGGCCGACTGGTTGCGGCAAAACCCGGTTTGTTGAACATATGGCTGCCCGATTGGGCCGACCGCTTTACACCGTGGCGTGTCACGATGACCTGTCAGCTTCTGACCTGATGGGGCGCTATCTGCTGCGCGGTGGCGAAACCGAATGGGTGGACGGGCCGCTGACGCGCGCCGTGCGCGAGGGGGCAATCTGCTACCTTGATGAGGTAGTCGAAGCCCGCAAAGATGTCACCGTGGTCCTGCATCCCCTAACGGACAATCGTCGCACCCTGATGATTGACCGCACCGGCGAGGAACTTGCAGCGCCAGCATCTTTCATGTTGGTTGCGAGCTATAACCCGGGCTACCAGAACGTTCTAAAACGCATGAAGCCGTCAACCCGCCAGCGGTTCCTGTCGATTACTTTCAACTTCCCTGATCCCGACACCGAGATTGCGGTGATCGCTCAGGAAAGCGGCTTGGAGGCGGCGCGCATTGCCCCCCTCGTGCGGCTCGGCGGTCATATCCGTGCGCTGTCCGGTATGGATCTTGAGGAAGGCGTCTCGACCCGCCTATTGATCTATGCAGCCACCTTAATCAAAGACGGCATGGGCATCGAAAAGGCGCTGGAGGCTGCTGTAATTGAGCCGCTGACAGATGATGTCGACGTCCAGATCGCTCTGCGCGATTTGATAGCAACGATCTACGGTTAGCGTCATGGCGTTTGATCCCCTGTCCTTGATGGAACCGGAAGAAACCGTCGGCAACTTGTGGCACGATATGGCCAATGGGTTCGGCGCGCAGGTGACATATCCCGACGCAGCCGTAACGCTGGCCAAGGTGCGGCCCAGCCTGACAATGCTTTTTCGCGCGTTGGGTGGGCCCGCTGGCGTCGAACTGGTTGAGGCCCCTACGGTGCCCTCATGTCACCGGATGCCGATGCAGCGTAAGCTGGGGACGGCGCATGAAAAAGAGCAACGTGCGCAATATGATGGCGAGCGACTGCGCCTTCCCCCTGAAATGAATATTTTTGCCGATCCAGCCCTGAACCGCGCGGCCTATCTGTGGCTGACGGCCTTGGCGGCACTGTCCGATGCGGCGGATTTCCCTAACGGGATCACCGAGCCCCAAGGAATCAGCGGGCAAGCTACCGACTGGCTCCAAGTTGAACTCAACAAAACTGCGGCTGAGCGGGCTGTGGTCGCGTGCCCCGGTTTGCGGCGTGCCTATCCGGCTATGTGCGCCGCTTCTCTTGCCCGCCGTCCCAGCCATCCACTACCAGTGGCCGAGGCAGTGGTGGAACAGGCCATCCGAGATCAGCTCAGCGGAACAGATCCCGCCGAACCTGTGCAGTCAGAACCACGCGGCTACATGCCCTTTGCCCCGGTTCCAATTTGGCTGGTTTTTGCGCGGGCAGGGCAAGGCGGACTTGCTTCTGACAGCGCAACCGAAGCAAACGCGCCGCCTGCCACTGCGACAGTCACCACCCGCAAAATGGGGCTACGCAAAGATGCGTCGGAGGCGGACCGCAAAGACAGCTTCATCATGCACCGTTTCGAATCCATCCTGTCTTGGGTGGAAAGCATGAACATCAATCGTAGTGTCGATGATGATGACGACGAAAACGCCGCTAAAGCTGCGGAGGATCAAAATAACATTACTTTGTCCAAGAACAGCCGCCGGACTGCCACGCGGCTGCGGTTGCACCTTGATCTGTCGCCCGCGGATGCGGACCATGAGCGGCTGGCGGGCACGTTCACCTACCCTGAATGGAACCACCGCGCCCGCGCTTATATGCCGGATCACTGTCGTGTGCTTGAGGCCCCTGCCCAACAAAGTGATGGCGATGCCTTCGTGCCAAATGCCAAACGCATGGCTGCCGTTCGCCGCCAGTTTGAGGCGCTGCACCCACGCCGTGTCATCCGACCACGCCAGCTAGACGGGTCCGAGCTCGATCTGGACGCGGTGATCGCCGCGCGTGTCGCGCTGTTGGCCACCGGTCAGGGCAGTGACCGCATCTACCAAGACGCCCGCCAGATCGAGCGGGACTTGTCTGTGGCGTTCCTGCTGGACACCTCACGTTCAACCGAAGCAGCCGTTGGCGACACCTGCGTCATCGACGTTGCCCGCGATGCGCTGTGCGCCTTGGCTGGCGGCATTGATGCTGTAGGCGACCGTTTTGGCATCTGGGGGTTTTCGTCCTTGCGCCGCGACCGGGTGTTTGTGACCCGCGCCAAGGGTTTTGACACCCCCTATAGCGCGCAAGTCACGAACGACATTTGTGCCCTGCGCCCCGGTCATTATACTCGGTTGGGGGCCGCTATTCGGCACGTCAGCGCGCAGCTGGCCAAGGAGTCCGCAACCCGCAAATTGCTGATCGTGTTGACCGATGGAAAGCCCAACGACCTTGACCACTACGAAGGCCAGCACGGCATCGAAGACAGCCACATGGCGTTACGCGAAGCCCGCAGGGGCGGCCATCACGTCCATGGCATTGTTGTGGATGAAGACGGCCAAGACTGGTTTGCCCGCATCTTCGGGCGTGGTGGATTTACGCTGCTGCCACAACCCGACCGCCTTATCCGGGCACTGCCCGAGATTTACCGTTCGCTGACACAGGAGACCTAACAAATGCAAAAGCTTATGATAATCCTCGCTTCTCTGTTGCCCTCGGCCACGTTGGCCGATGCTTTCGATCGCCCGATTCCGCAGCCACAGTCCGCGACGGCCGAACTGTTGTTCCTTGTGGCGTCGCTGGCCCTCATCGCGGCATTGGTGGCCGTTCACCTGCTGGTGCGGAGACGGTAGTGCGCCAAGGCTGGACACATCAAAAGATCGCTGTGGTCCTGTTTCCGTTTGGCGCTGGTGCGATGGCCGTAAACGTTTTTTTCGCCTCTCTCATTGGATCATGGATCGGCTTGCCAGTCTTGTCTGCGACAGCTTCCATTTCCATGGGTTGTGTCGTCGGTGTCCCAGCAACATGGTATTTTGCAAGGCATATTCGCGAATTGATGGATCAAGCTGATGAAAGTAACTGAGTGGCCAACGCCTAATATTCACCATCTATTAACTGGCGGCCTATGCACGCGTGATGCAGAAAGATGTCCTGTGTGGATGGCTCCTACTTAGCAAGACATTTCTGATGTGATTTATGATTGTCAGATGCGGTCTTGTGTCCGATCTGTTTGCGCGGATCACTTTGCCGCTGGCCCTGATGGTTTCCACAAACCAAGTCCCATTCTGCATATCGAACAGCATGGGTTCAGCACAAAGCACGGTGTGTCTTGGTTCTAGGGCTGACAAATTTTCCATCACTTCATTGGTCTTGCTATCTCTGTGTTTCGGTTTCGGACATCGGACATTCCGGTGCTCGCCCCGCTTTAACATAATTGGGCTGACCGACTTCGATCTGCAATTTTTCTCAGGGCCATCCGAAAGGGTGGCCCTTTTTGTATGCAAACTGATCTATTCTTGCCGGCTGACAATGGCCGCGATTTGGTTGTGAAATGGCTAGGTGCGCCGCCAAATCGCTTGAATACTTACGAAAATAAGGGCTTTCTGAGCCTTTAATGGTCATTAATCGGTTGTCCCGACAATATGCTATGTCTCATAGGCTGCAACAGCACAGACCGTATGGCGGCGATTACGTTTGAATTGCTTGCGCAGCTTTGGCAGCCGCTGCAAGTCTTGGTATGATGGTTTCGTACCTTTGGTAGATCATCATTTGCCCAGCATTGGGGATCACTTCAATGTCGATCCAAGGATAGACCTCGCGGTATTCGGCGATGGTGGCCTGGTCGACAGAGGGGTCCTCACCTCCGTTTATGAACCAGATCTTTGTGTCATTGGCCTTTATCATGATGTGTGACCAATCCACCTCGGTGGCCAGCAATTCCATCGTATAGGCCTGTGCGACATTGGTCGTTTTGCCCGCGACCAATTCGGCATTTGCGGTCAGCACCCGCATTAGTTCCGCGTCCCGAGCCATCGCCAGATCAGTCGGGGACTTTTTATTCATTTGCCGAAACATTTCAAAAGGACCAATACGTTTGGCCATCGCGACTGCGGCTTTTGCCGTAAAATGTAGCAGGTGCGGCGCGTGTCGTGCGGTGGACAGGAAAAAGCGGTGCCATTTGCCCATGCCGGAATAATGCAAATCCCCCGGCAGGCTGGGGCGGGCGCAGATGCCTGCGATTTCGGTGATCCTGTCCGGAAAATGCCTGGCATAGTCAGCTGCAAAGATCAGGTCGTTGCCTTGGCACGCATAAGGCAGCTTTTCGATATGCAGGTGATCCAGCAACGCGCTGGTGTCGTTTCGGGTGCTTTCAAGAACATCGGCTTTAGGGTGCAAGTTGTCGCTTTGACCATAGCCCGCGCGGATCGGCACGATCACCCTCAGCCCCAGTTGAAAGGCCAGTTTGATCATCGGGTGATGCCAGCGCGCCATGCCGTAGCCCATATGAGTCAACAAGATCGGTGCGCCGTTTGCGGGACCCATTTCATGGTAATCCATCTTGCGGCCATCGGGCAGAATTAGGGTTTTGAAGGGTTGCCAGACTTCGTCATCCAGCCAGTTCGCGGATTTGGCGGGCTGTCCTTTGATGCTGACTTGGGACGATGCCGACGCGTTTTGCGATACATCGCGCAATGATAATACAAGACGGATAACCTCGGACTGGCTGCGCGCATTCATCTTGGACAAGATCGATTTGATCTGCCCGCGCACGGTGCCTTCGCTGGTGCCGCGCTCAGCTGCGATGGCCTTGGTGTCCATGCCTTCGACCAAGGCGCGCACAACGCCTTGTTCTGCGCCGGTAAGTTTGAAGGCATCTTCAAGCGTGTCGCCGAGGGCGGCTTGCCAATGGTATTGTGTTGTCACGACAAGGGCGTGCTGCGGCTTGGGGCTGGCGCCGTTCACCAACGCGCGTATCTGAAACAGGGCAGGGCCACGTTCGCCCGGAAATTGCAGCCGCAACAGCCTGTCGGGCTGATCGGGCGCGCCAAAGACATGTGTCATCGTGTTAGTGAGCGCCTCTTGCATGTCGGGCGGCAAATGAAGGGCAGAGATATCGACATTGTCCGTCATCCCAAAGACGTGTTTCGCACCTGCATTGCTGGCGACCACCTGCAGATTCTGGTCAATGATAAAGGCGGCCAGATCGTCAAAGGGGCTAAGCATCGCGGCCAAGTCGGGGCCTGTGTCCACATCGGCGCCGCGGGCCAGAAACGTTTCGGCCCGTTTGAGATGGGCCATATAGGCGTCATCAAACGCATCGATCGATTTGATGGTGCGTCGCGCGGCGCTTGTGTCCAGACCGGCCGCATTCCAAGCCTCGATGAATGTATCCAGCGATTCAGGGTCGAGGGCGATATCATAAAGTTGATCAACGATGTTATCGGGATCAATGTCAGTTGACTTGGTCATGAAATTAAACTCGCAAGAAGCCGTTCTAAGGGAGATAAATAAAAATACAGTATCATTAAAGAAGCGGTGTGTCTGCGCCCGCAGCTTATCACGTCAGAAAACGCAGACACACCAGTTGACGGGGCAATCAGGAAGAAAGTCTTGCCCCGTATCCGTCAGGCCAAGGCCATCCAGCCGCCAACCGAAACCAAAAGCACCGCTAGCGTTTTATTGAGGATCAGCATCCCGCGATCGGACCGTGCGATCCGGCGCAATTGCGCGGCACAACACACGATCAGTGCTGCACCCGTGGCAAGTGCGAGGAATGTCGTCACCGCCACGATCAAAAAGTCGGGCATCGTGATGACTGTGATGTCCATGAGTTCGGGCAGCACGAGGGGAAACAGCACCATCATGTAAGGTGAGATGAAACATGTGAACAGTCCGGCAGATATCGAAGACCCGATTGAACCACATGCGACGTCGCAGGTGCTATTCATATCGAAGCCACCTTTCCAGATGCCCCGCGCCATCCAAAGGATGTAGGCCATCATCACGTATTTGCTGTATTCGAACACTTCCGGCACGGCCGTCAACCACGCGTTCAGGCCAAAACAAACAGCACAGATAATCAAGACACCGCCAAGGGCGAAACCAAAGCCAAATCCGGCGGCACCTTTTGCGTCATTGCCAGCAGAACGGACCATCAGCATCAACACGACGGGGCCGGGTGCGATGGCAATCGCCACGAGCGTCGTAAAGTATGAAAAAATATCAGGAAAAGACATCAGTGCGCCTCCTCATCAAGGGTTGCGGCAAAGACTTCGCGGGCGGCAGGCCATGCGTTTCGGGCACGCAAGTATAATCCGGTGATGCCGATCATGATCCAGCTTGACTGGATGAGGGCAGATGCAAGGTTGAATTCCGCCAGGAGGCTGACAGCCACAAGCGACGCTGCAAGGACGTTGGCCAGTGAATAGGCCATGCTGTTGCCATCCATCTTGCCAAACTGGACTGACCCAAAGGCAATAACGTAGCAGACAAAGCCTGCAACACCGACCCATTCGAGCGAGCCGAGGCTGTTAGCGTAATTTGAAAATTCGGACATAGCGTCTTCCTCTGATGTGATGACCAAAGGCTTACGAGGCGTCAAATTTTGTAGCACCTCCCATTTGGGGGGTAAGGCGGTGAAAGGTGACCAAAGGTAAGGAGAACCTTACCCTCATGCATTCCGCGGATTGCTTGTTGCGGGCATTCACACCACCCTAGCGTGAATTGCCGCGCGTTTTAGGCGGCGCAATTGATACGGGGACGTTAAAATGGGATGGTTATCTTGGGGCGTGTTCGTCGTTCTGGCCTGTCTGATCGCTGCTATAACAAATGGTTTTCTGGCGCCGCTCAAGGTTCATTTCAGGGCAGACCTGCAAAAGCTACCAAAGGCAGACCCGCAACCGGTCGACGCCCCCTTTGTCGGGCTGGCCCTATCAGGCGGCGGGGCGCGTGCGGCTATCTTTGCCGCTGCGGGCATGCAAGCCTTGCACGAACGCGGACTGCTTGCGGCTGTCACCCATGTCTCTAGCGTCAGCGGGGGCGGCTTTGCGGCAAGCTATCTCGCTCTGCATCCGGTCCCCGACGGTGACGCGGCCCGCTACTTTGATAAGATGCAAGCGGTTCTGGCACATGACTATTTCTGGGCCACGCAAGCCCAGCAGCTGCGCAAGCCACCCCGCCTGTTCAGCCCCTCACGCCGGCTGGAGTCGCTGAAAGAGGCGCTTGAGCGGCCCGATTTTCTTGATCAGGCGCGTTTCGATGCGTTGCCTGGCGACCGCACCTTCTATTTCAACGCCGTCAGTTACGATACAGGACGCAGGTTCGTGTTCAGCAATAAGGTTCTGCCGCCCCCCGATGATGCGCACGAACAGACATTACCGCCGGCCCTGCGCGCGCTGTCGTTCTGCGATGCAAACGGTTTACGCGCCACACCGCACACTTTCCCGATCTCTCTGGCCGTCGCGACCTCGGCGGCCTTTCCGCCCTATCTCGGCCCCATGACGATCGAGGTGGACACAGGCGGGATCGCAAAAGAATACTGGCATCTGGGGGATGGCGGCGTCGTTGAAAACACCGGGATCGAGACACTGCGCGAGGCAGTCTATGGGTGCAAAAGTGCGCAGCCTGCTACGATTTATGCCTTTGATGCTGGGCAAAAGCTGGACAGCGATCTGTCAAAAAACACCCATGACATCAGCATCTGGAGCCGCGATGTCACCCGTCTTGTTGATGTGGTCAATGAATACGCCACCGCCCACCGCTTGACGATGTTTGATGCGCTGGACGAAAAAACCGGAACCAAGATCGAGCTTGTGACCTTTGATTATATGGAGGTGGTGCGCCTCGCTCAATCTCCAAACCCGCCCGACCCGCGGTGGCTGTCCTGGACGGGTTGGAACCATGCGACACCCCAAGACCGACTTGCCAGCAAGACGCCCGCAGATCATCTGGCCAAAATCCCCACCGCCCTAAAGATCACGCCCTGCAATCAAGAGCTTATCTCAGCTGCAGCTGCGTTCCTCGTTGAACAGCGGTTTCCGCGCTAGACCGAAAGCAAACCCATGAACAGCCCGAAAGCCAATAGATGACAGCGGCGCTCATTTTCTTTGGTGCAATTGTGGCCGGCGTGATGTGCATTCTTGTGATCATCCGGCTGAGGCAGCCGCGCTTCGGGATTTTGCAGGGGGAAGGTCCAACGGACGGGTTGTGCAACGCGCGCCATGAAATCTCCGTTCTGGCGTGGAACATCGGCTACGGCGCCCTTGGGCAACAGGCAGATTTCTTCGTCGATCACGGCCAATCTGTGCGCGCGCTGCCGCGTAAAGACATTGCGAACTCCGCCAGCAGAATCGCGGATATTTTGTCGGCAGGCGCATGGGATGTCATTTGCCTACAGGAAAACGCAGCGGCCGGGTTTCTGACACGCGCGGTGCCTGTTCGACGCATGATCGACCGCGCCCTTCCTGCCATGCGCCATTACTACTGGGCCGACCTCAAAACCGTGTTGCTGCCAAAACCGCTGCGGTTTGATCATGGCATGTCTACCTACACAGCCCTAAAGGACACCGGTTGCGAAATACTGAAGCTGCCTCAAGATCGAAGGTATTACGGGCACTTCCTCAAGAAATTTTATGCGGGTCAACTCAGCAGATACCCAATTGAGGGTAGCGACAAAAACTGGGTGATCATCAACATCCATCTCTCGCCTGCGGACCCAGGCGGAACCGTACGGAACGCGCAGCTTCAGGGTCTTATGGCAGTCGCACAGCGTGAGTTTGCACAGGGCAATTACGTGGTTCTTGGGGGCGACTGGAACCTGCGGATGTGCCAGACAGAATTCTCCCACACGACCGATCAAGTGTCTCTGGAATGGTCAAGGAATTTTCCGCAAGGCAGCCTTCCTGCCGGATGGAGGATATTTTGCGACCCCGACACACCCACGGTGCGCAGCCTCGAGAAAGCTTATCAGGAAGGCCAAAACTACACGACAGTCATTGATGGGTTCATTGGCTCGCCAAACGTGGCATTGAAAAGCATCAAGACGACAGATCTGCGGTTCGAGATCACAGATCACCACCCCGTCGAGGCCGTATTCATCGCGGATACCTAAACACTCTGAAAAATGTCCAAATACTTTGGAGAACAGATTACATCGTTTTGTGGGCATTTGCGGACCTGATCGGTGGAAAGTCGATTTTGGGAGTCACCTGACCAACTGGGTCGTAATTGGATCAAGTTTTCGGTCCTGACCGCTGCGCGGCATGGGCCAATGCCGTCGCCCAGAACGATAGGATGAGTGGGAAACCAAACAGCTGCGCGACCGTCTGATGTATGTTGGCCCTATGTGTCAGGTCACATCCGTTGGATGAACAAATGCCTGCTTGGGCCCGCAATCTTGTGAATTGATGTTCGCTGTGCATTGCATGGGCTCACACACTGCGGACTTTCCCGACCTTCGATGCATTTGCGCCGATGGCAGCTTTTCCCTTCGCCAGCCTCACAGTCTATCCAACAGACAGAACCGCAAACCCGCATTTGTCTGTTAGGGTGTCGGACACTGACGCCCCAAGTAGACGCTGGACAATATTGGACTTACGCCTGCGGATCACAACAAGGTCTGCGCCTTGTGTCCTTGCGGCATCGCAGATGGCAGACGCTGGTTCTCCGGCCCCCACAAGCCGGGCAGCTTTCTTAATCCCTATATCCGCCGCGACTGATACGGCCTGGAACAGGCACGCCTCGACGTTGTTTGCGATGCTTGGTGACATGGGGCCAATCACGCCTTCAATTCGAGCGTAATCTTCAAATCCTTTGCTGTACTCAGGCTCGTCGCCAAGCGCGAGAAAACTCAGTTTTGCTCCTAGGCTTTTGGCCAGATGAGCAGCCCTTTCTGCCGCCCGGCACGCCTCGTCGGACCCATCTACCCAACACAGGATATGGCCGAAAGGTATGGCGGATATCGGGGCGCTCATGCTCCGATCCATGCTTGGAACAACAGACCGCTCACCAGCGACCCTGACAGTGCAAGAGAGACGTACAGAAAGAAGACCGACCGCTTGGCAAGAACCCAGACAGCAATTGCTGCTGGAAGGGACGTGACACCACCTGCAACGAGGAATGCAAGGCCTGCGCCGGGTGCCATGCCCTGCTCGACCAATCCAGAGACAAGCGGTAGCGCCGCGTAGCCATTCAGATAGGCTGGCACGCCAACCAGTGTGGCGGTCAGGATCGAACCGATGCCTTCGCCTCCGACTGCTTGCGCGACGAGATCTGCTGGTACAAAGGCAACCATCAGCGACTCCAGCACAAAGGCCAGAGTCAGCCATTTTGCTAGGAATAGCGAAGTGCTGATTGCTTCACGACCAAATTTTGCGCGACGATCCGCGTCATGCCAGAACTTCCACACAGGCGGTTTTGGATCACGTACGCTGGACGCCCCGCATCCGCCATTGCCAACGCCTTCGCGCAGCGGGTCAGCGAATGCCCCGGACCGAGTGAGCGCGAGTGTAATATAGCCCCCGGCAACACCCAGCCCGATGGCCGCTATTGTTTTCGCAACCGCGAACTCAAGTCCAAGCACACCCGCGGTCAGCGCGAACATGGACGGGTCAATTACGGGCGAGGCTAGCCAAAAGGCCATGACCGCTGACAAGGGTACGCCCATAACGAGCAATGCAGCGATAAGCGGGATTACCCCACAGGAGCAGAAAGGCGACAACCCGCCAAAGGCGGCAGCCACGAGGATCATCACAATTGGCGCACCCGTGAAGGCCCGCGCAATCAGGCCATCGGCTCCCGTTGCACTCGCATAAGCGGCGAGGCCGATAGACAACAAGAGATAGGGAGCTGTCTCGAGAAGCGCTTGCGCAGCGAAGTGAAGACTCGCCATGCCTTGTGCCGGATCAAAAACTGTTACGAGGGTGAGGATGGCGGCGGTCGCGAGCCAGACGCGATAGTCTGACCATAGACGGCGAGCAAATGCCGTTCTGCGACCGGGAGCGGATTGGATGGCATCAGTCATTTCGGTATATCCAGTTTTATAGTTATGTTTTCACGAAAAAAAGCCGGGACAATCATCATGCTGCATCCTCTCGGATGAGGGCGACCCCCTGACAACATTCAGCCGTCAGGAAAGTCAGGGCGGCATCAACAGCTTTAAAATCGGCGCGGTTTACCACTTCCCGTCCTCTACGCTCTTGCGTAACGAGTCCGGCCGAAACGAGCGTGCGTAAGTGGTGCGACAGCGTCGAAAGCGCCAACTCGGTGTGTGCTGCGATGTCGCCTACGATTAGACCGTCATCGCCCGCCCGCACCAAAAGGCGGAAGACGTCAAGGCGGGCTTCATGTCCTAGTGCGGCAAGCGCGCGAGCAGTTGTGGTAGTATTCTTCATAAGACCTATATAACTAGGAAAGTGGTTTTATTCAAGAAAAAGTTTTATATTTTCAACATAGCCGCCATTCATGCAAACCGAAGCATTAATCATTGTGGGTTTTTTCCTCTTTCGCTGCACGGACCGCGAAAGGCTAGTTTGGGATCAGTCGACATTCGCTGCGCTGCGCCCGAACTCACACTAGGCGGACAAAGTTGACGTAGGATGATCCCACTGCGTAACGTTGCAGGTGTGCCTCCTTACAGCACCATGGGGTCAGAGAAGATGGGTATGGGGGAACGTCTTATGTCATTTCAACTCTCCGGTAGCGCACCAGAAATATATGAAAATACTATGGTGCCGCTGTGGTTTGGACGTTGGGCCGAAACCCTTTTGACTTCCGTTTCCTTGAAAACCGGCGAAACGGTTCTTGACGTTGCTTGCGGTACTGGCGTCACCACTCGGATTGCCAGACGGGATGTCGGCAGAGACGGACGTGTGACTGGCTTGGATATCAACGCAGCCATGCTTGCGAAAGCACGTGAACTGGCCGCCGACATGGATATCATTTGGATGGAAAGCGATGTCATTGAGACAGGATTGCCAGACGACAGTTTCAACGCCGTCATATCCCAGCATGGCTACCACTACTTTCCTGATCAACCTGCTGCTTTAAAAGAGTTCTACCGCGTGCTTGCCCCGTCGGGCCGCATCGCAATGTCGATATGGGATGGCCACAGTGCCTACACCAAAGCCCTCTGCGCAGCTGTCGAAAAATTCATCTCGCCTGAGATTGCGAAGAAGCAACGCGGCCAGAGAGAAACGCCGTCAGCAGATAGGTTGATCGCGAGTGTTTCCGAAGCCGGATTTCGCAATGTTAATGTGGCTCGTCAGCAATTGTTGATCAAAGTCCCCTTGGCCACAAAATTCGTCCCGTTGCACCTCGGATCGATGCCAATAGCCAACGCTTTTCAAAGCCTTCCTGATGAAGAAAAAGAAGCACTTATTGCTGACGTCGCCGATACATTAAGAGGATTAGTCGTCGGTGATCAGATTGTTTACTCGGATGCCGTTAATGTTGTGACAGGGTGGAAATAGGCAGAACGTGTCGCTCATCGGCCAGTACCAGTTTCTTACCGCGCATCGCAAGATCGACAGATCGGATGGATTGAGGGCCGCGATCGATTAGGTCGCCAAGAAACGCTAAATGTCGGGTGGGTGTGCCCTTGGGCGTGAGAGCAATCGCATGCAATGCCTGAGCCTTCTTTAGTCATAAGTCGGTAGGATCAACAGCACGACAAAGCCCGAGTCGAAATCGCCACACTTTCACCGAAATCATTCACCATACGGGTCGCCAAGTGGCGGCCCGTTGTTTTATAGGGTTCGCAGGACTGATAGGTTGGTGGAAAAGATGCGTTTAATTGCAATGATGTGTGCAGGACTTATGGCTGCAAGCCCTGCAACGGCCCAAGATCGCGAAACTTTGGGTTTCGGGCGCATTTTCAACAATGACTACTTCGGCGACACCCAAGACCGTTGGCGGTCCGGTTCGTATGCCTATTCTATCGTGCGTGGACCCGAATGGCAGGGGCGGGCGCCAACAGCACTAGGATCGGTTCTGGAATACCGTCTTCGATCCGAAATCATTGCGCCATCAAATCTGAACGGAAGCGGTTCCAACGACCGTGCCTACGTTGGCGCGGTGTCGGCGGGTCTGCACACGCACTTCTCCCGCGGCGGTGTGGACCTCTCGACAGGCGTTGATCTTGTTGCCATTGGGCCACAGACGGGGTTGGTGGATTTGCAGGATTGGTTCCACAATATTGTCAGTAAGCCGACCATCTCAAACGGGGTGATTGCCAATCAAGTTGGCGACTCTTTTTACCCGACGGCGTTGGCTCAAGTTTCCTACCCTGTTCGCCTTAGCGAAAACGCGTCCCTGCGCCCCTTTGTCGAGGCCCAGTACGGGGTAGAGGATTTCGTCCGCGTCGGGGCGGATATTGTCATCGGCGAAATTATGCAAAACGACCTGTGGTTGCGGGATAGCCCGACCGGACAACTATATGCAGGGGTCGAAGGCGGTCAGCCTGGCGCCGGATTTATCATCGGGGCGGACTATGCGGTCATCGGTGACAGCGCGTATTTCCCAGCAAGTTTTGGCACCGTAGCACAAGACGAACGGTTCCGTGCGCGTGCAGGTATGCACTGGCGTCTTGGTGACAACATTTCCTACTTCTATGGCGTCACCTATCTGAGCGAAGAATACGTCGGACAACCTCAGGGTCAGATCGTTGGATCCCTGAAGTTGAATTTCAGCTTCTGAATAAATAGTTAGCGTCCGACCTTAAAGTAACTTGATCGGCGTGAATCCGCTCTTTATTGTTTTTGTCAGAACCCTGCACACAGAGGCGGGGCAAAGACAGAGGCAGATAACAGGTATGAAAACGGGCTTTCATGGCACGTTCGTCATTTCCTGGTCGCAGACGGAACTTGATGGGTTCTGGTCCGCTCCGCTTGAAAACTTGCGGGTGGGCACGGCTTGGGGCTGGACGGGCGAAGCGGTCAGGGTTGATGGACCCGCGGGAATTTTACCATTGGGCACTGCAGTGGGCGAGGCGGACATCCGCAAGCGCGCGGCGATGTCTGTGCGGCGGTTGTTGAAAGCCGTAGAAACGAAAACTACGCGGTTGGATCTTGTCGAATTCGAAGACCAAGCATTCGATCAATCTTTTACAGTGACAGACGGGCGCGACACATGGACTGTGACGCTGATCGATGGCGCGACGCCATCGGCGCGGCTGTGCATGTTCGTCGGTGAAATCCCTCCGCGCGCGACGGACCTCTGGATCGTGAACCACACGGTTGACCTGAATTCACGTGATCAGAATCTCGACCCCGCGGGTGGTGTGATTTGTTTCACTCCCGGCACAATGATCCGCACGGGCGATGGTGTGATGCGGGTCGAAGACATCAATGAGGGCACGAAAGTTCAAACCAAGGACAACGGCTGTCAGGAAGTTTTGTGGACAGGGTCGCGGCGCGTCACCGGTGCGCGGCTCTATGCGACACCGCATCTGTGCCCGATCCGCCTGCGGGCCGGTTCATTGGATAATGATGTACCCGACGCCGGCCTGCTTGTCAGTCCGGATCACCGTGTGATGGTCAGGGGCGCGCGGGCGCAGGCGTTGTTCAACACCGACGAAGTTCTGGTCACGGCGCGTGATTTGGTGAACGACACGTCAATATACGTCGATCGCTCCATGCGCGAAGTCCATTATATCCACATGCTTTTGCCAAGCCATGAGGTCGTTTTCGCCAATGGCGTCGAAAGCGAGAGTTTTCATCCAGCAAGCGCTGGTCTGGACCACCTCGGCGACAGCGACCGCGCACGGCTGTTTGCAAAAGTGCCTGACATCCAAGCCGACGTAAATTCGTACGGTGCCTATGCCCGCCGCGTTGTGTCCGCATCCGAGGCCGCAATCCTGCGCTATGATGCCGCCTGACCTGATCTGACGGCATGTGAGACATCATCCGGAGCCTCCGGCGGGGATATTTTCGAGACAAAGGCAGGACCAAGCACCTGTGTGTGTTGACAGGTCCCAGACTCGCGCGTAATGCAGCCTTTCAATTGGTGTTGGTGGTTCCCGCAAGGGAGTGCCTGTCGGGGGTTCGCCCCAAAGGACAACGCCCTTCACTTGCTGCATATGCGGACTGTCTGACAGGCGTATGTGCGGTGGACGCGTTTCTCAACCCGAGCCATGTGGCGAGGATAAGTTGAGGAAGCATAAAAAGAGTAAGGAGATCAGCCGTGACCAAACGCACGTCTGCCAAGTATAAAATTGACCGCCGGATGGGTGAAAACATCTGGGGTCGTCCGAAATCCCCCGTCAACCGTCGTGAATACGGCCCCGGCCAGCACGGTCAGCGTCGTAAGGGCAAATTGTCCGACTTCGGTATGCAGCTGCGCGCCAAGCAGAAGCTTAAGGGCTATTACGGCGACCTGACGGAAAAGCAATTCCGCAAGATCTTTACCGAAGCTGAACGTGTCAAAGGCGACACCGGTGAAAACCTGATCGGTTTGCTTGAGCGTCGTCTGGACGCTGTTGTGTACCGTGCCAAGTTCGTGCCGACTGTTTTCGCAGCGCGCCAGTTCGTAAACCACGGCCACGTCACAGTGAACGGCAAGAAGGTTAACATCCCGTCTTACCGCGTCAAAGAAGGCGACATCATCGAAGTACGTGACAGTTCCAAGCAGAATGTGGCTGTCCTTGACGCCATCGGCTTGGCGGAACGCGATGTCCCCGATTACATGGATGTCGATCATTCCAAGATGTCGGCAACGTTCGTGCGCACACCTGGTCTTGGCGATGTGCCATATCCAGTGATGATGGAACCGAACCTCGTGATCGAATATTACGCTCAGAACTAATCGTTCTCTGAGCTTAGTTTTGGAAAGCCGCCCCGGTCTGGGGCGGCTTTTTTCGTTTGAGGCATGGGGCCGCGCGGCTTGACGTCTGGTCTTGGCCGCAACGCCGCATTAGAAGGACACAGACGCTTAAAGGATTGAGATCATGAGTAAGATCAAACCGCAGCCGGGAATTATGGACATTGCGCTTTATAAAGGCGGCATGTCCCATGTGGATGGTGTTGAAAACGTTCTGAAACTGTCGTCTAACGAGAACCCGTTTGGGCCGTCAGACGGCGCCAAAGAAGCGATGGTGCGCGCGTCCCACACCCTGCACCGCTATCCGTCCACTGATCATGCCAGCCTGCGCAAAGCGATTGCAGATGTTTGGGCACTCGATCCTGCCCGGATCATCTGCGGCAATGGGTCGGGTGAGATTTTGATGATGATCGCGCAGGCCTTTGCGGGCAAAGGCGATGAAGTGCTTTTCACCAAACACGGTTTTGCAATGTATCCGATCTACGCAAACGCCAACGGCGCCAAGCCTGTCGTTGTGGCCGAACGTGAACGCGTTGTGGATGTTGACGCGCTGCTGGCGGCCTGCACCAAGAAAACCAAAGTTGTCTATATCGCCAATCCAGCAAACCCCACAGGAACCATGATCGGAGCGGCAGATCTGGAACGTTTGGCGGACGGTTTGCCCGAGAGTGCGATTCTTGTGCTGGATGGGGCCTATGCGGAATACGTGGATGGCTATGATGCAGGTAAGTCGCTGGTAGAAAGCCGCAACAACGTCATCATGACGCGCACGTTTTCCAAGATTTATGGTCTTGGCGGACTGCGCATTGGCTATGGCTATGCCAGCCAAGAGATTATTGACACATTGATGCGCATTCGTGGGCCGTTCAATCTGTCCGCCCCCGCACTGGCCGCAGCCGAAGCCGCCATGCGCGACGTGGCCCACACCGAAAAGTGCCGCACAGACAACGCCAAACAACGCGACTGGATGGCGGGCGCATTGGCCGAATTGGGGCTTCCGTCAGATACCTCAACTGCGAATTTTATCCTCGTGCGGTTTGCATCAGAGATTGAGGCGATAGCCTGCAACGATTACCTGATGACACAAGGGATTCTGGTGCGTTTGGTGGGGGGGTACGGCTTGCCCAATTGCCTACGGATCACCGTCGGTGATGAGGCATCCTGCCGCCGCGTCGTGCATGCCATCGGGCAATTCAAAGGCGCCAAAAAGGATGTGACCGCATGACCGTGATGTACAACCGCGTGGCACTTATCGGCCTTGGCTTGATCGCATCCTCGATGTTCTGGGCGATGAAACGTGCAGACCTGGCGGGCGAAGTCACGGGCTATGCACGATCACCCGACACCCGCGATGTGGCCCGCGAAATCGGGCTTTGTGACCGCGTCTGCGACAGTGCGGCGGACGCTGTTGCGGGCGCAGATCTGATCGTTTTATGCGTGCCCATCGGCGTCATGGCCGACGTCACGCGTGAGATTGCTGGCATGCTGAAACCGGGCGCTGTGGTGACGGATGTGGGGTCGGTCAAACGTGCAGTGATCAACGCAGTTGAACCGCACATACCGGATGGCGTCCACTTTATCCCCGGGCACCCTGTGGCGGGCACCGAACAATCGGGGCCGCGATCCGGTTTTGCAGAACTTTTCGACAACCGCTGGTGCTTGCTGACGCCCAACGGCGCGGACGTGACCGAAGTTAAAAAGTTGCGCGCATTCTGGGAGGCGCTGGGTTCAAACGTTGATGAAATGGACGCCGATCACCATGATCTGGTGCTCGCCGTGACGTCGCACACACCGCACTTGATCGCATACACGATGGTTGGCGTCGCGGATGATCTAAGCCGCGTCACAGATACTGAGGTCGTTAATTTCTCGGCCGCAGGTTTTCGCGATTTCACCCGAATTGCCGCATCTGATCCGACGATGTGGCGCGATGTGTTCCTGAACAACAAAGAGGCAACTTTGGAAATTCTGGGCCGCTTCACAGAAGAATTGTTCGCGTTGCAGCGGGCGATCCGGCAGGGCGACGGCGAACACTTGCATGATTATTTCACCAGAACTCGCGCAATCCGGCGCGGCATTATCGAAGCGGGGCAGGACACGGATGTCCCCAACTTCGGTCGATATCCGGTCAAAAAATGAAGGGTATTGTAACGAGTATCGCCATGTTTTTGGCCAGCGCTGTTTATGCGCAAGACACCCGCCCGCTTGCCCGTGATGATGCGGCGGTCGCAGACTGGTTTATTGTGCCGCCATCGATACAAGCGATCGCGCAATCACGGCGCCCCGAACGCCGCACGCCAGCGGTGCGCGCAGCCGCCGCAGAACAATCTGAGGCCTTGGCCCAAGGCGCCGTTTGCGGCGATATCGCTTTGCAGGGTGATCGCATCGGCACCCATGCCGGGCCGGGGGCCTGCGGTGTTGAAGATGCGGTTCGCCTGCGGTCGGTGTCGGGCGTGTTGCTTTCGACGCCAGCGATCATTGATTGCACCACGGCGCGCGCCTTGCGCACTTGGCTCGATGATGGGCTGCTGCCTGCGGTCGGATCCGAGGGCGGCGGTGTCGCATCCATTCGCGTGGTGGCACATTACGCATGCCGTGCTCGCAACAACGTGGCAGGTGCGCGGTTGTCCGAACATGCCAGTGGGCGGGCGATTGATATTGCCGGCATTGGCCTGCGCGACGGGCAAGAAATCACCGTTTTGACCGGATGGAACAGCAACGATGACAGCCAGCAATTGCGCCGCATGTGGCGCGCGGCCTGTGGCCCGTTTGGCACTGTGCTCGGGCCGCAAGCGAACCAATTGCACCGCGACCACTTCCATTTTGATACCGCGCGGTATCGATCCGGTAGCTATTGCCGATAAGTTAACGCAGCAGCGGTGCCGGACCGAGTGCAAACCCGCCAAGGGCCATTTCGCCGTTCACAATCGACAATGTAACGGTCAGCGTATCGGTGATATGCGGCGTTTCATCAAAGTTGTTGGCGATTTCTGTCACGAGGAAAATGCGGTCGTCTTCTAACACCCCTGATGCCACGGCCAGATCCACCGCCTGTTGCCAGTTGCGCGCAGTGATCGTGATGGACCCGTCCAACACACCAACCTCATCTGGCGACACGTCGCCAATGACGGACACTGACATATCGCCCCACGCCAGCGCCAATTCCTTGATGCTGAGGGTGGTGATCGACAACAACTCGGCGTCGGCGCTGTTCAGTTCAATCGGTTCAGAAAGCGTGAGGTCGCTATCAAGACGCAGGCTTTGAATGATCGGTGGCTGCAGGTTTTGCGGATCAATCAATTTGCGGATATTTTCTGGCAGCACGATTGATCGCGCCTCAAAGAACACATCATAAGACTGGGTCGTTTCGGGCGTCAGGCGCATGGCGGCGAACAGGCGTGCTAGCGCCAGTTCAGCGCCATCATCGGTGCGCAACCGCGGGTTCAGCAATTCCAGTTCGGCTTGCTGAACCGCCAGCGCCGCGCTTGCGCTGACGCGGCCGCTTGCAACCATTTCGTCGGTGAACAGCGTATAACGGTCGCCGTCGACGACGAATACCTGTTCTTCGGGAAAGTATGCGCGCACATTGTTGGGCTGATACGCGAGCGCAAGGAGCTGAAATATAGGGGTTTCCCAACGCACACCTGCAATCGGGTCTTCAACCACAAGGTCGGTCACGGTCGTGTCAAAACGTGACGGAAATCCGCGTGTTGCCAGCGAGGTAAAGGTCACATTCATCTCGCCTGCGTCGACTTGCACGATGGCATCCGTAAGGCGGGACTGGATTTGTGATCTGCCGACGAACCAATATCCACCGTAAAGTGTGGCAAGAACGACGACGAGAACGATAAGTTTACGCATGTTTTGGTCTTTCACCGATCAGTTGATTGGTGTTTAGAGGAGCCTCAATGAAAGGGCCATAACTGATGACAATGTGGGTGTTCGGATACGGATCTTTGCTGTGGAACCCGGGGTTCGAACCTGCGGAAACCGTAACGGCGACGTTGTCGGGCTATCACCGCAGTTTTTGCATGTTGTCGATCCATCATCGCGGGTCCGTCGAACAACCGGGCTTGGTTCTGGCCTTGGACGCTGGCGACGCGATTTGCACCGGCGTTGCGTTTCGGGTGGCTGTCGCGGACGAGGTCCGCGTGTTGGCCGAATTGCGCGAACGCGAACTGATTTCAAGTGCATATGAGGAAGCGCATTTACAACTGGCCCTTAAAGATGGCCGCGACGTTCAGGCGCTGGCCTACGTCATCAATCGCGACCACGAACAATACTGCCAGTTCGATCTCGAACACCAAGCGCAGATGATTGCGCGATCTGTTGGCGGGCGTGGCCCCAACCCCGAATATTTATACAATACCGCCGACCATCTGGTCAAAATGGGCATTCACGACCCCGATATGGCATGGCTTGTCGAAAGAGTACGCGCGTTGACGTAAAATTGGTTGGGGTTTGCGCCCCAAACCCCTATTGTCATAGATAACAAACAACAAAGAGGTGCCCGATCCCATGGCAACAGGGGACAAAGAGGCGGAGCCGCAGTTTTCCCAACCCGTGCGCCAGATCACATCGATGCTGGTTGTACTGGCGTTGGTCTGCGTCGGCGTATTTTTCGCATTTCCGCGGGTGGGGCCAGTGTTTCTGGCGAACCCGTATCTGAACGGATTCATATTCGTCGTCTTCGTGATCGGCGTGTTGTCGTGTTTCGGACAGGTCTGGCAGTTGATCAAATCTATCGGCTGGATTGAGGCGTTTGCAGGCGAGAAACTCGGCTCGGACATCATCAAAGCGCCGGGGTTGCTGGCACCTTTGGCCACGCTGTTGCGATCACGCGGATCGCGGATGCAGCTGTCCTCAAGCTCATCGCGCTCGATCCTGGACTCCGTGTCCCAACGGATAGACGAAGACCGCGAAATCACGCGATATATCGTCAACACATTGATTTTCTTGGGCCTTTTGGGAACGTTTTATGGCCTCGCCACGACAGTTCCCGCACTGGTCGAAACGATCCAATCGCTCACCCCGGGCGAAGGCGAAACTGGCGGTGAGGTGTTCGCGCGTCTGCAGGCCGGACTTGAAAGCCAACTTGGCGGTATGGGGATCGCGTTTGCGTCGTCCTTGTTGGGTCTGGCAGGATCGCTGGTCGTCGGGTTGCTGGAATTGTTCGCAAGCCACGGACAGAACCGGTTTTACCGCGAACTTGAAGAATGGCTCTCCACGATCACCCGCGTTGGCCTTGCGGCAGGCGATGAGGCCAGCGGCGATCAAGTCGCGATGGCGGGCGTCGTTGACCACATGGTCGAACAAATGGAACGGATGCAGGCGATGTTTGCCGCATCCGAAGCCAGCCGCGGTGAGGCCAATGAACGTGTTAGCGCCCTGACGACTGCGGTTGCGCAGATGGCGCAGCAATCGGCAACCGATCAAACGCCCGCGCAATTGTCCCGTGTTGCGGACGCCCAAGAAGCCTTGATCACCGCGCTGAAAAACACTGGAATGGAAGGAATAGATGCGGAAAGCCGAATGCGGCTGCGCTCGATTGATGTGGGGCTTTTGCGCATCCTCGAAGACATGGCCGCTGGCCGCCAAGAGGCCGTTCAGGACCTGCGCGCAGATATTGCAGGCCTGACCACCGCCGTGCGCCAAGGCAACCGCAGCGCGCGTAAGAACACTCAAGGCGGCGCCTAAGCCATGGCCCTAAGCCGCAGAACCGGCGCGCGTTTTCAAGCGTCGATCTGGCCGGGTTTCGTGGATGCGATGACGGGCCTGCTGCTGGTTTTGATGTTTGTGTTGACCATCTTCATGGTGCTGCAATTTGTGTTGCAAGAAACGATCACCGGGCAGGAAAACCAGCTGACGGAACTTTCTGCGGAGGTTGCGGCGCTCGCAGACGCGCTGGGACTGGAACAAGATCGATCCGCAACTCTGGGCGCGCAGGTTGGTGCGCTGTCCTCCGAACTGTCGGGTTTGCAGTCGGCTTTGGGCGAAAGCGAAGCAGCAATTGAACAGCAAAATGCAATGATTGCGCGGCTGACCATCGAACGCGACACGTTGATCGCCGATGTGTCGAACGCGCAATCGCGCATCACCGGATTTGAAGCACAGGTCGCGGGATTGCTGGCGCAGCGGCGCGAGGCCGAGGGGACGATTCTTGGACTTGAAGCGCGCGAGGCCGAGTTGGTTAGCAACCAAGAGGCGCTGAACCTTGCCATCGCGCAAGCCAGAACCGAAATCGACGCCAGCGCTGAGGCCGCACGCCTCGCCGCCGCACGGCGTGAGGCGCTGGAGGCGATGATTGCGAATTTGGAAACCAACAACGCCGCGGCAAATACACAAATTGCGGCGTTGGAAACTGCCGGGGTCGCAGATGCCGCGCAGATTGCCGAACTAGAAGCGGCGCGTGCGGCGGCACTGGAGCAGATCAGCGAAACCGAAGCGACGATGTTGGTGGATGCTGCGGCAGCGACAGCTCTGCGCGAACGGCTGGCCAATGCGGACACGGAATTGACGGCGATGACCCTCGCCCTCGAAGAACAGCGCCAAGCGGCTGAGGATACTTTGACGCTGCTGGCGGCGGCGCAACTGGCGCGGGAAGATCTGGATCAGAACCTCGCAATCGCATTGCTGGCCCAACAGGAGGCCGAGGCCGCGGCGCAGGCGCTGGGTCTGGACGGCGAGGCGTTGGCTGACCGTTTGGCAGCCGCACTTGCCGAGCAGGGCCAGACAGGTGAGACCCTTGAAGCGCTTCAGGCGCAGCTCGCGGCGGCGCTGATCGCCCGCACGGGGATGGAACAGGATTTGGCGTCCGTAGTAGCGCAACGTGAAACGTTCAGCGCAGACTTGGCTGCGGCGGTGGCGGCTTTGGCCACGGCGCGCGCGCAGACCGACGTGGCTGCGGCCGATGCGGATCGGCAGTCGGCCCTCTTGGCTTTGGCCAATAATGCGCTGACGCAAGAACAGGCGTTGTCGGCGGACAACCAGCGCCAGGTTGCATTGCTCAACGAACAAGTGGCGACGCTGCGTGGCGAATTGGGGCGATTGCAGGCGTTGCTCAATCTGGAAAACGAAGCCGATGTGACAGCAAATGTGCAGATTGAAACGCTGACGCAAAATCTCAACACTGCGATGGCACGTGCCTTGCTGGCAGAGCGCCGCGCGCGGGTGCTCGAGGACGCAGAGCTTGAACGTATGGCCGCAGAAGCAGTGGAATTGGAACGCTACCGTTCTGATTTCTTGGGCCTTTTGCGCAATGTCTTGGAAGACGTTGACGGCGTGCGCATTGAGGGCGACCGTTTCGTGTTCTCATCTGAGGTGCTGTTTGAGCAAGGCGCTGCGCGACTGTCAGCCGACGGACAACGCGAAATTGCCAAGGTCGCAGCGATTCTACGCGACGTGGCTGGCGACATTCCCGAAAGCATCGATTGGGTGATCCGCGTCGATGGGCATACCGACAACGTACCGCTGTCTGGCGCGGGCGAATTTGCCAACAATTGGGAACTGAGCCAAGCGCGGGCGCTGTCGGTTGTTCTTTATATGGTAAATTTCCTCGCGATACCGCCCGACCGCTTGGCCGCGAACGGGTTCGGGCAATACCAGCCGATTAACCTCGAAGACACCACTGAAGCACGTGCGCAGAACCGTCGGATTGAACTGAAACTGACTGAACGCTGATCTGTCAGGCCTGATCCCGCGGAGCGGCTGCGCCGCCCGTGATTATTGGCGCGCGCGGCGCTGTGAGCCAATCGCGACAAATGTGGGCGCGGGTTTGAAAGATGCGCCTCCGGCGGGGATATTTTTGAGACAAAGGCAGACTAGGGAAGGCTGATTGTTTTCGTTAGTCGGTCCAATTCAACCCCATCGCGCGCATGTGTGACGACGCCGTCATATGTACCCGTTGCCCAGCCGTTTTCTGGTGGGTTGAGGCCGCCAGCGCGCATGAAAAGCGCCTGTTCGCGGGTCAGCACATCGTCGGTTTGAAACAGGGCGCCATCCGGTCCGTTAATCGTAATGCTTACCACGTCGCCGTTTCGCGCGCCAAACGCAAAGGCCCAAAGGACGATCGGTGCATCGGCAGACAGGACGTTGGCGGCGGCGGTGCCTGCTTTGACGCGGTCATAATCCGGCACGTCATTGGCAAAACCGGCACTGATCAATCCGCCAGCAGGCGTGTCCAATGGGACATCCCACAAGGTGTTTTCGACGTCAGCCCCACAGTCCCTATCGCCGCCGGGCGCGAATGGATCAACTACCGCACCGCTGCGGCGCACCGAAATATGCACATGGGGAAATTGGGTTCGGCCAGACAGCCCGACTTGGCCAAGGACATCACCCGTTCCAATTTGGTCGCCCGTGACAACCGTGATGGAGCCTTCTTTCATGTGGCAATACTGGGTTTCCCAACCGCCTTCGTGCGAGACGACAACACCATTCCCGCAGTCGCGTCCATTGATTTCGCCAGCGAGGTCAGGGGTATAAAGGACATCGCGCATATCATTGCGCACGCCGCGCACTGTCCCTGCGGCTGAGGCGAGGACATCGACGCCCGCGTCCATCGCCGACAGGGATGGCAGGCCAAAATCGGTGCCTTTGTGGCCATCATAGGTCAAAGACCCGCATTGGAAATCCAGCGCTTCCTCGGATGGGTCCGTGTCGACGTAATTTTGAATATAGCAGGTGTCGCCCAAGGTGCAGTCGATGGGCAGTCCGAGGTGTAAGTCCTGCGCCACGGCGGGTGTGGCGCAGGTTATCAGCAGTGCAATCGTGCGCATCAGTCCGCAGCGAGGAGCGGTGGTTTGTCCTTTGAGATGCGCACTTTTTCTGGTGGCTCGATTTGCAAATCAAGTTCGCCGTTTTTCATGCCAACCTTGACGTGACCACCCTTGGCCAATGCACCGAACAGCAATTCTTCGGCCAATGGTTTCTTGATATACTCTTGGATCGTGCGACCCAGCGGACGCGCGCCCATTTTATCATCATAGCCTTTGTCCGCGAGCCATTCTGCGGCAGGGCGGGTCAATTCGATCGACACGTTGCGATCCATCAGTTGCGCCTCAAGCTGGAGCACGAACTTTTCGACCACTTGCAAAATGACCTCTTTGCCAAGGGGGGCAAAGCTGACGACTGCGTCCAGACGGTTGCGGAATTCCGGCGTGAACGTGCGCTCGATTGCGGCCGTGTCTTCGCCAGTGCGACGTTCGCGACCAAACCCGATGGCTTCCTTTGCCATTTCAGATGCACCAGCATTCGTTGTCATGATGATGATAACATTGCGGAAATCTGTCGTCCGGCCATTGTGATCGGTCAGTTTGCCGTTATCCATAACCTGCAACAGAATATTGTAGACATCCGGGTGGGCCTTTTCCATCTCATCCAGCAACAAGACGCAGTGCGGGTTTTGATCGACGCCGTCCGTCAACATCCCGCCCTGATCAAAGCCGACATAACCGGGAGGGGCGCCAATGAGGCGGGAGATTGAATGTTTCTCCATGTATTCCGACATGTCAAAGCGCAGAAGTTCAACGCCCAGCGTGTCCGCCAATTGTTTGGCGACTTCGGTTTTACCCACACCCGTTGGACCTGCGAACAGGTAGTTGCCAATCGGCTTTTCTGGCTCACGCAGTCCAGCGCGGGCCAGCTTGATTGCAGAGCTGAGTGCGACAATCGCGTCATCTTGGCCGAACACCACCCGTTTCAGCGAGGATTCCAGATCCTTGAGAACCTCGGCATCGCCCTTGGACACGTTTTTAGGTGGGATGCGGGCGATTTTCGCCACAACAGCCTCAATCTCTTTGGTGCCGATGGTCTTGCGACGTTTGCTTTCGGCGACCAGATGTTGGGCCGCGCCTGCCTCGTCGATGACGTCGATGGCTTTGTCGGGCAGCTTGCGGTCGTTGATATAGCGGGCTGACAATTCCACGGCAGATTTGATCGCATCAGCTGTGTATTTGATCTGATGGTGATCCTCGAAATAGACCTTGATGCCTTTGAGGATCTTGATCGAATCCTCAACCGACGGCTCATTGACGTCGATCTTTTGGAACCGACGCGCCAACGCGCGGTCTTTTTCGAAATGCTGGCGGAATTCTTTGTAGGTTGTGGACCCCATGCAGCGCAGCTTGCCACCCGCTAGGGCGGGTTTCAGCAGGTTGGACGCGTCCATTGCCCCGCCGGATGTTGCACCAGCGCCGATAATTGTGTGAATCTCGTCGATGAACAGGACCGCGTCGTCGTGATCCTCAAGTTCGGTCATCACGGCCTTCAGGCGTTCCTCAAAATCACCACGATAGCGCGTACCGGCCAGCAGTGCGCCCATATCGAGGGAATAGATCGTTGTGTCTGCCAGAACCTCAGGCACTTGGGATTCGACGATTTTGCGCGCCAAACCTTCTGCGATCGCAGTTTTACCTACACCGGGATCACCCACCAAAAGCGGGTTGTTCTTGCGACGGCGGCACAGCACCTGAATGCAACGCTCAACCTCGTGATCGCGACCGATCAGCGGGTCCACATCGCCTTTTTGTGCTTTGACGTTCAGATCGACGCAATATTTCGCCAGTGCGCTTTCGTCCTTGCTGGACTCTTCCGCTGTATCAGCGTCCTCGTCCAGTGTCGGTGCGCCCGTGACGGGGCGGCTTTCGCCAAATGCTGGATCTTTCGCGACACCATGGGCGATGAAATTCACCGCGTCATAGCGCGTCATATCTTGGTCTTGTAGGAAGTAGGCGGCGTTGCTTTCACGTTCAGCAAAGATCGCGACAAGCACATTTGCGCCCGTCACTTCGGTGCGACCGGATGATTGCACATGGATTGCTGCGCGCTGAATAACACGTTGGAAGGCCGCCGTTGGCACCGCTTCGGATCCTTCAACGTCGGTCACAAGGGTCGACAGGTCGTCCTCAATGAAATCCTCAAGGGTTTTGCGCAGCTCACCCAGATCGACCGAACAGGCCTTCATCACGCGGGCCGCGTCAGGTTCCTCGATCAACGCGAGCAACAGGTGCTCAAGCGTGGCGAGTTCATGTTTGCGCGCGTTGGCCAGCGCCAAGGCGGAATGGATTGACTGCTCAAGCGTCGTGGAAAATGATGGCACGTTGTGTGCTCCTTCTGATCGGGGTCTGCTGGGGGCGTGGCCCATCCAAACCGTGGTCTCTTATGGTTAAGTTTTGCCTTATTTAGGCGTGCTTCAAGGAAAAAAATGCCACGAAGTCGTTACTGAACTGCGATTGTGGCGTTTAAGGCCCTGTTTTATTGGCGATTGTGGTAAATTCCGTGCAGTCAGAAATTATCGCGTTTTTTGCGGATCTGGGTGAAGACTTCGGTCGGGTCGCTGTTGGTCATGCCAAAGGCGGTCTGAAGCGCGGGAACGTCTGCCCGCAGAAAAGGGTTCGTGCGTTTCTCGATGCCGAGGTTTGAGGGCACAGTGGGGAGGTTGGCCGCGCGGGTTCGGGTGACTTCGTCTATACGAGAGATAAGGTCAGAATTGTCCGGTTCAATAGTCAAAGCAAAACGAGCGTTGGTTTGCGTGTATTCATGGCCGCTGCAAACCCGGGTCTCATCAGGCAGGGACCGTAATTTTTGCATGCTCTGCCACATTTGGACAGGCGTTCCCTCAAAAAGGCGGCCACATCCAAGGGCCATGAGGCTGTCGGCGGTGAACAGCACGCCGGACGTGGCAAAATGCAGCGCGATATGACCCATCGTGTGGCCCGAAACGTCAAGAACTTGTGCTGCTTCGCCGCAGATCGTGACTGTGTCGCCGTCACCCACAGCCAAATCCAGTGGTGGCAGGCGGTGGGCGTCTGCCGCCGCGCCAATCACCCGGGCCGATCCGCGCAATGGGTCAAGTCCGTCAACGTGATCGCTGTGGTGGTGTGTCAGTAGAATATCCGTCAGGGTCCAACCCCGCGCGTCCAACACCGCCTGAATTGGCGGCGCGTCGGGTGCATCGACCAACAGCGTCTCTTTCGTGCGCGCATTGTGCAATAAAAACGCGTAATTGTCCGCGAGACAGGGAATGGTCACAAGATCGAGGGGCATGGTGTTGTCCAATCCTATTGGTAGTGTGATGGTGACGCGGTGCCCGCTTGTTTTGGCGGTTTGGTGATTTGACGGTTTGGGTCAGTATGGACGGTATGGGGACACAATGCATCTAGATGTGCACGATCTTCGGGAATTCTACTACCGCAGTCCTGTGGGGCGCGCGGCACAAAAGGTTGTGCGTGATGAATTGGTGCGCATGTGGCCCGAAGCAAAGGGGCAAACGGTCGCGGGGTTCGGATTCGCGGTGCCTTTGTTGCGGCCGTATTTGGCAGACGCGCGGCGGGTGATCGCGTTGATGCCCGGACCACAAGGCGTGATGGCATGGCCAGACAACAAACCGAATGTCAGTGTGTTGTGCGAAGACACGCTTTGGCCTTTGGCGTCAGGCAGCGTTGATAAGCTGGTGCTTTTGCACGGGCTGGAAACCTCCGATACGCCCATGGCACTGCTCGATGAATGCTGGCGCGTGCTGGGGCCGGGGGGGCGTGCGGTGTTTATTGTGCCTAATCGCACGGGTCTTTGGTCGCGCTCGGATGCGACGCCGTTTGGTTTTGGGCGGCCGTATTCGCTCAGCCAGTTGGAAAAGCTGCTGCGCGATATCGGACTTATTCCTGTCAAAACGCTGTCGACGCTGTATCAACCCCCGTCATCGCGCAAGATTTGGCGGCAGTTTGCCAATACGATGGAAGCCGCGGGGCGTCATATCCCCGTCTTTGCAGCGGGTGGTGTTTTGATGGTCGAAGCCGCCAAGCAAGTCCCCCAGCCAAAACGCCCCGGTCTGGCAGAAGCCGTCAAACGGCCCCTGCGCGTGCTTGAGGGGATGGGTGGGCCGGTGGTCAAACCGGCCTAGCGGGCCGTAATTTGCCCGGCGTTGATCGAATCGTCACCGTCAGGAAAACCACGTCCAACCTTTTGCCCCGCAAGATGTCAGCCCCGTCACGCATGACGCCAGTCCGACCCACCTCAGTGGTAAAATACTGCTCCGCAGGCGATTGATCTTGCGAGTGGTGTCAATTGTCGCAGGCGTCATAGCAAAGCACCCGCCATAAATAGGCAAAAGAATCGCCAGATCATCGGGTCGGCCCTTTCAAAAATAGGGGTTTGTGGCAATAGGCTGCGCGAACTGTCACGTCCTAGGCGTGAAACCACGTGCTTGGTCAATGCAAAAAACGGGTTTCAACCTTGAAAAATTACACTCCTATTTGGTTGCCCCAACAGAAACGCTCTGCTATCTCCGCCATGATTTTGCTGCCTCGCGATACCGTGAGGCAAGATTTTGGTGATTTGTGATCCCTTATGTGGGGGGCAAGCGCCTAGACTTCGAAAGGGTGGACGTGTCTGAACCAGCTTCGATTTCCTCCGGTATTGCTGCGCGCTATGCCACTGCTGTCTTCGAACTTTCGAAAGACGCCAAGAGCCTGAAAGCGCTTGAAACTGATATTGACGCCATGGGCGCTGCTTTGGAACGCAGCGACGACCTGCGCACCCTGATTTCTTCGCCGCTGTATAGCCGCGCGGAACAAGGTGGTGCCATCGGTGCCGTGGCCAAAAAAATGAAACTTTCAGCGACGATGACCAACACGCTGGCGCTTATGGCGTCCAAGCGTCGCTTGTTTGTGGTCCCGCAGTTGATCGCGTCGTTGCACGCGAAAATCGCGCAAGAGAAAGGCGAAGTGACCGCGAATGTGGTCTCTGCCAAGGCGCTTACAAAGGCGCAATCTGACAAATTGGCGAAAACCCTGTCCGCGTCCTTTGACGCTGATGTCAAAATTATTGCGACTGTTGATGAAACCCTCATCGGCGGTCTTATCGTTAAAGTTGGCTCCAAGATGATCGATACCTCGGTCAAATCAAAGCTCAACGCACTCCAGAACACTATGAAAGAGGCCCGGTAATGGCGATCCAAGCTGCGGAAATCTCCGCGATCCTCAAGGACCAGATTAAGAATTTCGGCCAAGAAGCCGAAGTCGCAGAGGTTGGCCGTGTGCTGTCCGTCGGTGACGGTATTGCGCGCGTCTATGGTCTCGATAACATTCAGGCTGGCGAAATGGTCGAATTCCCCGGTGGAATTCAGGGCATGGCGCTGAACCTTGAAAACGACAATGTCGGTTGCGTGATCTTCGGGTCCGACCAAGCCATTAAAGAAGGCGACATCGTCAAGCGGACGAACGCCATTGTGGACGTTCCTGTCGGTGACGAACTGTTGGGCCGCGTCGTTGACGGCCTTGGCAACCCGATTGACGGCAAAGGCCCGATCAAAACAACCAAGCGCGCTGTTGCAGATGCAAAAGCACCGGGCATCATCCCGCGCAAATCGGTTCACGAACCGATGGCGACTGGCCTGAAATCTGTCGACGCGATGATCCCGATTGGCCGTGGCCAGCGCGAATTGATCATTGGCGACCGTCAGACCGGTAAAACAGCGATCGCGCTCGACACGATCCTGAACCAGAAATCCTACAACGCCGCCGCTGGCGACGATGAAGGCAAAAAACTGTACTGTGTCTACGTGGCCATCGGCCAAAAGCGTTCCACAGTGGCACAGTTGGTCAAAAAGCTCGAAGACGCTGGCGCGATGGAATATTCCATCGTTGTGGCCGCCACGGCATCTGACCCGGCGCCTTTGCAGTTCCTGGCACCCTATGCTGCGACCGCTATGGCAGAACATTTCCGCGACAACGGCCGCCACGCCCTGATCATCTATGATGACTTGTCCAAGCAGGCTGTTGCGTATCGCCAGATGTCGCTTCTGCTGCGTCGCCCACCAGGTCGCGAAGCCTATCCTGGCGACGTGTTCTACCTGCACTCCAGACTTCTGGAACGCTCTTCAAAGTTGAACGAAGACAACGGGTCCGGTTCATTGACAGCTTTGCCTGTCATCGAAACCCAAGGTGGTGACGTGTCTGCGTTTATTCCGACAAACGTGATTTCGATCACCGACGGTCAGATCTTCCTTGAAACCGAATTGTTCTACCAAGGCGTTCGTCCTGCGGTGAACACCGGTTTGTCGGTGTCACGTGTTGGTGGTTCGGCGCAAACAAAGGCAATGTCGTCCGTGGCTGGCCCTGTGAAACTGTCCCTCGCACAATACCGCGAAATGGCCGCTTTCGCGCAGTTCGGTTCCGATCTGGACTCCGCCACTCAGGCGTTGTTGGCCCGTGGTGCCCGTCTGACAGAGCTGATGAAGCAAAAGCAGTATTCACCACTGACCAACGCCGAAATCGTCTGCATCATCTTTGCGGGCACAAACGGCTACCTCGACAAAGTCGCAGTGGCTGATGTTGGCAAGTGGGAAGAAGCGTTGCTCAAGCATATGCACGCCAACCACGCTGACGTGATTTCGTGGATCACCAACGACGATCCAAAGATCAAAGGCGATGCTGCCGACCGTCTCAAAGCTGCGCTCGACCCGTTCGCAGCTGATTTCGCTTAAGGAAAGGAAGACGCCAAATGGCTAACCTTAAAGTCCTTAAAAATCGGATCGCGTCGGTCAAATCGACCCGCAAGATCACGAAAGCCATGCAAATGGTCGCGGCTGCTAAATTGCGCCGCGCCCAGGAAGCAGCTGAAATGTCGCGTCCTTATACCGAACGTTTCAATGCTGTGATGGCTGGTCTGGCATCCTCTGCCGGTGGCGAAGGCGCGCCGCGTCTTCTGGCCGGTACGGGATCTGATCAAACGCATCTGCTGGTCGTTATGACGGCGGAACGTGGATTGTGTGGCGGTTTCAACGGCAACATTGCCAAGAAAGCCAAAGCCCAAGCCGCGGACCTGCTTGCCAAAGGTAAGACGATCAAGATCGTCACCGTTGGCAAAAAGGGCCGTGATGCGCTGCGACGCGATTTCGGGAAATACTTTGTCGGCCACGTTGACCTCACTGAGGTAAAGCGCGTGGGCTACGAGGACGCCCAAAACATCGCTCGCGATGTGCTGACACGGTTTGACGCCGAAGAATTCGACATTGCGACGATCTTCTACGCGCAATTCGAAAATGTCGTCGTCCAGCACCCGACCGCACAGCAGATCATTCCGTTTCAAGCCCCCGAGGGCGCTGAGGCAGACGGGACGCTGTATGACTACGAGCCTAGCGAAGAAGCGATCCTCGCTGATTTGCTGCCGCGCGCAGTTGCGACACAAATTTTCGCGGCCCTGTTGGAAAACGGCGCATCCGAGCAAGGCGCTCGTATGTCAGCCATGGACAACGCGACCCGCAACGCTGGTGAGATGATTGATAAACTGACGATCCAATACAACCGGTCCCGTCAGGCCGTCATCACCAACGAGCTGATTGAAATCATTTCCGGCGCGGAAGCGCTGTAAGAGAACCGGAGAGTAACGACAATGGCAAACGCAAAAGGCAAAATCACCCAGGTGATCGGCGCCGTGGTGGACGTGCAGTTCGACAAAGAACTGCCTGCGATCCTGAACGCGCTGAAGACAAGCAACAATGGCAAGGACCTCGTCCTTGAAGTTGCACAGCACCTTGGTGAGAACACAGTTCGCGCCATCGCTATGGACGCAACCGAAGGCCTCGTTCGCGGTCAAGAAGTGATCGACCAGGACTCCCCGATTACAGTGCCAGTTGGCGTCGCTACATTGGGCCGTATCCTGAACGTGACCGGTGATCCTGTGGACGAAAAGGGCCCTGTCAAAACTGACCAGCGTCGTTCGATCCACGGCGAAGCGCCTAAATTCGAAGACCAGTCCACCGCGACTGAAATCCTTGTGACGGGCATCAAGGTCATCGACCTTTTGGCGCCTTACACCAAGGGTGGTAAAATTGGTCTGTTCGGTGGTGCCGGTGTTGGCAAAACCGTTTTGATCATGGAATTGATCAACAACATCGCAAAGGTCCACTCTGGTGTGTCCGTGTTTGCCGGTGTGGGTGAGCGGACTCGTGAAGGTAACGATCTGTACCACGAGATGATTGAATCCGGTGTTATCAACCTCGATAACCTTGAAGAATCCAAGATTGCACTGGTCTACGGCCAGATGAACGAGCCTCCGGGTGCGCGTATGCGTATCGCCCTGACCGGCCTTTCCTTGGCTGAGCAGTTCCGCGACGACACAGGCTCGGACGTTTTGTTCTTCGTGGACAACATCTTCCGCTTCACACAAGCTGGCTCCGAGGTTTCGGCGCTGTTGGGTCGTATCCCGTCCGCCGTTGGCTACCAGCCAACACTGGCCACCGACATGGGCGAAATGCAGGAACGCATTGCATCCACCAAAGGCGGTTCGATCACGTCCGTTCAGGCCGTCTACGTGCCTGCCGATGACTTGACCGATCCAGCGCCAGCGACATCGTTTGCGCACCTTGATGCGACAACCGTTCTGGACCGTGCGATTTCGGAAAAGGGTATCTACCCAGCCGTTGACCCGCTTGGGTCTACCTCACGTTTGCTTGACCCGCTGATCATTGGTGATGAGCACTACAAGGTTGCGACAGACGTTCAGCAAATCTTGCAGCGTTACAAATCCTTGCAGGACATCATCGCGATTTTGGGCATGGACGAACTCTCCGAGGACGACAAAATGACCGTGACACGCGCGCGTAAGCTTGAGCGTTTCTTGTCCCAGCCATTCGACGTTGCCAAGGTCTTCACCGGTTCTGATGGTATTCAGGTGCCGCTGGAAGATACGATCGCAGCGTTCAAAGCAGTTGTCGCAGGCGAGTATGACCACCTTCCAGAAGGTGCGTTCTACATGGTTGGCGGTATCAGCGACGTGATCGCAAAAGCCGAGAAAATGGCTGCTGACGCAGCTTAATCCTCGGATTTAAGGAGCCAACAAAATGGCAGATGCATTTACCTTCGACCTCGTCTCCCCTGAACGCCGTTTGGCGCAGATGGACGCGACAGAGGTTCAGATCCCGGGTGCGGATGGCGACATGACGGCGATGGCCCATCATTCGCCAACCATCACGACACTGCGCCCTGGAATTCTGGCTGTGACCCATTCGGGTGGCGTCGCTGAATACGTTGTTTCTGGCGGCTTTGCTGAAATCACCGCAACCGGCGTATCGGTTCTGGCCGAGAAAGCCTTTCCGCGCGGTGAAGCCAAGCGCGAGCATATGGACAAATTGGTGGCCGACGCGACAGCTGTTGTTGAAGCCGCAAAAACGTCCGGCAGCAATGTGGACGAGGCCGAATTGACCTTGCACCACATGGTCGAAATGGCCCGCATCCACGTCGACTA
>JAGGNB010000098.1 GCA_017886375.1 Octadecabacter sp.
TGTCGTCTCCGGTATTGGACAAAGTACAAACTGCGAAGAAGAATTCAATCTCAGCCTGCCAGAGACAGAATTTCAAGATACTCATAACCTGGAAAGTATCGCCGCTAATGTGGTCCTGGCGTATGAAGTGACGGCTGGTGTATCCGCGTCTGATGGCGACTTTGGCTATTCAGGCCCGGAATGTGATCTTACGAGATTCTCTGACTGCCAAATTGACCTATCTTTAAGCTATTCGGATACAGTACAATTCGGCCTTAGGTCAGCGCTCGGAGGTTTATTCGCCTACGAGGCCACGAATGATATATCCGTGAGATGTCAAAGCGACAACTCTGACCTCTTTGGTCTTGGTGATGGAATGTGCGGCAATAGCGATTCAGTCGCGGAGGTTGTGGGGGCTGATCTTGGAGTGTTCTCTGGTGTCTTTCTCGACGTTCTAATGTCGCAAGATCTTGTTCTGACTTATGAAAGGTCAGCGCTTTCTTTTATACTTGACCCCGATGACGACGGCGCCGGTTCCGAAAACTTTTTCAGTTCAAGTTTCTTTCTGAACCTGACGTACACCTACGTGGACAAGCCTTTCGTTTCCCCGCCGGACGTACCCAATCCAGCCGTCGTTCCCTTGCCCGCAGGATTGCCGTTGTTGGCGACGAGCCTTATGGCACTGGGCGTACTGACACGCCGCAAAACAAGGTCGCGCACGATCAGGTCGTGACAGGCGCCGGACCCAAACCGCGCTGCGACTAAAAGTGGCGACCAAGCGAGCATCGAGCGGCATTCTTGGTTGCTGAAACTTCTAGCTCAATGCGAGGGTATGACAGTGAGCTTTCGATAGGCTTCAAAGGCGCCGATCAAGCCACCTAACGAAGGTCGATCCAAGTTGCCCCATTGCTTGACGAACGCTGGCAGGCGTCCACAAAGCGCACCCCAACAAGACCGTCTTGGATGCCAATTGTCGCGCCGGATAAGTCCTTTGTAAGGATGACGTCCGCCGCTTCTCGATACAGCGTTGCGAAGGCTTCCAGATAGCCTTCCGGGTGGCCCGCTGGAATGCGCGTCACGGCCATGGCCGCTGAATTAGCCGCTGCGCCACCACGGGTGATGATTTGCGACGCTTTCCCCAGTTCGGTAAACAACAGAACGTTCGGGTTTTCCTGGGCCCAACGGAGTGATCCCTTAGTCCCGTAGACGGCCAAGGTCAGGTTGTTTTCGTTACCGATGGCGACTTGGCTGGCCCAGATATGGCCCCTCGCACCGCCATTAAATTGCAGCGTGATGCGGGCATCATCGTCGACCGATCGCCCAGCCACTATGGAGCTGAGCGTGGCGCTCAAAGACGTGGCGCGCAGTCTGGATACGAAACACGCGAGGTTATAGGCATGGGTGCCGATATCGCCGATGGCGCCACCACCCGATTGAGCCGCATCCATGCGCCATTTGGCCTGTTTGTTGTCCTCGGTCGGGGCCTCGCTGAGCCAGTCTTGCAAATAGTTCACATCGACAATCCTGATGTCGCCCAAAGCGCCTTCGGCCACCATCTGTCGGGCCTGTCGGATCATTGGGTAACCGGTGTAGTTGTGGGTGAGAAAGAAGCGACCCTTGGAGGCTTCGGCTGCGGCCACGAGGCTTTCGGCTTGCGCCAAGGTCGCAGTCATCGGCTTGTCGCAGATGACAGAGATGTCGTGTGCCAAGAACGCCTCAGCAATTGGTCCGTGCAGGTGGTTGGGCGTGACGATGGAAACGGCGTCGATCCCGTCGGCTCGTGCGGCTTCGGCTTTTGCCATCTCGTTGAAATCCGCATAGGAGCGATCCGCGTCAATGCCGAGCTCTGCAGCGGAGGCATGGGCGCGCGCGGGATCTGACGAAAAGGCGCCCGCGACCAGATCAAAGCAGCCATCAATCCGCGCTGCGATACGGTGCACGCCGCCTATGAACGCGCCTTGGCCCCCGCCAACCATGCCCAGTTTCAGCGCTACCATCTTAGAACCCCATCATTTTACGCAGAGCCGCCGGATCAGATTTGCCGCCCGCGAAATCGTCAAACGCCCGCTCTGTCTGGCGGATAAGATGATCGGCAATGAAGGGCGCGCCTTCAGCTGCGCCCTGTTCGGGGTGCTTCAGACAGCATTCCCATTCGAGCACGGCCCAACCATCAAACCCGTATTGGGTGAGCTTCGAAAAGATCCCTTTGAAATCGACCTGACCATCCCCGAGCGAGCGGAAACGTCCTGCACGGTCTGTCCAATCGGCGTAGCCAGAATAGACGCCCTGCCGCCCAGTTGGGTTAAATTCCGCGTCCTTGACGTGAAAGGCGCTGATACGATCGTGGTAGATGTCGATGAACGCCAGATAATCCATCTGCTGAAGCAAGAAGTGCGACGGATCGTAGGTGATTTTGCAGCGCGGGTGATTGTCGAGGGCTTCAAGGAAACGATCAAATGTCGTGCCGTCAAACACGTCTTCGCCGGGGTGAATCTCAAAGCCAAGGTCGACGCCTGCGTCGTCATAGATATCGAGGATCGGCTTCCAACGTCGCGCCAGTTCGCCAAAGGCTTCGTCGATCAAACCCGCAGGGCGTTGCGGCCAGGGGTATAGATAGGGGAAAGCCATTGATCCTGTGAAACCTACGGCCCCTTTGAGCCCGAGATTCTTCGAGGCCTGTGCGACTTTGGTGACTTGATCCACAGCCCAGGCCTGACGCTCAACGGGTTTGCCGTGCAGGTGTTCAGGCGCGAAAGCGTCGAAAGCGGTGTCATAGGCTGGATGCACTGCCACAAGCTGGCTTTGAAGATGGCACGACAGCTCGGTGATCGTCACGCCGTGCTTGGCGCAAACCCCAATGATTTCATCGCAATAGGCTTGGCTTGACGCCGCTTTGTCCAGATCAAAGACCCGCGCATCCCACGTGGGGATTTGCACGCCTTTGTAGCCCAAACCCGCGGCCCATTCGACAATTGCGGGCAAGGAATTGAATGGCGCTTCATCCCCCAGAAACTGGGCCAGAAACAGCGCGGGACCTTTGATGGAACTCGTCATCTTACTCTCCGTAAATTGCGATCAGACCAGCAGGGCGCGGGCCGCGTCGGGACCAAGCACGTCGGGTCTGCTACAGGTGGTTGTCATTGTCAGGACGGCCCCAGTTTCGCCAGCTTCAAGGATCGCGGTCATGACCTCGACCACGTGGGTCGCGAAGTCGTCATTGCAGCGATGCGGGCGACCTTCGGCAATTGCTATGGCCATATCCGCCAAACCAGCGCCACGATAGTTCGCCTTCGTGTCTTCGAAATTGGGAATGTTGAACGGGTGGTCCCATGACTTTTCGACGGGATCGCCATTAGGCTCGGTGACCGTCAATTCCCCGCCAAAGAAGTTCGGGTCGGGCAGGTTCATCGTCGCTTTGGTGCCGTAAAGCTCCATGATCGGATGATTGCTGGCAACGACATCCCAACTGGCCAGAAGGGTAATGATCGCGCCATTTTCGAACGACAGCACAGAATGGATGGTGGTCGGGGTCTCGACAGGCACTGTTTCCCCGTTCCGCGGGCCGTTGCCAATTGTGCGGGTGTCGCTGGCCATTCCGGTAAAGCTCGTGACCTTTTTCACGGGGCCAAGTATCTGGACAAGATTGCAGATGTAGTATGGGCCCAGATCAAGGATCGGCCCACCACCCTTTTGAAAGAAGAAGTCAGGGTTCGGGTGCCAGTCTTCCATGCCGCTAGACATGACCACAGCCGCGCCAGAGGCGACTTTGCCGATTTCCCCGGCGTCGATTATTTTGCGGGCCAACTGGTGGCTGCCGCCCATGAACGTATCGGGAGCCGACCCAATGCGCAGGCCGTTGGCCTTTGCCAAATCACCGAGTTCTTGTGCCTCAGCGAGGCTCAGAACGAATGGCTTTTCGGAATATACGTGCTTGCCCGCTTGCAGAATGGAACGGGACACCGCGACGTGCGCGGCAGGGATCGTGAGGTTAATGACAAGATCAACGTCCGTCGCTGCCAGCAGGTCATCAACCGTGTCAGCGCGTACATCAAACTTGTCCGCCTGCGCGCGCGCAGTGTCCATGTTCAGGTCGGCAACCGCGACGATCTCATAGCCTTTGAACATCGGGGCCAAGCTTAGATAGGCCGTGGAAATGTTGCCGCATCCGATGATGCCAACGCCAAGGTTCTTAGTCATGAGTGGCCTCCCAGAGGGTTTTGAATGCTGCGGCAGAACGGGTGGCATAGCCGACCGGATCGCTTGGTTTGTCGTGTTCCAAGGCGTAGATCAAATCGCCGGACGCGTTGCGACAAGCTTGCAAAAGTGCCGCCCAATCTATCGTGCCTGCGCCCAGATCAGCCCAACCGTCCTGATCCAGGTTTTCGCCGGCGGCCGCGATGTCTTTGACGTGGATGGCCGAAAGGCGGCCCGCGTAGCGTTGGATGTAATCCATCGGGTCACGATCGCCGCGCACGATCCATGCCAGATCAGCCTCCCATGAAATCTGCGGCGCGGCGTCCAGCAACACGTCCATCGGGGTGCTGCCATCGGGAAGTGTGAAGAATTCAAATTCGTGGTTGTGCCAGCCAAAAGTGATGCCGCGGTCGGCGTATTTCGTCCCCGCAGCGTTCAGACGCTTACCCAGCGCAGTCCAGCCCTCTGCAGTGTTGGGGCGGTCCTTCTCTTCGAGGTAGGGCGCAAAGACGCGGGTGATCCCGAGGGTTTCAGCGATGTCCATCGTGGCGTCGAAATCAGCCTCGATATCAGCCAAACCGAAATGGCCCGACGCCATGGAAATCCCGTTGGCGTCCATCGCCGCGCGATAGGCTGCAGGGTCGTCATAAACGCCGCCGTAGCCTTCGACCTTTGTGATCCCAAGAGCGGGCAATTGCGCCAAAAGAGCGATTTGATCTGCGCAATCGCGCATCGAATAAAGTTGGAGTGCTGGTGTCATGTGTCTGGTTCCAGAATTAAAGACGGATTTCGGTTTTGTGGTCGAACAGATGCAGCCGCGCCGCATCAAATCCGAGTGTCAGTGTCTCGCCGGATTTCAGGGGCGACTGGCCTTCGGTGCGCACGCGCACGGATTGGCCCGCAAAGTTGACCCAAACCAAGGTGTCAGACCCCATCGGTTCAACGATGTCGATCTCGGCTTGGCCGGTGAACGTCGCGCTTTCGGCGGCCTCTCCGGTGAGGATATGTTCGGGGCGAATGCCCAGCCACGCCGACGTGTCGCCACGGGTTTGGGTGGCAAATTCATAGCCAGTCACGTCAACCTTGAAGCCATCACAAGAGAACTCAGTCCCATTCAATTGGCCCTCAAACAGGTTCATTGCAGGCGAGCCGATAAAGTCTGCAACGTATTTGTTGCATGGCTTGGCATAGATCACTTCGGGCGTGTCCAACTGCTCGATCAAGCCGTTTTTCATGATCGAAATCCGGTCGGCCAAAGTCATCGCCTCGACCTGATCGTGGGTCACGTAGATCATAGTATTCTTTAGTTTCTGGTGCAGACGTTTCAGTTCGACCCGCAAGTCCGTGCGCAGTTTGGCATCCAAATTGGACAGGGGTTCGTCAAACAGGAACACATCCACATCGCGCACCAAGGCCCGACCGATGGCCACGCGTTGGCGTTGTCCGCCGGACAGGGCACCGGGCTTGCGATCCAGCAATGCCTCGATCTGCAAAACATCCGCAACCCGTTCAACCCGCTTGTGGATTTCGGCCTTTGGCACCTTGGCGTTCTTAAGGCCGAACGACAGGTTCCCGCGCACGGTCATCTGCGGGTAAAGCGCGTAGGATTGAAACACCATGCCAATGCCGCGATCGGACGGTTCAGCCCACGTGACGTTCTCGCCCTTGATGAAAATCTGCCCGTCAGTGATGTCCAACAGCCCCGCGATACAGTTCAGCAGGGTTGATTTACCGCACCCTGATGAGCCGAGCAGCACAAGGAATTCGCCCTCTGCGATGTCGAGGTTGAGTTGTTTGAGGACTTTGACGGCCCCGAAGTTCAGATCAAGATTTTTGATTTCTACAGAATTTGCCATGGGTATATCAGCCTTTAACTGCGCCGGCGGCGATGCCGCGGACAAAGAGTTTGCCAGAGGCAAAGTAGATGACGAGAGGGACCAGACCTGTCAGCAAGGTCGCGGCCATATTGACGTTGTATTCCTTGACGCCCTGCACCGAGTTCACGATGTTATTGAGCTGCACCGTCATCGGATAAGTCGACGGTTTGGTGTAGATCACGCCGAACAGGAAGTCGTTCCAGATGCCTGTCACCTGCAAGATGATTGCGACCACGAAGATCGGCAGCGCCATTGGCATCATGATCTGGAAGTAGATTTGCCAGAAACCGGCACCATCAACCCGCGCCGCCTTGAACAGCTCTTCGGGTATGGAGGCGAAATAGTTGCGGAACAGCAGCGTCAGGATCGGCATCCCGAAGACCGTATGCACCAGCACCAGTCCCCCGATGGATCCCATCAGCCCGATCTCGCGAAGCATGATCACGATGGGATAAAGCATTGTCTGGTAAGGGATGAAGGCGCCGATAATCAGGATCGTAAAGAAGGTCTCAGACCCTTTGAACTTCCAGTTGCTCAGCGCGTAACCGTTGACCGATGCAATCGCGATAGACAGCAGAACCGACGGGATCAGGATGCGCACCGAGTTGCCAAAGCCGCGAGACAAGCCGTCACAGTTGATGCCCGTGCAGGCCTCTGACCAGGCTTTGACCCATGGTTGGAACGTGATTTCCATTGGCGGGCCGAACACATTGCCCATGCGGATTTCCGGCATCCCCTTCAGCGAGGTGACGATCATCACGTAAAGCGGCAACAGGTAGTACATCGAGACCACGATCAGGGTGCCGTAAAGGAAGATGTTGGCGCGGGAGAAGGCCTTCTTCGGCTTTGGGCCGCGCGGTCCTTGGGCAGTGTTTGTTGAAATATCAGCCACGTTTCCGGCCTCCGAATTCGAGGTAGGCCCATGGGATCAGGATGATCACAACAGAGCACAACATCATGGTTGAGGCCGCGAAGCCTTGGCCCAAGTTCTGGGCGCGGAACATGTATTCAATAACGTATTTGGCAGGCACTTCTGAGGAAAGGCCCGGTCCGCCGCCAGTTTGTGCAACGACCAGATCGTAGAGTTTGATAATGCCGGACGCGATGAGCACGAGGGCCGTGATGAACACAGGGCGCATCATTGGAATGATGATCATGACGTAGGTTTTGACCGTACCGATCCCGTCAACGCGGGCGGCTTTCCAGATGTCTTCGTCAATGCCGCGCAACCCTGCGAGCATGATGCACATGATCAGCCCCGTGCCCTGCCAAAGCCCTGCAATCAAAAGACCATAAATAACCGTGTTTGGATCATTGAGTGGGTTAAACGTGAAGCTCTCCCAGCCCCAACCGCGCACAACGCTTTGCAGGCCGAAATCAGGGTTCAAAATCCACTGCCAGACAAGGCCGGTGACCACAAAGGACAGCGCAAACGGGTAAAGAAAAATAGAGCGAAACGCGGACTCAAACCGGATCTTGCGGTCAAGACAGGCGGCAAGGCTGAACCCGATCACCAGCGTCAAAATCATCGAGCAGCCACCGTAGATTCCGAGGTTCTTGATCGAGATGATCCAGCGGTCCGTGCTCCAGAGGCGTTCGTACTGATCAAAGCCGACCCAGTCTGTTTTGGGCAGCATACGCGAGCCGGTGAAGGAATAGGTGACGGTCCATGCAGTGCCGCCCACAAAGACGACCAGTGCCGTCAGGATCATCGGCAGGGACGCCAGTTTTGCCATCCAGTTCTTGAACAACTTGGCGGGCCGCTTGCCACTACGGGAAGGGGGTTCCGAGGTCACGGTCATCGTGTCGGCTCCAAATCAATGAGATGTAAGTAGGGTTTGGTCCGGCAGCCTGTGCCGCCGAACCGGATCGATGGATCGCTTAGTCAGCGTCTTCGATCAGTTGCGCATATGCAGCTTGTGCATCCGCTGCGGACATATCGCCCGACCAGAACTGCGCCATCAGATCTTCGATCTGAAGCGTGGTGTCCTGAGAAAACGCGATGTCACCGGATGGCAGCACGCCGCCGTTGGCCAAAATCTCGAGGCCTTTCTGCATGCAACCGTTGGCCGCTGCCATGTCGATGTCACCACGCACAGGAAGGGAGCCCTTAGCGAGATTGAAAGACACCTGAACCTCTGGCGAGATCAGCAGCGCTGCGAGCTCTTGCTGAGCGGCAGTGATTTCCGGATCGTCGTTAACCGGGAAGTAGAATGCATCACCACCGGTATCGAGAACCGGATTCAGGCCCAAACCTGGCAAGCAGGAGTAGTCGGTCCCTTCGACCTGTTCAGCCACGGCGAATTCGCCCTGCGCCCAGTCACCCATGATCTGAGCACCGGCAGTGCCTGTGATGACCATGTTCGTTGCTTGGTTCCAGTCCTGAACGTTGGAGCCGCGAGCAAGTTCACGTGCATTCGCGATCGCTGCCCACGCAGTGGTGTATTCTGCGCCACGCGCAACATCTGCGTCTTTGTCGATGTTTACGGCTTTCCACGCATCAAGGCCCGCGACTGCAATCGTGATCGCACCGAATGCGATGTTTTGCTGCCAACCCTGCTGACCCATCGCCAACGGCAGTGTTCCAGCGGCTTCGAGGTCGCCAGCGGAGGCGACGAACTCGTTCCAGTCGGTTGGGACATCCAGACCGGCATTTTCGTAGGCGGCATGGGACAACCAGATCCACTGCGAAGAGTGGATGTTGACTGGAACGCAATAGATGCGGCCGTCAAGCGTACAGGCTTCCAGCAAAGAAGACGGATTCACAATGTCAGCCCAGCCACCGGCTTCGGCGACGTCCGTGAGGTCAAGCAGAAGGCCTGCTTCGATCAGCTCTTGTGCTTGGCGTCCGTGGTTCATCTGTGTGGCGCCCATCGGGTCGCCACCAATGATCCGTGAAATAATGATAGGGCGCGCTGTGCCGCCGGAACCGGCGATTGCACCGTCGAGCCATGTGTTGCCAGTGGCATTCCATGCCTCGGCGAATTTGGACACAGCGGCGGCTTCACCACCGGATGTCCACCAGTGTGTGACTTCCAGTTCAATTGCGCTTGCCGTGGACGCAGCTGTGAGCGCCGTCCCGACCAACAGAGACTTCAAGGTTTTAGACATTTTTTCCTCCCAGAAAATGCGGATACCCGCGAATTATTGCGTGATTGCAATGTGATCTCCACACCTTGCAATCGATTACATTTTGGTATGGGATTGATGTTTCTGTCAACAAAATATGTAATCGATTACATAGGCGGCACTCTTCATAGGATCAATATCAGGTGAAAACCTCGACACTTCAGGATGTTGCACGGGTTGCAAAAGTTTCGACAGCGACGGTCTCCCGTACGCTTTCGAACCCTGATGTGGTGTCCGAATCAACCCGTCGGCGCGTCTCAGAAGCCGTCAAAGTTACTGGTTATCGGATTAATCGTGCGGCGCGAAACCTGCGCACCCAGCGCGCGCATTCGGTGTTGGTTCTGCTCCCCGATCTGGCCAACCCGTTCTTTTCAACGATCCTCGAAGGCATCTCGCGCAACCTATCGCAGCAGGGATATTCGATGCTGATTGCCAGCACCAAACAGGTCCATGACAGCGGGGAGCGGCTGATCGATTATCTGGATGATGCCCGCGCTGACGGGATGATTGTCCTCGATGGTGGCCTCGAACCGGAAATCGTGGAAATGTTGGAAACCGCACCACAGGCCGATCGCATCCTCTTTGCCTGTGAATGGGTCGACGGCGCCGATTTTCCATCAGTTAGATGTGAAAATCGCCGAGGCACCAGCGCCGCCGTGAACCATCTGTATGACATCGGCCATCGCAAGATCGCCCATGTGACAGGACCCGAGGGAAATGTGCTTTCAAGCACCCGCAAGGACGCGTTTGTCGCCGAGATGGCAAAGCTCAACCTCGCGCTAAAGCCCGAATGGATCATTGCCGGTGACTTCTCCCTTGCGGCGGGTTGTCTGGCTGCGCAGACGTGGATCGCGCTGGACGTTCGCCCCACAGCGGTTTTTTGCGCGTCAGATCAATTGGCTATGGGGTTTATCGCCGAACTGTCACGGCATGGCATCAAAGTGCCTGATGATGTGTCGGTCATGGGATTTGATGACATCGACTTTGCAGAACAGTTTATCCCGCCGCTGACGACCATTCGGCAGGATCGAAGGTTGATTGGTGAAACCGCTGCAAAAATGTTGTTGGCACGGATCGTCCACTCCAACGACGGAAATCTGGAACACGCCGCCGTCCTTCCAGTATCACTCGTTATTCGGGAAAGCACTGCGTCGCCGACCTGACGAAACACACCTTTGAACGCGACCTTCTGATGGTCCGCTTGGATGTGACCACAGTCAACGCTCACGCAGAAAAGCCACCGTTTTGACGGTTTTCCCAACCTCAGAACGTCTGCTGGTCTCAAATGGGGCGGCATTCTCGACCCTGCGAGGAAACGGATTGGTTGTGGAGTGCCTTGCTTCGTCTCGCGCTTCCATGCAGACCACGTCGAAGCCTTTGGGTGTACGGGACGAGACTCTCAACCGCTCTTTCAAAGTCTTTAAAAAAGGGAGGCGTTCTGGATTTGATCAAGAGGCAGGACACTGGCAACCTTACCAGCCCATTTCTGCCCACTCTATAAACATGATTTAGCCGCGTGAATTGCAGCGCGCGGCCGAACCGAACCCTAGCGCATGTCGGTAAACGTCATCAGGATCGGTATCATCCCCATCCGGATCGTCCAACGTCGGCGCAGGCACAATGGCGCACATGTTCAGTCCTGCGATTGCGAACAAGGCGAATATTGTAATTCAGTATGACGGATACTCTTTATTAAGTTGAAAACCTTTTGTTGCGGTCAAGGGCCTTAACGTCAAGTATTCGGCGAAAGACAACGTGTCGCCGGAATGGAAACACTGCCTTTGTCCTCCCCGCCGATGGGGGCCTGACAAGATGCCCAACACAGCCCTTGCCACACTCCAACACCTCCCCTATACGGCCCACTTCTACCCACTCCATCGGGAATCGGGTCACGCTTCTGCGGCCCTCCGATGATGTTGACAAAGGAATAGTCCAATGGACGCCACTGAACTGCGCGGTAAAACGCCGGATCAACTCCGTGAAGAGTTGTCCAACCTCAAGAAAGAAGCCTTCAACCTGCGTTTTCAGCAGGCGACTGGCACGATGGAAAACACAGCCCGTATGCGCGTTGTCAAACGCTCTGCTGCACGTGTTAAAACCATCCTCAACGAAATGGCGGCTGCGGCTGCGTCGGACGAAAAGTCCGCTAACGATAAAGCGGAGGCTTAATAGATGCCCAAGCGTATCCTGACCGGCGTTGTCACAAGCAACCAGAACGAACAAACCGTCACCGTATCTGTGGAACGTCGTTTCACGCATCCGGTCCTGAAAAAGACCATTCGTAAGTCCAAAAAATACCGGGCCCACGATGAAGCCAACACAATCCAAGTCGGTGCCCAAGTTCGCATCCAGGAATGTGCGCCACGGTCTAAAACCAAGCGCTGGGAAGTGATCGCGTAAGCGACCACTTTTCCAGTTTAACGAAACCCTAGGGGCCCGGTCAGTAATCGGGGTGAACCCTATAGGTCGGGAGTAATCTAAATGATCCAGATGCAGACCAACCTTGAAGTGGCTGACAACAGCGGCGCCCGCCGTGTTCAGTGCATCAAGGTTCTCGGCGGTTCGCACCGTCGTTACGCATCGGTCGGCGATATTATCGTCGTATCGGTGAAAGAGGCCATTCCACGTGGCCGTGTTAAGAAGGGTGACGTCCGTAAGGCCGTCGTCGTTCGCACAAAAAAGCAGGTTCGTCGCGATGACGGCACTGCAATCAAGTTTGACACCAACGCGGCTGTCATCCTTAACAATTCAAACGAACCAATCGGTACCCGTATCTTTGGGCCAGTGGTTCGCGAGCTGCGCGCGAAGAACTTCATGAAGATCATCTCGCTCGCTCCGGAGGTGCTCTAATGGCTGCTAAGCTTCGCAAAGGTGACAATGTCATCGTGCTGGCCGGCAAAGACAAAGGCATGACAGGCGAGATTTCGTCCGTTGATCCCAAGTCCGGCAAAGCAATCGTAGATGGCGTGAATATCGCCATCCGCCACGTTAAACAAAGCCAGACAAACCAGGGTGGTCGCACACCCAAGGCGATGCCAATCCAGCTTTCCAACCTCGCGGTTGTGGATGCGAACGGCAAAGCAACGCGCGTCGGCTTTAAAATGGACGGCGACAAGAAAGTGCGCTTCGCCAAGACAACAGGGGATGTGATCTAATGCTTGATGCAACAACCTACACCCCCCGTCTGAAGGCCATGTATAATGACAGCATCCGTGCTGCCATGATGGAAGAGTTTTCATACAAGAACGCGATGCAGACACCACGTCTGGAAAAGATCGTCTTGAACATTGGTTGCGGCTCCGAAGCCGTGAACGACACCAAGAAAGCCAAATCGGCGCAAGATGATTTGTCGGCAATCGCAGGTCAAATGGCCGTCGTCACCAAAGCAAAGAAATCAATCGCTGGTTTCCGCGTTCGTGAAGACATGCCGCTTGGCGCGAAAGTCACTCTTCGTGGCAACCGCATGTATGAATTCCTTGACCGTCTGACCATGATCGCAATGCCCCGTATCCGTGACTTCCGCGGCGTACCCGGCAAATCGTTCGATGGTCGTGGCAACTACGCCATGGGCCTCAAGGAACATATCGTCTTCCCCGAAATTAACTTCGACAACGTCGATGTGAATTGGGGTATGGATATCGTCATCTGCACAACCGCAGACAACGATGCAGAAGCAAAATCGCTGTTGAAGCACTTCAACATGCCGTTCAACAGCTAAAGGGACAGATAGTATGGCTAAAAAATCCATGATCGCCCGCGAAGTTAAGCGTGAAAAGCTCGTCAAAAAGTACGCAGCCAAGCGCGCCGAACTCAAAGCAATCGCACTCGATGACAGCAAGACAATGGAAGAGCGGTTCACTGCTCGTCTGAAACTTGCCAAGCTGCCGCGCAACTCTGCGCCGGTCCGTTTGCACAACCGTTGCCAGCTTACAGGTCGCCCACACGCGTACTACCGTAAGCTAAAGATCAGCCGGATCGCCCTGCGGAACCTTGGTTCCAATGGCGAAATTCCCGGTATGGTCAAGTCTAGCTGGTAAGGAGCACATATTATGAACGATCCTATCGGCGATATGCTGACACGCATCCGGAATGGCCAAATGCGCGGAAAGTCAATGGTGGCAACACCAGCGTCTAAACTGCGCGGCTGGGTACTCGATGTGCTGGCAGACGAAGGCTACATTCGCGGCTACGAAGCCTCGAAGACACCCGAAGGCCACCCGGCCTTCGAGATCAGCCTGAAATATTACGAAGGCACTCCTGTCATTCGCGAAGTGAAACGGGTTTCTACCCCCGGTCGTCGCGTTTACATGGGCGTCAATGACATCCCAACAGTCCGTCAGGGCCTTGGTGTGTCGATTGTCTCCACCCCACGGGGTGTGATGTCGGACGCGTCAGCACGGGCGGCCAATGTTGGCGGCGAAGTGCTTTGCACCGTATTCTAAGGAGCGCAAGATGTCTCGTATTGGTAAAAAATCGGTTGGTCTTCCTGATGGCGTAACTGCCTTGGTGTCCGGCCAATCTATCGAAGTAAAAGGTCCTAAAGGGACTCGTAGCTTCAAAGCGACTGACGACGTCACGTTGTCCGTCGACGACGGGTCCGTTTCTGTTGTGCCGCGTGGCAACTCCAAGCGCGCACGTCAGCAATGGGGTATGTCACGCACGCGGATTCAGAACCTCGTCACTGGCGTCACCGCTGGCTTCAAGAAAGAGCTTGAAATTCAGGGCGTTGGTTACCGCGCTCAGATTCAGGGCAACGTCTTGAAACTGAACCTCGGCTACAGCCACGATGTTGATTTCATCGTTCCTGATGGTGTCACTGTTACGGCACCTAAGCTGACCCAGATTATCGTCGAAGGTATCGACGAACAACAGGTCGGTCAGGTTGCGGCGAACATCCGCGAGTGGCGCAAGCCAGAGCCCTATAAGGGCAAAGGCATCCGGTATGCGGGCGAATACGTCTTCCGCAAAGAAGGCAAAAGGTAAGGACCGAACAGATGGCAAACACAAAACGACAGTTGTTCATCAAACGCCGTATGCGCGTTCGGAACAAGCTTCGCAAAGTGAACGCAGGACGCCCGCGTCTGTCCGTTCACCGCTCCAACAAGAACATCAGCGTGCAGCTGATCGACGATGTGAACGGCGTAACTCTTGCCTCAGCGTCTTCTCTCGAGAAGGATCTGGGCATCGTTGGTCAGAACAACGTCGAAGCAGCAGCCAAAGTTGGCGCAGCGATCGCAGAACGTGCGAAGAAGGCCGGCGTGTCCGAAGCCTACTTCGACCGTGGCGGTTTCCTGTTCCACGGCAAAGTAAAGGCCTTGGCCGAAGCTGCGCGTGAAGCTGGCTTGAAGATCTAAATTTCTGCGAAGGGCCGCGCGTTTGTGTGGCCCTTCCGATGATCCGGGGGTCTTGACCCACTTGGATCGATACAAACGGCGCCAACCTTTTCATCGGGGCGTGCCACCCAAATCAAGGAGGGCCACATGGCTCGTGAACAAAATCAACGCGGCGGTAACCGTCGTGACGAAAATCCAGAATTCCAAGATCGCCTCGTTGCGATCAACCGTGTGTCCAAGACCGTTAAGGGTGGTAAGCGTTTCGGCTTCGCAGCTCTCGTGGTTGTAGGCGATCAAAAAGGCCGCGTCGGTTTCGGCAAAGGTAAAGCCAAGGAAGTTCCCGAGGCGATCCGCAAAGCAACCGAGCAGGCCAAACGCCAGATGATCCGCGTTCAGCTTCGTGAAGGCCGCACATTGCACCATGACATGGAAGGTCGCCACGGCGCCGGTAAAGTTGTCATGCGTTCCGCACCACAAGGTTCCGGTATCATCGCTGGTGGTCCAATGCGTGCCGTCTTTGAAATGCTTGGCATTCAGGACGTCGTCGCGAAATCCATTGGTTCGTCCAACCCATATAACATGATCCGCGCCACGATGGACGGCCTCAAGAAAGAGGCATCGCCTCGTTCCGTTGCCCAACGTCGCGGTAAAAAAGTTGCTGACATTCTGCCCAAGCGCGACGATGCGCCAGTAGCCGACGTCGCAGCTGAAGCTGAGGAGGCCTAAACCATGGCTAAAACAATCGTCGTAAAACAGATCGGCTCCCCGATCCGTCGCCCAAAAGACCAAAAGCAAACGCTGATCGGTCTGGGTCTGAACAAGATGCACAAAACACGTGAACTGGAAGACACACCTTCCGTTCGTGGCATGGTCAACAAGATCTCCCACATGGTGGAGATCATCGAAGAGAAGGGCTAACAGCCTAACCTTTCGCACTATTTTGAACGCCCTGCTTTAACAAGCGGGGCGTTTTTCGTTGTGGCGGACGCAGCGGGCCACGGTTTCTTTAGCGTTCGATCACGCTCAAACCCGATCATATCCTCTATCGGCTACTAC
>JAGGNB010000115.1 GCA_017886375.1 Octadecabacter sp.
ATCTGCCGCTGCACACGGACAATAATTCAGCGTTGGCCCGTGATATGGGGGTCGTTGGCCTGCCTGTGACGATTATTCTGAACGCGCAAGGGTTTGAGATTGGCCGCCTGATTGGTGATGCAGACTGGGCGAGTGACAACGCCAAAGCGATTTTAGCGGAGTTGCAGGAATTGAATTGAAATCGGTGTCGCTGCAGCGAAAGTCTGCTTCGAGCCCGAAGCGGGCACGTTCATCAACGCATCCTCAAACGATGCGAGTGAAGATCAGCATACCAAGAGTGCTTCACGATCTTGGTGCATTATTGTCAGAACATCTTAGAAAAACTTGAAAGTGTCGGCCTTTGAGGTCTAGCTTGCATCTTATGCGGATAGCTATCGAAATCAAGCGCGGCCTTGCGGCCTGTGCGCAGTGGATCTTAGGTGCCCCGCTGGCCAATGCCCGTATCGCCTACCTCGCGGAATCCAAACAAGAAGGGCGTGCAATCATGTCCCGCCATTGCCAACGGTTCCTGAATACGTGCCACATTTCAGTTGAAATTGACGGCCCACTGCCGCCGCCCGGCCGTGGCTGTGTGCTGTGTTACAACGAATCTTCCTTTCCCGACCTGATGGCCTTTATGGTGGCGTTCCTTGATCATGTGGACCGCGCAGCGGCAGCAGACCTTTACAAATTCTTCCCATTCGCACGCGCCGCTTTCGCACGCATCGATTTTGAACTCGTTCAAAGGGGAAACAGGGCGGCCACAGATGCCCTGATCGACAAGATGGTCCAGCGCATCCGTGGTGGAGAACGCGTTGCTTGGGGCGGTGAGGGTCGTTTGTCCGGCATTGATGGTATCCGACGTTTTAAAATCGGGGCCAGCTTGATTGCGATACGTGCAGGTGCGCCTGTGATCCCTGTGGTTTTTCATGGTGGCCACCATACCTTGCCGTTGGGAGCCATCCGGGCACGTCCAGGAACAATCCGCATCCGCATCGGCAATCCGATCCCAACTTCAGGTCTGACCGAGGACGATGCTCGCGCGTTCGCCGACAAGCTTCAGGATACCCTTTCGGAAATGTATTCCACCGCGGCGAAGAGCGGTGTTGTTTCTGCCGGTCCGAAAGTGTCGCCCGAGTTCAACAACTGACGGCCCTTTGGGGGCAACATGCATATCGTCGCCCTGCCTGCAATGCGTAAGGGGCAAGGGTTTGCAAACGGCGGCTTCGTCCGCAGAACAAACCCTACCCCGCGCTTTGGCGTTCGATATAGGCGCGCATTTCTTCGGCTTCTTGGCGCGCGACGCGCAGTCCGTCCATGGCGGCGCGCAGTTCTGCTTCGGTCTGGCTGAGCTGGTTGGTGATCTCTGCCTCGCGTTGCTGCAAGTAGGTGATCGCCTGATCGCGGGTTTCTTCGGCTTCGTGCAACGACTGCGCCATGCGGTCCAATTCACCGACTTCGGATTTGGACACGCGGGTGAAACGGTTGATCAGCCAGCTGGCAAACCAGCCCAGACAAAAGGCCACAAACAGGATGATCGCCGTGGCGACAATAAATTCGGTTCTGTTCATTCTGTTGCGTCCTCTGGTGCGGCGTCTTCGTCTGGTGTGGCGTCTTCAACCGCGGCGTCTTCCGCCGCTGCTTCCACTTCGATCTGGTCTAAACCCGTGAGTTCTTCGGTACTTTCAGGCACGATCAAGCTGAATTCAATCCGCCGGTTCGCCTCACGGCCATCGGCGGTTTCATTGTCGGCAATCGGGTCCGCTTCGCCGTACCCCACGGACCGGAAATTTGCCACAGGAACCCGTCGAACCCGCAAACCGTCAAGAACCGCGTCGGCCCGCTGTTGGCTCAGGCGTTGGTTGCCATCTTCAGACCCTTGGCTGTCTGTGTAACCCGCGATCTCGATCCGCAAATCGGCGCAGCGTTGAAGGATTTCGGTGATGTCATCCAGAATTGCAGCGCCCGCCCCAGCGATCCGCGCTGAGCTTGGCTCGAAGGTAATCTTTCGGGACTCAGTCACATTCATGATCTGGTCCAGACATTCTTCTGTGGTCGGAAGGGCCGCAATCGGGTCGAGTTCTTCGACGTAGGTGACGCTGACCTCGAACTCCTCAGCCTCGCCCAGCTTTTCGATCAGCAGGCGGGTAATTTCGCCGCTCGCATCCGGTGAGCCAGTGTTGCCACGCACGACAATGTTGGCAGGTTCAACAATGACGGACCCGTTAGAGAGCTGCGACAGCGCCTCGATTCCGGCCAGCACGCGAATCGGCCAGCTGTTGGGCAATCCGTCCACAATCCGCGTCGCCATGGAAACATCAGCCGATGCGAATTTGGCATGCGCGAAATTTTCCGCCGTGGAATTCAGCAGTTCGGTCGAAATGCGGCCGCGCAGTTGCACCAACCCTTCGGGGCTTAACGTTGCGATGAACTGTGGCGGGCCTTCGCCGTCTTGCGCAGGCGACGCAGGCAAAATCGCTTCTAGGGCAAAGATTTCCGGCAACGCATTCTCAAGCTCGCCAGCGACCCGATCAAAGTTGCCTGCGACGGTGCCCGCGTTGGCAACCAAAATGATATCGGCGTCAGAGATCGTGACGGTGCCACCCCCCAAGTCATCCAGTGCCGCAATCGACATCGTTACCGCATCAGCCCAGCGCGTCGTCGGGGCGCCAAGTGCAACCATACATCCGATCACACCTTCGACACCGACGGCCTGTGCTGCCGCAACAATGCGTCGTTCAGCGTCCGTCGTGTCAGCGACACAACTGTCGAACCTCCGGCCATTTTCATCAATGATAAAGCGCGTCACAAACGGCGACATAACGGGGCGCGGTGCCAATATATCCAGGGTGATCTGCAAGCCGTCAGGACTGGCGCGGCGCAGACTGGTTTCCAGTTGGGCCTTTTGTTCCGGTGAATCTGAAATGGCTTCGACAAAGACCACCCCGGCCCGCACGGAAATCTTGGAGCGCGGCAATTCGCGCAATGCGCGAAGCGAAAATGCGACCGCGCGGTCCCACCCGTCTGGAACGTCGTAATCTGCTGTCGCAAGGAAGTCAGCGAAGTTGCTGTTTTCGCCCGCCATGTCAGTGAGCGTTTCTGTGAGATCGTCGCGGTCAGACGACGCGGGGATCAAGCCAATGATCGAAATGCCACTGTCATTGCGCAAAATTTCCAACGAGAATTCCGGCGCCACGATGCTTGCACTGTCCTGCACGGTCATGTTGTCGATCACGCGACTTGCGTCGACCATGCCGCCTGCCGTTGAAATGGCGCGAAACCGCATGGCTTCGTTTGGGGCTTCGCCTTCAAGGATCACTTGCAACCCATCGCCCAGAACAGACGCAAAAGCGTGGCCATTTTCATCCAGCGCGACGCCGACGGCTTCGACAGATCGGGTTTCCACGGCTGTCACCACGACACGCGCCGCAAAACTGCAAACGATGACAGCAAGGCAAAACGCCGCGAGTCGAATAAAAAGGGCAGAGAGGCGCATGAAGGCGTCCTTGAACGGTTGTAGACCAGTGCTTAGGCCGTTGTGACCTCGGGTTCAATCACACGAAAAGCGCGACGGCGAAAAATGGCAGGGGGATGAGGCCTGCATCACGGTTGGATCGAAACAATCGCAATAGTTTGCTGCTGTCGTCTGCGTCAAACCCGCGTTGCTGCCATGCAAGGTGCCAGCCCATCGCCCACGGCCCGCCCAAAGCGACAACCAACGCCAAGACATTGGCATTCATCCCCGCGAGGATCACCGCCAGACCCAAAAGGCAAACCGTCGCGACCATGAAATACCGCAACCACAGTGACGTCGCATCCCCAAACAAGCGCGCCGTTGATTTCACGCCGATCAGCGCGTCATCTTCAACGTCTTGATGCGCATAGATCGTGTCATAAAACAGCGTCCACGCAATCCCCGCGAGGTACAGCGCGACCGCAGGCCAGCCCAACGACCCCGTGTGCGCCGTCCATGCCAGCAAAGCGCCCCAATTAAATGCCAGACCCAAAAACACCT
>JAGGNB010000154.1 GCA_017886375.1 Octadecabacter sp.
CATTGCGTAATTTATCAGCATATTCATGGCTGTGCGGCACGTTCCTTGCGCGATGGTCGGCTTCAATGATGCCATCAAACCAGCCGCAATCAAGGTTATGTTTCGCTATAAGGTCACGCACCAAGCCTACGGATTCTAATGATAAATCCCAAAGTGCGTGGGCTTGGGAAAGATCAACAAGTCCCTCAAGGTCATCCTGACCAATCCGCTGGCCCGTTCCAACTTGCCCGCCATTGCGCCCGGATGCGCCAAAGCCCACGCGTTGCGCATCCAGCAGCACCACATCGTATCCCGCCTGCGCAAGATGGAGCGCCGCCGACAGTCCGGAATAACCGCCGCCAACGACGCAAACATCACAGCTTATCGCGCCCGCCGCCGTTGGGAACGGGTCCAACGGAGTGGCCGTCGCAGCATAATAGGATGCGGGGTATTGGCCCACTTTGTCATTGGCGCTTAGCAGGTCCATCAACCAACCTTATAAAGCCCGTCGGCTTTGATCAGCTCGTACGTTTCATCCAGCGCTTTGGTCGCGCGTTCTATCAGTGTGTCGATCTCTGCCTTGGAAATCACCAGCGGCGGCGCGATGATCATGCGGTCCCCGACGTGGCGCATGACCAAACCATTGGCAAAGCAGCGCGTGCGACAGATCATGCCGACAGTGCCCGCATCAGCGGCAAATTTGGCGCGGCTTTCTTTGTGCGGAGTCATTGCGATAGACCCCATCATGCCGACAATTTTGGCTTCACCGACCAAGGGGTGATCGGCCAAAGCCTGCCACTTTTGGGCAAGGTAGGGCGCGATGGTGTCGTGCACGGACTCAATTATCTTTTCTTCTTGCAGGATGCGCAGGTTTGCCAAGGCCACAGCACAGGCGACCGGATGTCCCGAATAGGTATAGCCATGGTTAAAATCACCACCATTGGCGACTGTTTCTGCAATCTCATCGCAGACAATCGACCCGCCGATGGGCGCGTAGCCAGACGACAGACCCTTGGCGATTGTCATGATATGGGGGCGGATACCGTAGTATTCCGACCCAAACCAATGGCCCGTACGCCCGAAGCCGCAAATAACCTCATCCGCGATCAGCAGGATCCCGTGTTCGTCGCAAATTCGCTGGATTTCTGGCCAGTAGGTGCTGGGTGGGACGATGACGCCACCGGCACCTTGGACGGGTTCGGCGATAAAGGCCGCAACGCGGTCCACGCCAAGGTCAAGAATCGCGGCCTCTAGCTGTTTGGCACGTTCAAGCCCGAACGCTTCGGGCGTCATGTCACCGCCCTCCGACCACCAATCGGGTTGGTCGATGTGATGAATGCCAGGAATCACAGGCACGCCTTGGGTCTGCATGCCCGACATCCCGCCGAGACTTCCGCCGCCCAAGGTGGAGCCGTGATAGGCGTTCTTGCGGCTGATGATGATGTTCTTTTCGGGCTGACCCTTGATCGCCCAGTAATGGCGCACCAGACGGATATTTGTGTCGTTGGCTTCGGAACCGGAGCCTGCATAAAACACATGGTTCAGATCGCGCGGCGCCAGTTCGGCGAGCTTGGCCGACAGCGCAATCGCGGGCACATGGGTCGTTTGGAAGAACGTGTTGTAGTAAGGCAATTCCATCATCTGGCGCGCAGCTGCGTCGGCCAGTTCTTTGCGACCGTAACCGATGTTGACGCACCAAAGGCCTGACATCGCATCAAGGATTTTGTGGCCTTCACTGTCTGTCAGCGTCACCCCGTCCGCGCCTGTGATGATCCGCGCACCGGTCTTTGCCAGTTCTGCGTTATCGGTAAACGGATGCATATGGTGGGCTGCGTCCAACGCCTGAAGTTCAGCCGTGGGCATGTGGTTGGAAATCACGTTCATGAGGTTTGTCCTGTGATTAAGTTGTGAGCAATTGCGCAAAACTTGCCTAGATTTATGCGCAGGATATCGAGACGCGGTGCAGTGTCAAACGAACCCTGTCGCCAGATTGCGCTTGTCGATAGGTCCATATTGCATATCCCGTCGACGCTATTCATAGTCACGATCACGGACGGGACAACCCGCCACTCACACGACAGGGAAAAATCATGAACAACTTATCAACGCTTTCGGGCGTTATCGCGCTCGCCCTTGCGGCAAGTGCTGTGTCTGCCGATGAAGTTCGGGTCTACAACTGGTCCGATTATATCGACGAAGAACTGCTGCAAAAGTTTGAAGACGAAACCGGAATTGACCTCATCTATGATGTATTTGATTCCAACGAAGTGCTTGAAACCAAAATGCTTTCTGGCGGATCAGGCTATGATGTCGTTGTGCCGTCTGGCACATTTATGCAGCGCCAGATTACCGCGGGTGCGTTTCAGGAACTCGACCAATCCAAACTGCCCAATGCGGCAAACCTGTGGGACGTCATCAAAGAACGCACCGCGCAGTATGACCCGGGAAATGCCTATTCGATCAATTACATGTGGGGCACAACTGGCCTTGGCGTGAATGTTGGCAAAGTAACCGAACTGTTGGGCGAAGACGCACCTGTTGACAGTCTTGCCTTGGTGTTTGACCCCGCCAACATGGAAAAATTGGCAGAGTGTGGCGTGCATTTCCTTGATGCCCCTGCTGAAATGATCCCAGCGGCCTTGCAATACATCGGCGAAGACCCCGACAGCCAAGACCCCGACGTGATCGCACTGGCAGAGCCTGTTCTGGCGGCTGTGCGCCCGTATATTCAGAAATTCCACTCGTCTGAATACATCAACGGCTTGGCCAACGGCGATATCTGCGTGGCGTTCGGCTGGTCCGGCGACATCTTGCAGGCGCGCGACCGTGCGTTTGAAGCGGACAACGGGGTCGAGATTGCCTACAACGCACCAATCGAAGGTGCGCTGATGTGGTTTGACCAAATGGTCATCCCGGTGGACGCGCCAAACGTTGAAGCTGCGCACACATTCTTGAACTTCATTATGGACGCGCAGAACATGGCAGCGGCGTCCAACTACGTCTATTACGCCAACGGCAACGAAGCCTCGCAGGAATTCCTCGTGGAAGACGTGATTGGGGATACGGCGATCTATCCAGATGCCGCGACGCTTGAAAACCTTTACACGACAACGCCCTATGATGCGCGCGTGCAGCGGGTTGTGACACGTCTGTGGACTACGATTAAGTCTGGTCAGTAAACCTTTGATCCCTCGCGTCTTTTCGGGCGCGGGGGTTTTTCTATTTGGGGATAAATGATGGCGCAACCTAATCCAAATGTGATCTTTGCACCGTGGGATGATCCGGCGCAAAAGCCGCTGATCCAGTTCAAAAACGTCACCAAACGCTTTGGTGATTTTACCGCCATCGACAACCTGACCCTTGATATTTACGCGCAAGAATTCTTTGCGCTGTTGGGGCCGTCGGGCTGTGGCAAGACCACGCTGATGCGGATGCTGGGTGGATTTGAAACACCGACCGAAGGCCAGATTTTTCTGGACGGTGTCGACATCGTCCCCGTCCCGCCAAACGAACGGCCGGTAAATATGATGTTTCAATCCTACGCGCTGTTTCCGCATTTGACGGTCTGGGAAAACATCGCGTTCGGATTGAAACGATCCGATATGCCGAAAGACCAAATTGGCGACCGCGTTGAAAAAATGCTTAAGCTGACGCAATTGGGTAAGTTCGCCAAACGCAAACCGCACCAGATTTCCGGTGGTCAGCGCCAGCGCGTGGCCCTCGCGCGCTCACTTGCCAAAGCACCAAAATTGCTGCTGCTTGATGAACCGCTTGGCGCGCTCGACAAGAAACTGCGCAATGAGACGCAGTTTGAACTGATGGATATCCAAGAAAGCACCGGCACGACATTCGTGATCGTGACCCATGACCAAGAAGAAGCCATGACAGTCGCCTCGCGCGTCGCGGTGATGGTGGACGGGCAATTGGCACAAGTCGCCACGCCGGATCAAATTTATGAAGCCCCGAGAACAACTTATGTGGCGGATTTCATTGGGGATGTGAACCTTATTGCGGGCAAATCATCACCCGTAGATGGCGGCATGGACGTGCATTGGGACGACAACCAGCCAGCTATTCACGTGACAACGGACAGCCCCCTTTCAGCGCGCACCGCCTGTCATTTCGCGATCCGGCCTGAGAAGGTTTCGATTTCGGCAGAAAAACCGGACGCGGTAAATGTCATGAAGGGCAAGATCATCGACATTGCCTACCTCGGCAATATTTCGACCTATCATGTTGAGATTGCAGCAGGTGTGATTTTCAAAGCCCAAGCCACGAACAATCGCCGCCTGTCGCGGCGCACCTATACATGGGAAGACGAAGTGTACCTGAGCTGGACCGACACCGCTGGTGTCGTGTTGACGGAATAGCGCGATGAACAGCAGGGTCACAGGTTCCTTCATCGTCCTAGGATTGTTCGTGTTTTTGGCTGGCGTTTTCTATTTGGAAACGTTCATTCCGCTTGCTCGGTGGTCAGATGCCGTTGGCGGGTCTCGCCCGTTCACGATGCTGGGGGATGGATGGTTCGACGTTGCAATTTGGTGGTTCAAATTCATCGCTTTGATTGTGATCAACCTGCCGATCATAGCGCTCATTATCGTTGGTTTCAGATCACTACCGCTTGGCCTCAAGGCAATTGTTGCGCGCCAATCCATGATATCGACGCCCTATGCTTGGCTGTTGGTGTTCTTTCTGGTGCCGTTCGGCATCGTGCTAAAAATCTCGTTTTCTGACATCGCGCTGGCCATTCCGCCTTATGTACCGACCTTGAAAGACGGCCTTTGGACAATGCTGTCCGGACTTGATCTGGAAAACTACGCCTTCATCGGGGCCGGTGCGGTCTTCGCCAGCTTTGCTGTTATCGTGATTTCGGCCATAATGTTCCAGATTATCTATCCAAGGGTGCGCAAAGCCCTGATCCCGGATGCACGATATGGTGTGTTTGATAGTGCGGCCGCTGCATTGACCACTTTGGCGGTGGCGCTGGTCAATGTCGCGCTTATTGTTGCGGCATTGGCGTTGCTGTTTCCGGTGCTGCGTGCCTTTGTTGATATCCCTGATTTTCTGTATTTCGCGGCCTATTTGTCGTCGCTGAAGATCGCGCTGATCTCGACATTCTTTACATTGTTGATCGGTTATCCCATCGCCTACGCCATGGCGCGCGCCGCAGAACACTGGCGGCCCACCTTGTTAATGCTGGTGATCCTGCCGTTCTGGACGTCGTTCCTGATCCGCGTCTATGCGTGGATCGGCATCCTCAGCACCGAAGGCTACCTGAACCAGTTCCTGCTTGGCATCGGGGTGATTGGCGAACCCCTCACGATCTTGAACACCAATATCGCGGTCTATATTGGCATCGTTTACACCTATCTGCCGTTCATGGTGCTGCCGATCTATGCCGCGCTTGAACGGATGGACGATTCGCTGGTGGAAGCTGCCGAAGACCTCGGCTGTTCGACGTTTTCCGCATTTTGGCTGATTACCGCACCGCTGTCCAAACCTGGCGTGATAGCGGGCTGTTTTCTGGTCTTCATCCCGACCCTTGGTGAATTTGTGATCCCGTCCCTGCTCGGTGGATCCAATTCGATCATGATCGGCAAAGTGTTGTGGGAAGAATTCTTTAACAACCGCGACTGGCCCGTCGCATCATCGGTCGCCGTGATCCTGTTGCTGATCCTGATCATCCCCATCGTGCTGTTCCAGCGCAATCAGCAGAACGAGCGGGAGATGGACGGATGAGACGTTTTTCATGGTTCAATGCCACGTCGCTGACATTCGGGTTCGCGTTCCTGTATCTGCCGATGTTGATTTTGATTATCTACAGTTTCAACGAAAGTCGCCTTGTCACGGTCTGGGCCGGATTCTCGACCCAGTGGTACGGGGAGCTGTTCCAGAATGAGGCGTTTCTTGACGCCGCCTGGGTGACAATCAAGGTCGCGTTCTGGTCTTCGACGCTTGCGACGATCCTTGGCACAATGGCGGCCTACATTATGGTGCGTGCGGGGCGTTTCCGCGGGCGTGGCCTGTTTTCAGGCATGATCTACGCGCCGCTGGTCATGCCCGAAGTCATCACCGGTCTGTCGCTCTTGCTGTTTTTTATCGCCATTGACGTCAACCGTGGCATCCTGACGATCGTGTTGGCGCACACCACGTTTGCCATGTGTTATGTGTCTGTCGTGGTGACGTCGCGTCTGGTCACTTTCGACAAATCCTTGGAAGAGGCCGCACTTGATCTTGGCTGCACGCCGTTTGATGCGTTCCGGTCCGTAACGCTGCCGATTATCATGCCGGCTGTGGTGTCTGGCTGGCTGTTGGCGTTCACGTTATCGCTGGACGATCTGGTGATCGCGACATTCACGTCCGGTCCATCATCCACCACCCTACCGATCAAGATATTCAGTGCCGTGCGTTTGGGCGTCACACCGGAAATCAACGCGCTGAGCACGATTATGATCTTGATCGTGACTGTCGGTGTTATCACCGCATCCCTGATATCGCGCGGGGCAACGATCAAGGCGAAGGCGGATGAACGCAAAGCCGAACAGGGCTAGCGACGGGCACTACCCCAGCGCATAACCCGCGCCGCGCACCGTGCGCAGCGGATCATCGCCACCATTTTGCGTCAATACTTTGCGTAGACGCCCAACGTGGACATCAACCGTGCGCGTATCGACGTAAATATCGCGCCCCCAGACCCGATCGAGCAATTGTTCACGGCTGAGCACGCGGCCCGCTTTTTCCATGAACGTCGCAAGCAGGCGAAATTCCGTTGGGCCGAGTTTTAGTTCAACATCACTGCGCGTCACACGGTGCGTGTCAGCGTCCAGTTCGATGTCGCCAAACGTCAGGACTTGCCCGACTTTTGATGGCCGAACGCGGCGCAACTGCGTGCGCACACGGGCCATTAATTCAGCGACCGCGTAGGGTTTAACAACATAGTCATCTGCGCCGGTTTCCAGCCCGCGCACTTTGTCGACCTCTTCAGATCTTGCCGACAGCATGATGATTGGAATAGTGCGGGTATCGTTGCGGGTCTTGAGTTGGCGGCAAATCTCAATCCCTGACACATGCGGCAACATCCAATCCAGCACGATAACATCGGGCGCGTCTTCAGCGACCACCAACAACCCCTGCTCACCGTTTTCGGCCGTGGTGACGCGGTAGCCTTCGGCGTTCAGATTATAGCTCAGCACTTCGCGCTGTGCGGGTTCGTCTTCGATGACAAGGACGTGTGGCTGGGTCATTCTAAATGTCTTGCGCCGTTACGGTGCTGCCCATTTTTGGGCGGTCTTCTTCTGGCATCACGCCGCTGACCATATAAATCACCTGTTCGGCCATATTGGTCACCAGATCGCCCATGCGTTCAACGTTCTTGGCGATGAAATGCATGTGCATACAGGCTGAAATATTGCGCGGGTCTTCCATCATGAAGGTCAGGAATTCACGAAACAGCGCGTTGTACATCTGATCCACTTCTAGGTCGCGTTGCCGCACGTTTTCCGCCAGTTCCACGTCTTTGCGCACGTAAGCATCCAGCGCGTCGCGCAGCATCGATTGCACCTCTTTTGACATGCGGCGTAGTGCTGCATCCGCCCCTGAAATTGGTGCCATTTCCGCAAGGATCGGCGTGCGTTTGGCCATGTTTTTCGCGTAATCCCCGACGCGTTCCAGACTTGATGCAAGTTTCAGGACAGACAACAAGGCGCGCAAATCTTTGCTCACTGGCGCGCGCAAGGCGATGACCCGCGCGGCTTCTTCGTTGATCTGTTCTTCCAATGCGTCAATCACTTTGTCAGCCTTGCGCGTGATATCCGCCCGTTCGATATCGCGGGCCTCAAGGCTTTGCGCGGCTTCCAGAATGGCGTGTTCGACCAAGCCACCCATTTTGACGATCAGTGTCTGGATGCTTTCCAGATCGCGGTCATAGGCCGATGAAATATGTTCGCTCATGGTGCTCTCCTTACCCTTGATTTATCCGATCCGGCCGGAAATGTAGCTTTCCGTGCGCGGGTCTTCGGGATTGGTAAAAATTTTGTCCGTCACACCGTATTCCACAAGGTTGCCCAAGTGGAAGAAGGCGGTTTTTTGGCTGACCCGTGCGGCCTGTTGCATCGAATGGGTAACAATGACGACGCTGTAGCTCTGGCGCAATTCATCGATCAGTTCTTCGACCTGCGCTGTCGCAATCGGGTCAAGGGCACTGCACGGTTCGTCCATCAGCAAGATTTCAGGTGCCGTGGCAATTGCACGCGCGATACACAGGCGTTGCTGTTGCCCACCGGACAATCCGGTACCCGGCGCGTCAAGACGATCCTTGGCTTCGGTCCACAACGCGGCCTTGCGTAGGGATTTTTCAACGATTTCATCAAGATCGGCCTTGTTGCGCGCCAACCCGTGGATTTTCGGGCCATAGGCGACGTTATCATAGATCGATTTCGGGAAAGGATTTGGTTTTTGAAACACCATCCCAACCTTGGCGCGCAGTTGCACTGGATCGACGGCTGGGTCGTAGATATCCTCATTATCAATGCGGATGTCACCTTGCACTCGGCAGATATCAATAGTGTCGTTCATCCGGTTCAAACAGCGCAAAAATGTGGACTTGCCACAGCCCGACGGACCGATAAACGCGGTCACGGTCTTGTCTTCGATCTGAACGTCCACGTCCTTGATGGCATGGTTGTCGCCGTAATAGACCTGCACGCCTTTGGCAGAAATCTTGATGTTGGTCATGGGGTTTGGTCCTTCCATATCGCTACCAGCGACGTTCAAATTTCTTACGCAGGAATATGGCAAGCGCGTTCATGATCAGCAGGAATATCAGCAACGTAATGATCGCACCGGACGCGCGTTCCACGAAGGCCGGATCGCTGCGTTGGGTCCAGTTGAACACCTGCACGGGCAAGGCTGTCGAAGCCTCCCCGAACAGGCCCGCATCTGGCGACCACGCGGCAGGGTATTCTTTCACGAACGCGACCATGCCGATCAACAACAGTGGTGCGGTTTCGCCAAGCGCTTGCGCCAACCCGATGATCGTGCCTGTCAGGATGCCCGGCGCGGCAAGCGGCAGGACATGATGAAACACCGACTGCATCTTGGACGCACCGACGCCAAGTGCCGCATCGCGAATGCTTGGCGGGATTGATTTCAGCGATGCGCGGGTGGAAATGATGATCGTCGGCAAGGTCATCAGTGTCAGCACAAGCCCGCCCACCAATGGTGAGGATTGGTTCAATTCCGCAAAGTTGATGAAAATGGCCAGACCAAGGATGCCATAAACGATGGATGGCACGGCGGCGAGGTTGGCGATATTCACCTCGATCACATCCGTAATCCAGCTTTTGCGCGCAAATTCTTCGAGGTAGATCGACGCCGCCACGCCAATCGGCAACGCCAGAAACAACACCACCGCCATCATGTAAAATGAGCCCAAAATTGCCACGCCAAGACCCGCCGCTTCGGGGCGTTGATCAGACGCGTCGGGATTGGTGAAAAACGCCCAGTTGAACCGTTTGACCAGCGCGCCTTGCTCCGCCAACCGATCCGCCATGACCAGTTGTGCTGGTGTCACGTTCTTATCCAGCAGGGCCGTTTGTGCCGTGACGCGGCCTTTGAAATAACCGTCAATGCGCCCGTTGGCGAGCAGATTGAGCTGGAATGAAGTGCCTGCAGCCTCTGGATTTGCAAGGATAAATTCGCGGAATGTGGCCCCGGCTTCATCCGAAATCATTCCAAAGGCATCCTCCTCAGGTATGTCTTGCAGCAGGTCGTTTTCGGTCAGATAGGTCAGCAGGCTGGTCTGGATGATTTTGTTATAGGCGCCAGTTTTGAGCAGCGCCGATTCAGCGGCCTCAATTTCGGCCGCGTTAATGGTGACCGGAAAGCTGAGATAGGTCTGGCGGAACGATGACGCGCCGTTGCTGATGATCGACACCAGCAGAATGACCAATGCGATCAATGCGATCGCGATGGCGGACAGACCATACATCCGGAACCGTTTTTCGGCTGCGTTGCGCTTTTTGGTGTGCGGGTCTGTTTGCAACAGGGAGCCGTGTTTTGAAGCGCTCATTCGTATTGCTCCCGATATTTACGCACGATGAACAATGCGACGACGTTAAGCCCGAGGGTGATGACAAACAGCGTCAGGCCCAATGCAAACGCCACCAGTGTTTCGGGCGATGCAAAGTCCGTGTCGCCAGTAAGTTGGCTGACGATTTTGACTGTCACGGTGGTCATCGCCTCGAACGGGTTCAGCGACAGGCGCGCGGCGGCACCTGCCCCAAGCACAACAATCATGGTTTCGCCAATCGCGCGCGAGGCGGCCAGCAATACCGCGCCGACGATCCCGGGCAGTGCGGCGGGTACAACGACTTGGCGGATGGTTTCGCTTTTCGTCGCACCAAGACCAAGGGAGCCGTCGCGCATCGCTTGCGGCACGGCGTTGATGATATCATCCGACAAGGACGACACGAACGGGATCAACATGATCCCCATGACCAACCCTGCAGTCATAACCGACGACGCGCTTTGGCCCAGACCCATCGGTGCCGCGAAATAATCGCGCAACAGGGGCCCGACCGTCACCAGCGCGAACAATCCGTACACAATTGTCGGAATTCCCGCGAGGACTTCTATCAATGGCTTGGCGATTGATCGCATGCGAGGTGATGCGTATTCCGACAGATACACAGCGGCGAACAGGCCCACAGGCACCGCAAGGACCAGTGCGATAAAGCTGATGTAAAGCGTGCCCCAGATCAGCGGAATAATCCCCAAATCAGACCCGCCGCGAAAGTTTGGTGACCACGTGGTCGAAAAGAAGAAATCGCGCCAGTCGTATTGGCCAAAGAAGCTATATGTCTCGGTCACCATCGACAGCACGATGCCCACAGTCGTCAGAATCGCAATTGTAGAGGCGAAGATGAGCAGCGCCATAATCCAGCGTTCGGACGCGTTTCTGGCGCGAAAATCACGGCTGATGCGCAGCAACGACAGCACAAAGCCCGTGACAGAAAGGCCGATCAGCGCGATGTAGGTGAATGCCGGATTTTGCGGGGCCAGAACCAGATCACGGCTTGCGCCTATGCGCACAGCCAAGGCCCAGATCAGCATCACGGCAAGGGGCGGCAACAGCGTGGAGAGCGCGGTGTTAAGCCCGTGTTGGTGCGGCAAGGCGTTCAGGACACGAATGTCGCCGGATGCAACTGACAAGGCGCGGCGACGGGCCAGCAGATAGCCGACAATCGCAAGGCCGATGGTTGCAAAGAAGGGAACGGTAAGGGGCAGCACGTCTGGTCCGATCAGGCTTTTGGTTCAGCAGTGAACCCGTTTTTAAAAGGTCTGCGGGGGCACATAACGCGCCCCCGCAAATTTTGTATGTCTTATTGTCCCATCAGCGTGACATTTGCCACCGCTGCTTGGGTGTCTGCCAATTCCGGATCAGACACGAGGCCATAGTCGGCCAATGGTCCGCTCGGTCCAGCGAGTTCATCGGCCACAAAGAACGATGCGAATTCCTGCAAGCCGGGGATCACACCGACATGCGCCGCTTTGATATAGAAATAGAGCGGGCGTGACACAGGGTATTCACCGGTCGAGATGGATTGCGTCGTTGGGACCACATCGGACATGGTCGCAACCTGCAACTTGTCGGTGTTGTTTTCGTAAAACGACAGTCCGAACACGCCGATGCCGTTTGTGTCAGCTTCGATGCGGGCCAGTGTTTCGGTGTAATCGCCATCGATATCGACGGACAGACCATCGGTGCGCACAGCCATGCACGCGCCCTCTGCTGTGTCTTCGTCCATGCCCATGTCGATCATTGCAGCCATTGCGCCGCTGTCTTCACAGCCCTGCAACAGAACTTTTTCTTCAAACACTTCGCGGGTGCCGTGTTTTGTGCCCGGAATGAACGCCATGATCGGTTGGTCGGCAAAATCAGCATTGACCTGCGCCCAATCGATGTTCGGGTTTGCAACCATTGCGCCGTCCATTGGCATTTCAGCGGCTAGCGCCGTGTACCAATCGGATGGCGTGAACGCGAACGCGTTGCCGTTGATGTCGGACGCAAAAACGATGCCGTCATAACCGATGCGCACTTCGACAATATCGGTGACGCCATTTTCGGCGCAGATCGCGATTTCGCTGTCTTTGATCGCGCGTGACGCATTGGCGATGTCGATTGTGTTTTCGCCGACACCTTCGCAGAAGCGTTTCAGGCCAGCGGACGATCCGCCGGATTCAACCACAGGGGTTGGGAAATCAGTATTTTCGCCAAAGAATTCAGCGACGATGGCCGCATATGGCAGAACGGTGGACGATCCAGCGATCTGGACGTTGTCGCGGGCTACAGCGACGGTTGCGGACATGGCGGTGATCGCCAGCGTTGAAACGGTCAATTTGAGAACAGACATTCGTATCTCCTACATGTGTCATCTCTGACCCCTCGCGGATCGAGAGGTCTTGAACGCCGAACTAAGCCGCGTTCAAAACGCTTTTGTGACAGTTGTGTAAAAGTAATATGACAGTCGCGAAAACCGTCTGGTTTATTCAGTTGGCCAACTCCGTCGCGCCATCTGTAGATGCAGGTAAAATGACGGTGAATTCAGTGCCTTGACCCACGACACTGGAAATACGCAACCGACCGCGATGGCGATTGATAATGTGCTTCACAATCGCAAGCCCCAGACCCGTTCCACCGACTTCGCGACTGCGGTGGGAATCAACGCGGTAAAACCGATGGGTGAGTCGCGCAATATGGTGCGCCGCAATGCCATCACCTTGATCAATAACGCTGAGCCGTACACCCGTTTGCAGCAACGCAGGTTCATGTGTCGGCCCGCGCAGCCGCACCGTGACAACGCCCCCGTCAGACCCGCTTTTCGTGCCGTATTTTACCGCGTTCTCCACAAGATTGGCGATCACCTGCCACATCTGTTCGCGATCCGCCAAGATAAAGACCGCACTGCTGGGCTGCTCAGACATCAGTGTGACACCCGCCGCATCTGCGCGTGGCTTCATCGCCGCTAAAACATCATCAATCAGCCCACATAAATTTGTCTGCAGCGTCGGCTTGATGCGTTCCTGACCCTCAACACGGTTTAATGACATCAAGTCTTCGACCAGATTGTGCATCCGTTCCGCTTCTTGTTCCATGATCCCCAGAAACCGTGTTTGCGCTGCACGATCTTCGCTGGCCGGACCGCGCAGGGTTTCGATGAACCCCAACAGCGACGTCAGCGGCGTGCGCAATTCGTGGCTGACATTGGCGACAAAATCGCGCCGCATATCATTGGCGTCTTCCACGGCTGTCATATCCTGAAACGACAACACAACTGTCGCCCCATCCGTCAGCGTTGCGGCGGTGACTGTCACGGTCCATGTCGTATCGCGCGCGCCGTCATTGCCGAGGTATCGCACGACGCGCAGTTTGGCGTCTTTCAACGTCGCCTCAACGGCGTCGATCAGGGCCGGTTGGCGCAGGGCCGTGATATAGGGCAACCCGTCCGACGCCATCCCGATCAGGTGTTTGGCAGGCGCATTTGTTGCACTGATCCGCTCTGCCGCATCTATTAATATCACCGGATGCGGCAGGGCCATGATGAGGGCGCGAATGTCGGACATGGATTAGGCTTTTTGGCTCTGGGCAATTGCATCTGTCAGTTCGGCGATCAGCAAGGCTGGGTCTTCGAGACCGACAGACACGCGAAAGAACCCCTCTGATATGCCAAGGGCCGCGCGCCCCTGTTCGGTGAGGGCGCGGTGGGACGATGACGCGGGATGGCTGAGCGTCGTTCCCACATCGCCCAATGTTGGCGCAAAGGGCAGATCGGGCGCGGCGCGGGTCAGCGCGTTGGCAGCTTTGCGCCCGCCCGCGACTTCAAATGACATCATATTGCCGGGGCGGTTTCCCAGAACCTGTGCCGCGCGGTTGTGGTCGGGATGATCAGGGCGGCTTGGGTGCAGCACGCGGGTGACGCCGGGCAATCCTGCCAGTGCTGCGGAGAGTTCAATCGCCGTCGCCTCGGCGCGATCATAACGCAGATCGAACGACTGCAAGCCGCGTTCGGCAAGCCAGCAGTCAAACGGGCTCGGCGTGAGGCCCCATGTGACATTGGCGATATTGATCTTTTCCATCAGTGCCGCGTCTTTGGCCACAACGTATCCCAACGTCGCATCCGAATGCCCCGCCAGCAGTTTTGTCACGCTGTGGATCACGATATCCGCGCCATGGTCAAACGGTTGATAGCCGCGCGGCGTGGTAAATGTATTGTCGACCATCAACAGGATCCCGCGATCCTTGCATAGCGCTGCGATCCCATCCATATCGGCGATGCGGATCGTCGGGTTTGATACAACCTCAACCACGATCATTTTGGTGTTTGGCCGGATCGCGGCGGCGATGGCATTTGCGTTCGTCGGGTCCGCAAGCGATGTCTGCACCCCGAATTTTGGCAAATCGTCCGCCATCAGGCGCAATGTGCGCCCATAAAGCTGATCCGCGCCGATCACATGATCGCCCGCCTGCAACACACCCAGAAATACCGCACCGATAGCCGACATGCCTGATCCGGTGATGATGCCGCCAGACATGCCTTCAAGACCGTCGATCTTTTGCGCCAGTACGGATGCATTGGGGTGGCCTTCGCGGGCATAGGTGAAACCGGACGCATCATTGTATTGCGCATCCAGCGCGTCAGGATCGGGGGATGCGTAGACGACAGAGGGCTGCAACGGCGTCACCACGGGGCGCGATGTTGATGTTGGCCATTTGGGCCGGCGGACAAGCGATTTAGGCGCGTCAGTCATCACAAGGTTTCCTTACCAGCGTGGTCATATGTGTTAAGATGTTAACTAAGGTTGCTATGGTTTTAACCATGCTCACCGATCGGTTTTAAGCTGGCACGGAATCGCGCTGCGTTTTCACGGTAATGATACGCCGACGCTTCAAGTCCTGCAATCGCGGCGGCGTCAAGTTCGCGGATTACCTTGGCAGGCGCCCCCATGACCATCGATCCTGGCTGAATAATCTTGCCTTCGGTGACCAGTGCATTGGCCCCGACCAAAGACCCCGCGCCAATCATTGCGCCATTCAAAACCGTTGCCCCCATACCGACCAGCGACTTTGTACAAATTATACATCCATGCAAAATAGCACTGTGGCCGATTGTACAAAACGAACCAATTCTCAACGGAAAGCCGATATCGGTGTGCAGAACGCAGTTCTCTTGCACGTTGCTGCCAACGCCAATTGTAATGGTTTCGTTATCGCCACGAATGGTCGTGCCGAACCAAACAGACGCGCCCGCCTTGACCACCACTTTGCCGATTAGATGACAGCCTGGCGCGATCCATGCGTCGGGGTGAACTTGGGGCGAATGTCCGTCTAATTCATATAACATCACTCTTGATCCT
>JAGGNB010000137.1 GCA_017886375.1 Octadecabacter sp.
CCCGCATATTCGTCCCGGGATTGAATTTATCCATGTTTGCCCATGCCTTAAGCACCGTGTACTGCATCATATCATCCGCTGTAAATCTGTTGCGCGTCAACCTGAGGGCAAACACCCTGAGCGCTGGAAGATGTGTCACCAACGCGTCACGCGGATCGAGGTTGGTCATTGTCTGACGTCGCCCTATCGTCTTGCGCGCGCAGCGCCGACAACAGATCACTTATTTCGTCCGGCATGTCTTCGTGTTCAAGATCCGAAAAAACATGTTTAAGGTTCTTGTCGGAATATTTCGCGATCTGCGCCTTTTTGGGGTCTTCGGCGGTTACGATAGTACCTCAATACTACGATGCTTAGAAACTGATACACTCTCTGACATCAAACGCGTTTGATCGGATTTTGTTCCAAGTGCATCGCGAAAAAGCTAAAAACATGAACAATCCGCCGGCGAGGCCAAATTCTCCGATCTTATCGCGTATGAACTGCTGTATCTTCGTCGCGACACGCGTGCCCTGACAGGATCGCAGTTGCGGGGTGACAAATACACGGTCGCTGCGCTTGAAGTGATACTCAAGGATCGGTCGGACTTTGACAATGAAAATCCGGTTAAAGTGAACCTGTTCAAGTGTTTCCATGCCATTTGGACCACCTCTGGCCAGCAGTTTGTCGATACCGAAGCCGGTCTGCGCAGCCGTGCGCATGGCTTGCTCGCCAACCTGTCGGCCAATTCACGCGAGGCATTGTTGCTGCGCACAATAGAGGACTTCAGCTTGAAGGACATTGCGCTCATCATGCAGATCGGCGTTGATGATGTCCGCACACACATCGGAACGGCCAACGCGGATCGCGCGCAATGTTTCAAAGGTCGGGTGATGATCATTGAAGACGAACCGATTATTACCGCGGACTTGTCGGCGATCGTCAGTGGTCTTGGCCACAACGTTATTGGTATCGCGCACACCCACGCCGAAGCGGTCATACTGGGTCGCCGACAGGGCGCCGATGTGATTTTTGCTGACATTCAACTGGCCGATAATTCGTCCGGTATTGATGCGGTGAACGATCTTTTGGCGATCATGGAGGTGCCGGTCATTTTCATCACAGCCTTCCCGGAGCGCCTGCTGACAGGCGATCGACCAGAGCCCGCGTTCTTGATCTCAAAGCCATTCCAGGAAACGCAGGTGCAATCTGCGGTCAGCCAAGCGATGTTCTTTGCGTCAACCGACACGCTAAAGGCATAAAAGACAGGCTGGTTTTTGTTTGAATTGATCGCGGTTCATGATGCGGACACAGCCGTGCTTCGTGATGCCAACCGTCTTAGGGGCCAAAGCTAGCGTTTCGCGGCGTTCCAATCCGAATACATTTCCGGCCTTTTGCGCTGCAGCTTACTTTCTGTCTTCTCGCTGAGCGTCAGATCACCGTCTGGCGACACATTGCGCTGCTTGAGCGTGATTTTGAAGTCCAATCGTTCCTCAAAGAACGAAACCAGTTTGTCCATCTGTTCGTATTGAAACAGGTGGTCGACGATGACCTCGCCGCTGCCACGACGCAGGAACTTTGTTGGACTGCCGACATTGGCCCATCCTGCGGGTTCACCCTTGGCATATTCGTTGACAAAATCGTCAAACGCGATGGTCTTGGTGCTGTGGGGATGGCCATCCACATCGGCGCGCTGGCGATAGCGATACCAACTGCCCAGCCACCCAATCGGATGGCGCACAACACAGATCACCTTCATGTCTTCCAGCCCACATTTTTCAAGATAAGGCACCAAAAAGCGGTTATATCGGTAGGCTGGCGTGTGTTTTAGAATCGGTGGATTGCGCATCACCATGTCCGAACGCGGGGCCAATGCGGCCTCAAGTGCGGTCGTTCCTGTCTTCGGCATCGCTAAAAAAACCAATTTTTCCTTCGCAAATACAAGCATTTACACGCCACTCCTATTCCTCATTATTTTGTAAACTACTCTTTAACACCTCTGCGGGAAAGATGAGTTGTGAACGATTTTAGTTGAAGTGTTCTTGTTTTGATCTCATAAGGGTGAGAACAAGAGGTGAACGCAGCATCAATTACGACCCCCATTGAAGCATCTAGGGGGGCATGGAATAAGGACAAAAATCATGGCAACGGCAGAGCTCCTAAAGATGACAGACAAGAAATCAGCGGACAAACAAAAAGCGCTCGATTCGGCGCTGGCACAGATCGAACGTCAGTTTGGCAAGGGATCGATCATGACGTTGGGCGGCAATGCTGTTCAAGAGATCGAAAGCACGTCGACAGGGTCGATTGGCCTGGACATCGCACTTGGCATTGGCGGTATCCCGAAAGGGCGCGTCGTTGAGATTTACGGGCCTGAATCGTCAGGTAAAACCACGCTGACGCTGCATTGCCTCGCGGAAGAGCAGAAAAAAGGCGGCGTTTGTGCGTTTGTCGACGCAGAGCACGCGCTTGATCCCGGTTATGCCAAGAAGCTTGGCGTTAACCTTGATGAGCTGTTAATTTCGCAGCCCGACACGGGTGAACAGGCACTAGAGATTGTCGATACGCTGGTCCGCTCCGGCGCGGTCTCGATGATTGTGGTCGACTCTGTTGCAGCGCTGACGCCGAAATCCGAGCTTGAAGGCGACATGGGTGATCATTCCGTCGGCGTTCATGCCCGCCTGATGAGCCAAGCCATGCGCAAGCTGACCGGATCAATCAGCCGCACCAAATGTACGGTTATCTTCATCAACCAAATCCGGATGAAAATCGGCGTTATGTTTGGCTCGCCCGAAACAACGACAGGCGGAAACGCGTTGAAATTCTACTCTTCCGTGCGTCTGGACATTCGTCGCATCGGATCCATTAAGGACCGCGACGAGATTGTTGGCAACAGCACCCGAGTAAAGGTCGTTAAGAACAAGGTCGCCCCACCGTTCAAGCAGGTCGAATTTGACATCATGTATGGCGAAGGCATTTCCAAGTTGGGCGAATTGGTCGACATGGGCGTCAAAGCCGGCATCGTCGAAAAATCCGGCTCATGGTTTTCTTATGGCGATGAACGCATCGGGCAGGGCCGTGAAAACGCCAAGGCATTCCTGCGTGAAAACCCACACTTCGCCAACGAGATCGAGGATAAAATCCGCGCAGCGCACGGACTTGATTTTGACGGTGCAGCCAATAAAGACGATGCACCCAAGAAACCAGGCAAAGAAGACGACGCGCTTCTCGAAGACTGAAACAGATTATTGGTCGATTTGGGGGCCATCGAGGGCGCAGGGGAAACCTTGCGCCCTTTTCGCGTTGCGCGCTGTGGACTTGCGTTCGGCGCAAGGCTATTTCACGACAGCATTGATTGACCCCGACGGAAAGCCAAACCCATGACCAGCCTGTCAGACATCCGATCCACCTTCCTTGATTACTATGCGCGCCAAGGACACGCGGTCGTGGCGTCCAGCCCGCTGGTGCCGCGCAATGACCCGACGCTCATGTTCACTAATTCTGGCATGGTTCAATTCAAGAACCGCTTTACGGGTGTGGAATCAGGCGACTATCAGCGTGCAACCAGTTCACAAAAATGCGTGCGCGCAGGCGGCAAGCACAATGATCTGGACAACGTCGGTTATACCGCCCGCCACCATACGTTCTTTGAGATGCTCGGCAATTTCAGTTTTGGGGACTATTTCAAATCCGAAGCCATCCCATTCGCGTGGAATCTGCTGACCAAAGATTTCGGCATCGATAAATCCAAACTTCTGGTGACCGTCTATCACACCGATGACGAAGCCTATGATCTTTGGAAAAAGATTGGCGTGCCCGACGACCGCATTATCCGCATCGCGACAGACGACAATTTCTGGCGCATGGGCCCAACCGGCCCCTGTGGTCCATGTACTGAGATTTTTTATGACCACGGCGATCATA
>JAGGNB010000114.1 GCA_017886375.1 Octadecabacter sp.
TTGGGGCGTTGCCCCGTCCTTTGGACTCCCTGGGATATTTGAGAAGCAATGACGAACGGGGAAGCTGACATGGCGTTAAATTCCGTAGACGAGATATTTGTAGAAAAGTTGCGGAACGTGCTGCCTGAGGCCGCGTTTTTGGCTGATCCAACAGGATTTTTGGTCGAACCACGCGGGCGTTGGTCCGGGCGAGGCGTGGTGGTGTCGCCTGCGTCCGTCGATGAAGTTTCGGCGTTGATGACCGCGTGTTTTGGCGCACATGTTCCGGTCGTGCCCTATTCGGGTGGCACGGGGTTGGTTGGCGGGCAAACCGTGGCAGAGGGGCCGGTACCGGTGATTTTGTCGTTGGCGCGCATGAACAAGGTTCGGGCGGTTTACCGGCATGACAATGTGATTGAGGTCGATGCGGGTGTGATATTGGCCGATGTACAGGCCGCTGCAAGCGATGTTGGGCGATTGTTCCCATTGTCACTGGCGTCTGAGGGGTCGGCGCGGATTGGTGGGCTTTTGGCGACCAACGCGGGTGGTTTGAACGTGATCCGCTACGGCAATGCGCGCGTGCAGTGTTTGGGTTTGGAGGTCGTGATGGCCGACGGGACAATCTGGAACGGCATGAGCCGTCTGCGCAAAGACAACACTGGCTATGATCTGCGTGACTTGATGATCGGGTCCGAAGGGACATTGGGTGTGATTACGGGTGCATCGTTGCGGATGATGCCGCGTCCGGCTGATGAGGCAACGGCGCTGTTTGTCGTGCCAACCCCCGCCGCCGCCGTGTCGCTGTTGTCCAAGGCAGGTGAGCATTTGGGTGAGAGTGTGACTGCATTTGAGCTGATCCACCGACAAGGGTTCGATTTCCTTGATGAGGCGGGGCTGGCGTACAAAGCGCCCTTCAAAGAGGCACCTGAATGGTCGGTTTTGATGAAAATTGGCCTGCCGGTTCGCCAGTCGGCGCAGGGCGCTTTGGAGGATCTGTTCGAGAGCGCTGGCGATCTGATTTTGGACGGGGTCATTGCACAGTCCGCCAGCCAAGCGCAGGACCTTTGGAAAATTCGAGAGATGATCCCCGAGGGCAACAGGCGCATCGGGTCGGTGTCTTCCCATGATATTTCAGTGCCAATTTCCTGCGTTCCTGAATTTATCGCGATGGCCCCTGCGATCCTTGCCAAAATCGGCCCGTTCCGTATAAATTGTTTTGGGCATTTGGGGGATGGAAACCTGCATTACAATGTCTTTCCAATGGCGGGGCGCAGCCGTGTCGATCACCAAGACCAGCGCGATGCAATCAAGACGGCGGTGCACGATCTGGCCCATTCATTCGGCGGATCGGTGAGCGCGGAACATGGCATCGGGCGGCTCAAGGTCACTGATCTGGAGACTTACGGCGACCCTGCAAAGCTGGCGATGATGCGTGTAATCAAGGACGCGCTGGACCCGCGCGGCATCATGAACCCCGGCGCGGTGTTGCGCGCCTGACCTTGCGTCGCGCACCCGCGCGTCCTATGACGACGCGGACTTAATTGATGCACGACCTTGGGGACAGACTATGCCAGTTCTGGTGATGAAATTCGGCGGCACGAGCGTTGCCACCATCGACCGTATCAAACGTGCGGCCAAGCGGGTTGGCGTGGAAGTGGCCAAAGGCAACGACGTGATCGTGATCGTGTCTGCCATGGCCGGTGAAACAAATAAACTGGTCGGTTTTGTGAACGAAATATCGCCATTGCATGACGCGCGTGAATACGACGCAATTGTCAGTTCCGGTGAAAACGTGACCGCGGGTTTGATGGCGCTGACCTTGCAGGAAATGGACGTCCCAGCGCGCAGTTGGCAGGGCTGGCAGGTGCCGGTGAAGACGACGTCGGCCCATAGTTCAGCCCGCATCGAAGAAATTCCGACCGATAACATTATGGCGAAGTTCGGCGAAGGCATGAAAGTCGCGATTGTCGCGGGGTTCCAAGGTGTAAGCCCTGAAGGGCGGATCACCACGCTGGGGCGCGGCGGGTCTGACACGACGGCCGTGGCGTTTGCCGCTGCGTTCGAGGCTATTCGCTGCGACATCTATACCGACGTGGACGGCGTTTATACGACCGACCCTCGGGTGACGTCCAAGGCACGAAAGCTCGACAAGATCGCATTTGAGGAAATGCTGGAACTGGCGTCGCTCGGTGCTAAGGTTTTGCAGACGCGTTCCGTCGAGTTGGCAATGCGATATAAAGTGCGCTTGCGCGTGCTGTCATCATTTGAAGAACAATCTGACGATGCAGGAACGCTCGTCTGTGCGGAGGAAGAAATCATGGAATCCAATGTGGTCGCCGGCGTTGCGTTTAGTCGCGACGAGGCAAAAATGACGCTGATTTCGGTGGCTGACCGCCCTGGAATTGCCGCCGCGATTTTTGTGCCTCTGTCTGAGGCGGGCGTGAACGTTGATATGATCGTTCAGAACATCTCAGAAGAAGGCCGCACGGATATGACGTTTTCGTGCCCGACCGATCAGGTGAAACGCGCGCAAATGGCGATGGAAGATGCCAAGGCGTCCGGTGAAATCAATTTCCACGATCTGGTCGCTGATACCGACGTTGCGAAAGTGTCCATTGTCGGGATCGGGATGCGCAGCCACGCGGGTGTGGCGGCAAAAATGTTTTCGGTGTTGCGCGACGAAGGGGTGAACATCAAGGTCATCACAACGTCCGAGATTAAAGTGTCCGTGCTGATTGATCGCAAGTACATGGAACTGGCCGTACAAGCGCTGCATGATGCGTTCGAGCTTGATAAAACAGCGTGATTATTCGCGCAGTTCAGACGGCGGATCGGTCTGCATGGGACGCCTTGTATAGTTCCTATGCGCAGTTTTACGAGGTTCTGCAGACGCCCGAAATGCGCGCAACGGTTTGGACGTGGCTGACTGATCCTGCCCATGAGGTGAACGGATTGGTCGCCGACAACGACGGCACATTGGTTGGCTTTGCACATTATCGCGCGTTTGCGCGACCCTTGGCGGCCGCGTCGGGGTTGTTTCTGGATGATCTGTTTGTTGCTGAGGCGGCCCGTGGATCGGGTGCGGCCGATAAATTGATTGATGCAATCAAAGTGCGTGCGGCAGAGCAGGGCCACAGCGTCGTGCGCTGGATCACGGCGGCAGACAATGCGCGGGCGCGCGGGCTTTATGACAAAGTCGCGCAGTCGACGCAGTGGGTGACATACGACCTGACAGTTTGAGTGCGCAATTCAGGTCCGTTGCATCGGTAAGCGGACCTTAGAATTTGCAACCTGTGCGTGCATGACGCCATTGCGACCCATTGCGCCGGGCTGTAGTCTCATTTTTAAAGGTTGCGGGAGATCACATGCCACAAGGTTTTGAGACAGAAAGCCGCAAGTTGCTGGTCCGTCTGCGTGACGTGATGGCCAGCGGTGAAGCAGGGCAGGCGCGATTGAATGAAATTGTGCGCCTTATCGCCAATTCGATGCGCGCAGAGGTTTGTTCGATATACCTTTTTCGCGATGCTGATACGCTAGAACTTTGTGCGACAGAAGGTTTGCAGCAAGAGGCTGTGCATCAAACGCGGATGCGCCTTGGCGAAGGTCTGGTTGGTCGTGTCGCCAAAACACGCCGTGTCGTGAACACCGCAGACGCCCCCGCAGCGCGAGGATTTCGTTACATGCCCGAAACGGGCGAGGAACGGTATTCCAGTTTCTGTGGCATACCGGTGCAGCGGATCGGCGAAACAATGGGCGTCTTGGTCGTCCAAAGCCGCGAGTCGCGCGAATTCACCGCAGATGAGGTCTACGCCCTCGAGGTGGTTGCCATGGTTTTGGCCGAAATGAATGAATTGGGCGCCTTCGCCGGTGAGGGCGCCGCAATGCGAACACGCCACCAAGAACCCGTTATGTTCAAGGGATTGGTTGGCCAAGAGGGGGCTGCGGGCGGCAATGTGTATTTGCACGAACCGCGCGTCGTCGTCACCAATGTGGTGGCCGATGATCCCGATGTTGAACTGGCACGTCTGCGCGAGGCCGTGGACACGTTACGCGTGTCGGTCGATGAGATGCTGACGCAGACAAAAACTGTTAACAAAGACCAAAAACAGGTGCTTGAAGCCTACCGGATGTTCGCCAATTCACGCGGTTGGATGAAACGAATGGAGGCCGATATCGCCCAAGGCCTATCCGCCGAGGCTGCCGTCGAAAAAGAACAGTCACTGGCACGCACGCGGATGCAATCAGCCGACAGCTATTTGCGCGACCGGTTGCATGACCTCGATGATTTATCAAACCGTCTGCTGCGGATTTTGACTGGACAGGGTAGCAATACTGGCGCGGAAGTGCCGGTGAATCCGGTGCTGGTGGCACGCAATATTGGGCCTGGTGAATTGCTGGACTACGGCAAGAAAATCAAGGGAATCGTGCTAGAAGAAGGGTCAGTCGGCAGCCACGCGGCGATTATTGCGCGGGCGTGGGCGATCCCGTTGGTGATCCAAGCGACAGGCATCACGGCTGAGGCGCTGAACGGCGATCCGATCTTGGTGGACGGCGATCAGGGCATCGCGCATTTGCGGCCCGACGACACAGTTCAGGCTGCGTTTCGTGACAAAATGGCCATGCAAACCGAAGCACAGGCGCGGTATGCGGGCATTCGTGGGCTGCCTGCGAAGACGCAATGTGGCACCGTGATCGGCCTGAATATGAACGCAGGCTTGATGGCCGATTTGCCGTCATTGGAAAGTTCTGGTGCAGAAGGTGTGGGGCTGTTTCGCACGGAATTGCAGTTTTTGATTCGCAGTCAAATGCCAAAACGTGCTGAGTTATCAGCGCTTTATGCACAGGTGATGGACGCTGCGAATGGTAAAAGGGTTGCGTTTCGCACGCTTGATATCGGGTCCGACAAGGTGCTGCCTTATATGAAACCCAATGACGAACCCAACCCAGCAATGGGGTGGCGGGCGATCCGCGTTGGTCTTGAAAAACCCGGTGTGTTGCGGATGCAATTGCAGGCGCTGATCCGTGCAGCGAACGGACGGCCGCTAACGGTGATGTTTCCGTTTGTCGCGCAACTTGAAGAATTCCGATCTGCCCGCGCCGAATTCGACAAAGCGATGGCGCGGGAAGGTATTCTCGGTCATCCACTGCCGTCCGCTGTTGAGATTGGGGCGATGCTCGAAACACCAAGCCTCGCGTTTGCGCCTGACATCTTTTTCAAAGAGGTCGATTTCATCTCGATCGGCGGCAACGACCTCAAGCAGTTTTTCTTTGCGGCGGATCGTGAAAACGAACGGGTTCGTCGGCGCTATGACACGCTAAACGTCAGCTTCCTCAGCTTTCTGGAACAGTTGATTGCGCGCTGCCACGCCCACAATACGCCTGTTAGTTTTTGTGGCGAAGACGCCGGTCGCCCCGTTGAGGCGGTGGCGTTTGCTGCAATGGGATTGCGCAATCTGTCGATGCGGCCGGCGTCTATCGGACCGGTCAAGCATATGTTGCGGCGGCTTAATCTTGATGACGTGCGAACCGTCATTCATGAGGCACGCGAACGCGGGGACCAGTCCGTACGCGGTGCGATCAATGATTTCTTACGTCAACAGATCTAAGCCCTAAGTCGCGGATTTTTCAGCTTGATCGCCTCAAGTGTGAAGGCGTCCGCGACTTGGTCCGCGCCATATATGCGGGCCAGTTTGCGCAACCCGAAATGCACATGGGCGATATCGGTGTAATAGCTGACGAAGGTGTAATTCGTGCCAGCCCCCGCCGCCGCGCCCAAGACAGGGACGGTCTGCGCGGCGAGTTTCTGGCCCAGCACCGTGGCAAATTTGGGCGCGACTTTGCTGATAAGTTTATTGATCGCAGCGCCGGACAGACCAAGGCGCGCACCAATAAAACTGGTATCGATGCCGTCGTCTTCACTGCCGGGGCCACCTTTGCCAAAAACATGCAAACATTGGGCGCGGGTCTCAGCGGCCAAGGGGTCTTCGCCGTGTTCTGCTGCGATCCGTTGCACGGCACGAAAAATTACGGTGGTGGCCAGCGGCAGTTCAGCCAGCGCTGTCGGCAGACCGCCCAAGCCACCCAAAGCACCTGACACCGACGCCAGCGCCTTGTGCGCGCGGTCGGTTGCGATGAACCGCCCGATACCGCCTTGGCTACGTCCGGCCGCATCATAGCTGGCACGCAGTCCACGCATCGCGGCACCGTCAAGGCGGGCGCGGGTGCTGGCGGGCAGCAGTTTTAGGCCGTCTTCGACCTGCCCACCCAAAAAGGTTACGACCTGCATCAACACGCCTGTGGCGTTGTGTTGGCGCGCCGCAAGGCGGGCGATTTGGTCGCGTGCCTCATCGCTCAACGGGATGGCGGGATCGCCAAGTTTGACGGGGATCAGGGCGTCTGGATTATCTGTCATCCGCTATAGATGAGCCTTCTGTCACGTGATTTCAATCTAAACGCTTGCGCACACGGCCGCGAATGCCTGCCCATGGGCCATGCCCAAGGATGCGATTAGGGTTGGTGGGCGGTGGCATCACGACCCCGTTTAGGGGCCTGAACCCAAATCGTGCGTAATAGGGCGCATCGCCCACCAGCAACACACGCGGCCAGCCCGCAGGGGCCGCCCGCTGCAATACATCGCGGATCATCAACGCGCCCAAACCTTCGCCTTGGCGCGTCGGGTGAACGGCGACGGGGCCGAGCAGCAGTGCTGAGTGGTCTTCAATACGGATCGGCCAACACCGGATCGCGCCGCCGATCACCCCATCGTCCGAGCGCACCACACGACAAAACGCAGCGATAGGCGGAACATCGTCGCGCAAACGATACGACGACAACGCCTTGCGGCCTGGCGCAAAGGTCAGGTCGTACAGCGTTTCCACGCCCCACCAATCGTCTGTTGTTTCGTCGCGCAATTCCATTGGCTTAGGTGAACCTTTGTTTCGCTTTCAATGCAAACAAGATATTGGCTGGGCTGAGGTTTTTTGAGGAGGTGATACGATGTTTTACGAACCCAAAGACGGCCATGGATTGCCGCACAATCCGTTCAACGCCGTGGTGACACCGCGCCCGATCGGGTGGATTTCGAGCCGCGGGGCAGATGGGTCTGACAACCTCGCGCCGTATTCATTTTTCAACGCTGTGGCCTATGTGCCGCCGCAGGTGATGTTTGCGTCTACCTCCGCGAAGGACGACCGCGGTGATACCAAAGACAGCGTCGCCAATATTCGTGAAACGGGGGTATTTGCTGTAAATATCGTGGAATATGCCATGCGCGACGCGATGAACAGATCGTCGGGAGCGTGGTCACGCGACGTCGATGAATTTGTTGATGCGGGGATCGAGAAGGCCGCTTGCCGCACGATTGATTGCGCCCATGTTGCCGCAGCACCAGCGGTTTTGGAATGCCGGTTGACCCAAATCGTCAAGATCGAAGGAGCCGCCAATTTCGTGGTCTTTGGCGAAGTCACCGGCGTGCATCTTCGGGGCGATTGTTTGGTCGACGGCATGTTTGACGTCACAAAATTTCAACCACTCGCGCGCGGCGGATATAAGAACTATTCGGTTGTCCGTGAGGTGTTCAGCCTCGATCGACCGGACTAGCGGCGGGGCTTAATGCCCGCCGATAATGCCTGTTCTAACCGAATAATCCACCGCGATCTCGTAGTCGGGGTCATCGTCACTGTCCACAATCAGGTGGCCCGCCTTGGACAACAATTGATGGCAATCGTGGGTCAGGTGGCGCAATTGGATCGCTTTGCCGACGTCCTCATATCTTGCGGCGACGTTTTCAATGGCTTGCAGGGCGGATTGGTCTGCCACGCGGGACCCCTCAAAATCGATGATAACGGACTTTGGATCGTCATCGAATTGGAACAGCTCAACAAATCCGTCAGCGGACCCAAAGAACAGCGGTCCGTTGATTTTGTAGACTTTGGCACCGTCGTCGGTGATTTCCGTGCTGGCATAGATGCGTTTGGCGTTTGACCATGCGTAGGCCAATGCAGACACGATGACGCCCACAACAACGGCCGTCGCAAGGTCTGTCATTACGGTCACAACCGTGACCAGCACGATCACAAACGCGTCCATGCGCGGCACCTTTGTCATGATCTTGAACGAGTTCCACGCGAACGTGCCGATCACGACCATGAACATAACACCGACCAGCGCTGCCAGTGGGATGCGTTCGATCAGGCCGGATGCAAACAGGATGAACGCCAACAAGAACAGGGCAGCAGCTGTGCCCGCAATGCGCGTGCGGCCGCCGGATTTCACGTTGATCATCGACTGACCGATCATCGCACAACCACCCATGCCACCAAAGAAGCCTGTGACAGTGTTCGCCACGCCTTGCGCGATACATTCTTGGCTGGCGCCCCCGCGTTTATTGGTGATTTCGCCGACCAAGTTCAGGGTCAACAGGCTTTCGATCAGGCCAATCGCCGCGAGGATCATTGAATAAGGCAAAATGATATAAAAAGTCTCAAGCGTGAAAGGGACTGATGGGATGTGGAAGGGCGGAAAGCCGCCTTTAATGCTCGCCAGATCGCCAACAACAGGCGTGTCCAGTTGAAACATGAGCACGATGATGGCGATGATGCCAATACCTGCAAGTGGTGCGGGAACCAGCGCTGTAATCTTTGGCCAAATCCAGATGATGGCCATAGTCATCGCGGTGAGTGCGAGCATCAGATACAACGGTGTGCCCGTCAGCCAATCACCCGATGCCATGCCATGTCCGCCGCCTTCGCCAGCGGTGCCAGGCACTTGAAATTGGCTCATCTGCGCAAGGAAAATAACAATCGCCAAGCCGTTAACAAACCCCAGCATCACCGGGTGCGGCACAAGGCGCATGAATTTACCCCAGTGCATGAAACCGACGAAAAGCTGGATAAGTCCCATCAAAACAACGGTCGCAAACAGGTATTCAACGCCGTTATTGGCAACCAAGGCCACCATCACAACCGCCAACGCCCCCGTGGCACCAGAAATCATACCAGGGCGTCCTCCGATCAGCGCGGTGATCAGGCCGACGATGAACGCGGCATACAGGCCGACCAGCGGATCAACGCCCGCGACAAATGCAAACGCCACTGCTTCGGGTACGAGCGCGAGCGCCACTGTCAGACCCGACAGGATTTCAATCCGCAGACGGGCGGGCGTCAGGTTTCGCCCCGATGGCTTTAGATCCGCATCTTCGAGACGGTCTACAAAGTTCGCAAAAATAGATTGGCGCAAATGGTCACCTGACTGGTTTATGTTCGATTGCGCGCGGTCTAGCCCAAGCCCTGCGTAAAGTCACCCCCGCGCAGCGGCGCGCAGGCGCATTTGTGGCCTTCACAAGCGGCGCCACACTCGGCAGAGTTGTGAAGTTGCGAGAGGGGTTTTGGTATGAAAACAAAAGTCGCCATCATCGGCGGGTCTGGGCTGTATGACATTGAAGGTCTGCAAAACCCAAAGTGGGTCGACGTCGACAGTCCGTGGGGTGCGCCGTCCGATGCGATCCTGACCGGTGAACTGAGAGGTGTTGATGTCGCGTTTTTGCCAAGGCACGGGCGCGGGCATGTGCATTCGCCCAGCACAGTTCCCTACCGCGCCAATATTGATGCGCTGAAACGGCTCGGTTGCACGGACGTGATTTCAGTGTCGGCCTGTGGGTCGTTTCGCGAACACATGGCGCCTGGGGATTTTGTCATCGTCAGTGATTTTATTGACCGCACATTTGCGCGGGAAAAGTCGTTTTTCGGCACCGGTTGCGTCGCCCATGTCAGTGTAGCGCATCCTGTTTGCGCCCGTTTAGGCGATGCGGTTGAACTGGCGGGACGTGCGGCGGGGGTGACCATCCACCGCGGTGGCACATATTTGGCAATGGAAGGCCCGCAATTTTCTTCGTTAGCGGAAAGCAAACTCTACCGTGAGGTTTGGGGCTGCGACGTCATCGGCATGACCAACATGCCAGAGGCGAAACTAGCGCGCGAAGCGGAACTTTGCTACGCCAGCGTTGCGATGATCACCGATTATGACAGTTGGCACCCCGACCACGGGAGCGTCGACATTTCCGACATCATCGCGACCTTGGCTGCCAATTCGGTAGCGGCGAAATCGATGGTCGTGGATTTTGCTGCACGGCTGGGCCAAACGCGCGAAGCCTGTCCTTGCGGATGTGATCGCGCGTTGGAATTTGCGATCATGACGACGCCCGCGGCCCGCGATCCCATTCTTTTGGCCAAACTTGATGCGGTTGCGGGGCGGGTGCTTTGATCCGGTTTTTGTTGGCTTTATTGCTGGCAACGCCGCTTGCGGCGCAGGAATATGTTGTCACCGACGGGCCGCTTACAGATGGGGAGTTTTACAGCCTGGTGTCATGTGCCGCGATTCCCGGGCAAGGGTGCAATGAACCGATCATCCGGTGGGACCCGCCCGTGGTCACTGTGACGTTCGCGCCTATTCCTGAAGTTTATCCCGCTGATTTGGCAAAAGAAATGACACGTTCGCTGGATACAGCCATCACCCAGATCAACGCCGCCGCCCCGGGATTAAGCCTGCGCCGCGTTTCAAAATCACAACCCGCACATATTTTGCTGTACTTACAGGCGATCCGTGCTGGGGATGCCATTCGCGGTACGGGCTATCCAGAAATGGACGGTGTTCCGATTGGGGCCGCACAAGTGCAGGTGTTCTGGGACGGGGACCTAACCCTGACTGATGCAGCGATTGTGTTTGCCGCCGATATTCCGATTGATCAGGCGGGCCCGATCATGCTTGAAGAACTGACGCAGGCCATGGGCCTGATGACCGACATTCGCAATTCGTATTACGAAACCCGATCCGTGTTTTCCGAAGACAGCAACACCGTCACCAAACTGGGAGTGCAAGATCGCGCAGCGTTGCGATTTCACTACCCTGCGCGCTAACCGTCCCTCAAGGAGCCAATATGAAAACCCCTGCTAAAACCGTGCGCGACTACATCCGCACCATTCCTGATTTCCCCCACGAAGGGATCATGTTCCGTGATGTGACGACTTTGTTTGCCAATCCACGCGGGTTTCGTATGGCAGTGGATCAATTGCTGCACCCCTATGCGGGCGAAGACATCGACGTGGTGGTCGGACTTGAAGCGCGCGGATTTATCCTTGGCGGTGCGATTGCGCACCAGTTGGGAAAAGGGTTCGTGCCAATTCGCAAAAAGGGCAAACTGCCTGGTGCCACGATTGAGCAGTCCTACACGCTAGAATACGGCGAGGCGGTGATGGAAATCCACAGCGACGCGATTGAGGCCGGGGCCAAGGTTTTGGTTGTTGATGATCTGCTGGCCACAGGTGGGACGGCGGCAGCGGGGATTAAACTGCTGGAAAAACTTGGCGGCAACGTCGTGGGCTGCGCCTTTGTTATTGACCTGCCAGAACTAGGCGGGCGTGCAAAACTCGAAAGCCTCGGCATGGACGTGCATGCATTATGTGCGTTTGACGGCGCCTAATTCATTTGGCCTAATTCGTCTTGCGTTTGGGCATGAACGGCAAGGGGGCGACGGGAATACCGTCTTCAATCAGCTTTTTGGCGTCGGCGAAATTCGCCTCGCCCCAGATTGCGCGTTCTGGGGCGTCGCCATCATGCATTTTGCGGGCTTCATCAGCAAAGCTAGGACCAACATAATCACTGTTGTCTTCAACGTCTTTGCGCAGCTTTGTCAGTGCTTTCTCTGCATCTGACGTGGGCGTTTTTAAATCGCTCGCGCGGCCTTTGGCAGGAACAGACGGCGACATCATCGCCCGCGTCACAGCCACTGATCCACAGACCGCACACGACAAATGCCCCCCCAGCGCCAATGCATCGAAGGCGTTTGAAGACTGAAACCAGCTTTCAAACCGGTGGTCTTTGTCACAGCTGAGTGTGTAGCGGATCAAGGGGTCCTCGCGTTGCAATACTGGTCAGACGTTAAGACCGTCGACACGTTAGAAAGTAGGGCCGCCAACGCGCAAGGGCAAGGTCGCACAGCCTAGGCGGCGTCAGGCTGAAACCGCAAGATGATCTGGCTGAGTTCCGCGTTATCCACAAGTGCGGCGGCTTTTTTGCGCGACAGCCACTTGCGATTGCGTTCTTTGCGTTCCGGCCACGTCCGAAGCACCTTTTTGACCTTGAGCGGATAAACCACCGCAATGCAGGGCAGTTCATTCTTGGAATGGACTTTGTAGTAGCTGAATACACCGATCGGGCGGGGTTCGATTTTGCCACGCACGCCTGCCTCTTCAAAGGCTTCTGTTGCAGCGGCGTCCATCGGGGTTTGCCCGTTCATTGGCCAGCCCTTCGGTACGATCCACCGACCGGAACGTCGCGACGTCACCAGGCAAAATTGCACTTTTTCGTTCTTGACGCGATAGCACAGCGCCGCAAATTGGGTACGCAGGTCCGTTTTGGCCGCGTCGCCCAATATAATTTCTTGTTGCTGCAAACTGTTCATGTTTGCGGTTCCGCCTGTTGCCCTTCGTGCGCGTTGGTGCGCACAATTATCGTATGGATATATCTACCGAAAGTATGAGCCGTTTGCAAAGATTTACAAGGTTATCGGGCCACTACCTGCTGTTGTGGTTTTTCGCTTTGATGGCGTGTCCGCAAGTGGTGTATGCTGAAATTCAGCCTGACACGATTACCGTTTTCGCCGCCGCTAGCCTGCGTGATGCGGTGGGTGAGGTGGCGCAGTCCTATACGGCTGAAACTGGAACGGACGTGGTTCTGGTATTCGCCGCCACATCAGCCATCGCGCGTCAGGTCGCGGGCGCAGCACCTGCGGACGTGGCGTTGCTGGCCGATCAAGACTGGGCCAATTGGCTGGTGGCGCAAGGCACTGTCGCCCAGGTAACCGCCTTTGCGGGCAATCAATTGGTGCTGATCGGGCGCGACCATGCACCGATTGCCGACCCGCAAGACATTGAAGCGGCATTGGGGGACGGCGTGCTCGCAATGGCGCAGGTCGATGCGGTTCCGGCAGGGCGCTACGGCAAGGCGGCACTGGTGTCATTGGGCCTATGGGACAGCGTTGCCGCGCGTGTTGTCCAAGCCGCCAACGTGCGCGCAGCACTACGGTTTGTTGAACTTGGAGAGGCCCCTTTGGGCATCGGCTATGCAAGCGATCTGGTGGCGTTGCCCAACCTGACGCAAGTTTATGCGTTTGCACCTGACACGCACCCCGACATCATCTATTCCGCTGCCCAAGTGACACCGAAAGGCGCAGATTTTATGGCATATCTTCAATCTGTAGCGGCGCAAGACAGCCTTGTGCGGTGGGGGTTTTCCCGCTTGGAAGTTGCGCCATGACCGACTGGCTCGGCCCCGCCGAATGGATTGCCCTTTGGCTGTCCCTCAAGGTTGCGTTTTGGGCGACGTTGTTCAGCCTGCCGTTCGGATTTGCCGCCGCATACGCTTTGGCGCGGGGATCGTTCTTTGGTCGCCAAGCGTTGAACGTTTTGGTGCATTTGCCGCTGGTCATGCCACCCGTGGTGACGGGGTATCTGCTGTTGCTCGGCTTTGGGCGCACGGGGCCACTGGGCGAAGTGTTTGAACAGCTGTTCGGGATCATTTTCGCGTTCCGCTGGACAGGGGCCGCGCTGGCTGCCGCCGTCATGGGATTTCCGCTCATGGTGCGCGCGATCCGCCTGTCGCTAGAAGCGATTGACCATGGGTTGGAAGAAGCGGCAGGCACATTGGGCGCGTCGCGACTGCGTGTCCTGCGCACGATCACCTTGCCACTGGCATGGCCCGGAATTCTGGCAGGTGCCGTGTTGGGGTTCGCCAAAGGCATGGGCGAATTCGGCGCAACGGTGACGTTCGTGTCCAACATTCCGGGGCAGACGCAAACGCTGGCGCTGTCCATCGACACGCTGCTCGAAGTGCCGGGGGGGGAACCGCTGGCCCTAAGGTTGGCCATTGTGTCCATCGCCATCGCCGCTGTCGCATTGATCGTGTCTGAACTGCTCGCGCAGCGGGTCACCAGACGGAGGGCTGTGTGATGTTGCGTGTGTCCATCGCCAAGGAATTTGATGGTTTTGCATTGGACGTGACGTTGGACGCGCCAGCAGGTGTCACCGCGGTTTTTGGCCCGTCAGGGTCGGGAAAAACCAGTGTGATCCGCGCCATTGCGGGCTTGCTGGCGTGTGATCGCGCCGAAGTGTCGTTGGATGGCCGCGATCTGTCCAAGCTGTCACCGCACAAACGCGGTGTCGGCTATGTCTTTCAAGACGCACGGCTTTTTCCGCATATGTCAGTTCTGAAAAACATGCGATATGGCGGCATCCACGATGAAGACGCGGTTGTTGCGGTGTTGGGTCTGGGCGCGCTGCTGGATCGGTTCCCCGCCGCGCTTTCGGGGGGTGAAAAACAACGCGTCGCCCTTGGTCGTGCGTTGATGTCAGCACCCAAGGTCCTACTGCTCGACGAACCATTGTCGGCCTTGGATGCGCCGCGTAAGGCCGAAGTGTTGCCATACCTGGAAGCATTGCGCGACCAAACGGCGATCCCGATCCTGTATGTTAGCCATGACATGGGCGAAGTCGCGCGATTGGCCAGCCGGATCGTCGTCTTGAACGAGGGCCGCGTGGTGCTGGAGGGCACCGTCGAGGACGTTTTGGCCGACCCTGCGGCGGTGCCATTTTTGGGCGTTCGTGATGCCGGTGCCGTTTTGACGGGCCGTGTTGTTGGCCACGCGACCGACGGTTTGACCAAGATTGAAACCGGCGCTGGTGCGCTTTGGGTGCCGGGGGCTGTAGGGCGTGCGGGTAGCAATGTGCGGGTGCGAGTTCCGGCGCAGGATGTGATCCTGTCACGTTCTGCCCCGACAGATATCAGTGCGTTGAATGTCTTGCCCGTCACCATCGCAGCTTTGGAACGCGGCGCTGGTCCTGGGGTGGCGGTGGCGCTGACTGCGGGCGACGCCCGCCTGTTGGCGCGGGTGACAAAACGGTCGTGTGACGTCATGGGATTGGCCGTTGGCGACCAGATTTTTGCGATCCTGAAGGCCACAGCGATTGCGCCTGCGGATGTTGGTTAGCGGTAGGTCGCGATAAGATCGCCCGGTGCTGGCGTCGCTTCATAGATCGCGCGCGCGATTGCGCGGCTCAGGCATGTTGCAGCTGCTGCGCCAATCGGGGCGTAGGCCGCGTGATCTATGGGTGCGCCGGTCCCTGTCGACACACCAAACACCAAATCACCGTCCAGCGG
>JAGGNB010000172.1 GCA_017886375.1 Octadecabacter sp.
ACCAAGGCGTAAGCCTTCTTGTGAACCTTAATTGGGATCGCCTGATCTATCTTGGTACGATTATTGCAGCCCTTGGCCTTGGTACGTGGGTCGGATCGCTGTAATAGTGGGGCCGACTTGACGATCCACAATATCTAGTTTGTATGACATTTTGTGACGCGTCCGTCAGTTGGTTCTGATTGGCGCGTTTGTTGCTTTTGACAAGGCTCCACGGCACGGGTAGACCGGTCCTACTTGGGATGGTTAAACGGGCAAAAAAATGAACAATTCGATGCAGGCTGAGAGTGTAATTTTGGAACGCATGCGGGTCATGATCCGAGGGTGGGCATTTATTGCCGCCCTGCTCGTGTCAGGGATGATGGCGCTTGCTACCTCTGTTTCCGCACAGAATTTCAACTTTTCCAACGTTTCTGTCGAAGGAAACCAGCGGATCGAAACCGCGACGATCCTGACGTATTTGGGGTTTGGTCAGGGCGAATCCGTCACGGCAGGTGCGGTGAACGATGCCTCCCAACGGATTCGCGCGACGGGTCTGTTTGAAAGTGTTGATGTGGTCGCGCAAGGGCGCACCTTGATTGTTCGCGTGGTCGAATTCCCAACGATCAACCAAATCACATTTGAGGGCAACTCCCGTATTCGCGATGCCGAATTGAGTGCGGCTGTGCGCAGCCAATCCCGCCGCGTTTATAGCCCGAGCCAAGCAGAGTCAGATACCGCCGCGATCACGCAGGTTTATGCCGACCAAGGCCGCATCAATGCGACCGTCACGCCGCGCATCATTCAGCGATCCGACAACCGCATCGATCTGATCTTCGAAGTTTTCGAGGGTGGGTTGACCGAGGTTGAGCGTATCAGCTTTGTTGGCAACCGCGCCTTTGGTGAAAGCCGTCTGCGCCGTGTGTTGGAAACCAAGCAGGCGGGCCTTCTGCGCGCTTTGATCAACCGCGATACATTCATCGCCGACCGTGTCGCGTTCGACCAACAAGTGTTGACCGACTTCTATCAGTCACGCGGTTACGTTGATTTCCAAGTGCAAAACGTCGACGTGTCCCTGACACGCGAACGCGACGCTTACCTTATTACGTTTAATGTCCAAGAGGGGCAGCAGTTCGAATTTGGCAATCTTTCTGTCACATCTGAAGTGACCGGCGCTGATCCTGCCATATACGAGGACGCGCTGCGTCTGCGCACGGGCGTGACATATTCGCCGGAACTGATTGAACGTGACATCGCGCGTTTGGAGCTTTTGGCTCTGCGCCAAGGACTGAACTTTGTGCGCGTTGATCCGCGAGTCACCCGCAACGACCGCACGTTGACGCTGGATGTTGAATTTGCGTTGGTTAATGGCCCGCGTATCTTTGTTGAACGCATTGATATCGAGGGCAACAACACCACGCTGGACCGTGTTATCAGATCGCAATTTGATGTGGTTGAAGGCGATCCGTTCAATCCGCGCCAGATCCGCGAAAGTGCGGAACGGATTCGCGCGCTCGGGTTCTTTGGCACCGCCGAAGTGGACGCCCGCGAAGGGTCCAGCCCTGATCAGGTGGTGATTGATGTTGACGTTACAGAGGCACCGACAGGGTCACTGTCGTTTGGTGGTAACTTTTCAACGGACAACGGGTTCAGCCTGCTGGCCCGTTTCAACCAGCGCAATTTCTTGGGCCGTGGTCAATCGCTGAGTTTCAGTTTGCAAGGCGGCGTGGACAGTCAGAACGTTTCGTTCAGCTTTACGGAACCACGTCTTCTGGGGCGCGATTTGAGCTTTGGTATCGACACCAGCTATCAGTCAACCAACAGTCAAAACGCGCTCTATGATACGACGCGCGCGTCGCTGCGCCCACGCATCGGGTTTCCAATCAGCGAAAATGGCCGGCTGACCCTGTACTACGCCTATGATTTCACCGAGGTGAAAAATTATGCACCGTCAGGTGCGTCGTCGCCGTTCATCGTTGCTGACGTTGCACAGGGTGGGGTCGGAACCAACGCGCTTGGCTACAGCTACAGCTATGACTCTCGGCGCACAGGGCTGAACCCGAACGCGGGCGTTCTGTTTCGTTTTGGTCAGGAATTCGGTTTTGGCGATAGCAGCTTCATCGACACAACTGCTGAAGTAACGGCGCAGACCCGCGTGCTGTCCGAAGAAGTGACATTGCGCGCGACAATTGAGGGTGGCCTCCTGAGTTACACCAGCGGCGACAGCCGGATCACCGACCGTTATTTCCTTGGCAGTGGCACCATGCGTGGTTTCGAGCCGGGCGGTATTGGCCCACGCGATGCTGCTTCCGACGACGCGCTTGGCGGCAATGCCTTTGCAGTCGTGCGCCTTGAGGCGGAATTCCCGTTGGGCTTGCCGGAAGAATACGGCATCTCGGGCGGTGTGTTCCTTGATTACGGATCTGTATGGGACGTGGGCAGCAGTGCTGGTCCGGTTCTCTACGATGAGTTCACGCCGCGCACGGTTGCCGGTGTATCGATCTTCTGGGACACGCCAATCGGCCCGCTGCGGTTCAACTACACCGAACCGTTGGATGTGCAGGTTAACGACCAGACCAAGCAGTTTGATGTGACGATCTCGACGGACTTCTAATGATTGCAAGATCGTTACGTTTGCTTGCCAGCCTGATGATAGCGGCCCTCGCGGGGGCCGCTGGTGCGCAGCAAAACATCGAAACACCAGAATTTGAGGTTACCGCAGGCGAGGTCGTGACGGCCATTCTGACCGTGGACATTGACCGGCTGTTTTCGCAATCCCAGTTCGGGCAGCGCGTCGCGCAAAGCTACGCGGCAGAGCGGGAAGCGCTGGCGATGGAAAATAGCCGTATCGCGGCTGCGTTGCGCGAAGAAGAACTCGCTTTGGCAACGCAGCGTGCAGACATGGCTCCGTCTGTGTTTCGCACCGAGGCAGAAGCCTTTGACGAAAAAGCCCAAAGCATCCGTCGCGCGCAAGACGCCAAAGAGCGCGCGCTTGAAGATACGTTGGTGCAGGGGCGTGATCAATTTCTTGAGGTGACGCGCCCGATCTTGGGGCAGTTGATGGTCGATCGCGGGGCTTTCGCAATACTGGATCGCAGGTCGGTTCTGTTGTCACTGGGCAGCATCGATGTGACCGATGATGCCATCGCGCGGATCGACGCCGCGATTGGGGACGGGGCAGACGCGACACAGGAAACAGGTCCTGATTTGGATCCGGACGCTGCACCCGAAAACTAGACCCGCCTTGCCGTGGTGAAGCGCGCTTGCTAATCACACTGAACGATAACACTGGATGCGTCGCGTTCAAATGGAGACAAACATGTCAGACCCCATCACCTCCGCCGATATCCAGTTGATTCAACGGATTATTCCGCACCGTTACCCGTTCCTGCTTGTCGACAAGGTCGTCGATATTGACGGCACAACATCGGCGACGGGCATCAAGAACGTCACCATGAACGAGCCGCATTTTCAGGGCCATTTCCCCGGCACGCCAATCATGCCCGGTGTGACGATCATCGAGGCGATGGCGCAGACATCTGCCGTGATGGTTGGCGCCACGATGGGGCTGATGGACAAGAACATGCTGATCTATTTCATGGGCATTGATAACTGCAAATTCCGCCGCAAGGTGGTTCCCGGCGACGTGTTGCGGATGACGGTGCAAACAACGCGCGGCAAACCCGGTGGCAAGGTCTGGAAATTCAAAGGCGTTGCGACGGTTGACGGGGAACTCGCCGCAGAAGCCGAATTTACTGCGATGATGGATATGCAGGCTTAAACCATGTCCATTCACCCTTCAGCGATTATCGAAGACGGTGCCCAGATTGGCGCAGATGTGTCGATTGGCCCGTTCTGTATTGTCGGGCCCAAGGTCGTGCTTGGGGACAGGGTTCACCTTAAATCCCATGTTGTTGTGACAGGTGACACCCAGATCGGTGCGGACACCACGATTTTTCCGTTTTGCTGCATTGGTGAGATTCCGCAGGATGTGAAATTCAAAGGCGAGGCGGCCAAGCTGGTCATCGGTGAACGCAACCGCATCCGCGAGCATGTGACCATGAACCCAGGAACCGAAGGCGGTGGCGGTATCACATCCATCGGCGATGACGGTTTCTTTCTTGCGGGGTGTCACGTGGCGCATGATGCGCGCGTTGGCGACCGGGTGATTATCGTCAACCAATCCGCCGTCGCAGGGCATTGCGTCATCGAAGACGATGTCATCATCGGCGGGCTGTGCGGCATCCACCAGTTTGTACGGATCGGGCGCGGCGCGATTATTGGCGCGCTGACCATGGTCACCAACGACGTCATTCCGCACGGATTGGTCATGGGGCCGCGCGGTGAATTGGACGGGCTGAACCTTGTCGGGCTGAAGCGTCGCGGTGTGGATCGTAAAGACATCACAGCGTTGCGTGTGGCGTTCCAAACCCTGAAAGACGGGGAGGGATCGTTCATGGATCGCGCCCGTCGGTTGGGCGCTGAAAGTGACAGCAAGCATGTGACCGAAATGGTGGATTTCATTTTGGGCGACACCGATCGTAATTTCCTGACGCCGAGGTGATGGGGCGATGACACTCGCATTGATCGCCGGATTGGGTGGATTGCCGACCGCTTTGGTGGCAGCCTTGCAAGCGCGGAAACGCAAAGTGATCGTCTGCGAAATGCATGGATTTGTGTCCGAGGTGACGGGCGACTTTCACCGCATCGCGTTCAGGTTTGAAACACTCGGCACATTTTTGGCGGACCTGAAAACCGCTGGTGTCACTGAGGTTTGCATGGCGGGTGCCATGCAGCGCCCCAAAGTCGATCCAACCCTCATTGATGCGGCCACCATGCCGCTGGTGCCCAGATTGATGGCCGCCATGGCCAAAGGCGATGATGGCACACTGAGTGCGGTTGTCGCACTCTTTGAAGAACAGGGATTTGCGGTCGTTGGTGCCCATGCCATCGCGCCTGATTTGCTGCCGATGTCGGGGGTTCACACGCAGGTCGCGCCGCCTGATTTGACGGCAGGTATCGCCGCAGCGCAGGTTGCTTTGGATGATATGGGTCAGATCGACCTCGGTCAGGCGATGCTGCTACGTGGCAGCGATGTTATCGCGCGCGAAGACATTCGCGGCACCGCCGCCATGCTGGAAGATATGCGAACGCGCGGCGACGGGGCTGGTGTGACCTTGTTCAAAGCCCCCAAGCCAAACCAGAACATGCGCGTGGACATGCCGCTGATCGGTCCCGAAACAGCCCTGCAAGCCGCTGACGCTGGGTTGGCGGGCATCGTGATCCCCAAAGGGGGCGTGTTGGTTCTGGACCTGCCGCAAGTCGTGGCAACCCTTGATGCGAACGGTCTGTATTTATGGGTCACACCTTGAAAGTGTTCATGATCGCGGGCGAACCTTCTGGTGACAAACTCGGCGCGGCGCTGATGGACGGGCTTATCAGCGAGGTGCCGGACGTCGAGTTTGAGGGCATCGGCGGGCCTTTGATGCAAGACTTGCGCCTTGAGAGCCTGTTCCCGATGGACGAGTTGTCCCTGATGGGGATTGCGGAGATCCTACCGAAATACCGCCATCTGAAACGCCGCATTCGACAGACCGCCGATGCAGTCATTGCCGCCAATCCAGACGTTCTGATCACCATCGACAGTCCGGACTTTTGCCTGCGTGTGGCACGGTTGGTCAAGGCGGGATCGAACGTGCGCTGCGTGCACTACGTTGCGCCCACGGTTTGGGCATGGCGCCCGAAACGGGCGGCAAAAATGGCGCGCTATATCGATCACGTGCTTGCGTTGTTCCCGTTTGAACCACCCTACATGCAGGCCGCAGGGATGGCGTGTGATTTCGTCGGTCATCCGGTGGCGGGCGAACCGGCTGTGACGACAGCAGAAATGGATGCATTGGGTTTGGACGGGCCAGTCATGGTGGTTTTGCCCGGGTCGCGGCGGTCCGAAATTGAACGGTTGGCGGGGACGTTTGTGGCAGCCGCGCAGGCATCGGGTCTGCCACACAAGGTAGTGATTCCGACGCTGTCCCATCTTGCAGATCGCGTGGCTGAGTTATTCGCGCCGTTGTCGCCCGTGATTGTCGGAGCTGCGCAGGGCGATGCCGCGCAGGCCGCACGGACCAGACTTGTCGCTATGGCGCGCGCGGATATAGCGCTTGCCGCATCTGGAACCGTGTCGCTGGAACTGGCCGCCGCACGCACGCCTATGGTGATCGCCTATGACATGAATTGGTTCAGCCGCCAGATCATCAGCCGTATGTTGCTGACGGACACGGTTACGCTGGTCAATTTGGTCAGTGACACCCGTGTGGTGCCGGAATTTTTAGGGGCGGACTGCCAGCCCGACCGGATCGCGGCTGCCTTGCTGGCCGTCCAGTCTGACCCTACCGCGCAACTCGCAGCACTTGATCTGACGATGGATCGTTTGGGACGTGGCGGCGATGCGCCGGGTCTGCGGGCCGCACGCGCCGTGCTCGCGCGTCTTTAGTCGCAAACTACACATAACCTTTAGGAGAGAGTGATGCCGGCACCGATAAACGATTTGAAGACCGCGCTTGAGCGCGGTGACACGCAATGTGGTTTGTGGCTGGCGCTCGCCAATGGGACGGTTGCCGAAATCGCAGGCAAGGCCGGTTTTGATTGGTGTTTGATTGACGCCGAACACGGTCCCAACACGCTCACCACGATTGCAGCGCAGCTTCACGCACTTGCGGGTACACCTGCACATGCGGTGGTGCGCGTGCCGATGCAAGAAGACTGGATGCTTAAACAGGTGCTCGACCTCGGGGTGCAGACGGTCGTGGTGCCGATGGTGAACACCGCCCAACAGGCCGCGCAAGTCGCCGCTGCGGTGCGCTACCCCAATTCAAGTTCTGGTGCGGGATCACGGGGCATGGGAGCGGTGCTGGCGCGCGCGTCAGGATATGGTGAGATTGTCGATTATGTCAGTTCCGCCAATGAACAGATTTTTCTGTTCGTGCAGATCGAAAGTGCGCAAGCGGTTGCGAACGTCGATGCCATCGCCGCAACACCCGGGGTGGACGGGGTGTTCGTTGGCCCCGCAGACCTGAGCGCGGATATGGGATTTGTCGGTCAAATGGATGCGCCGGAAGTTATTGCTGCGATTGATCACGTTTATGCCCGCACCAAGGCCGCCGGTAAGATCGTCGGCACGATTGTGTTTGATGAAAAGGACTTTCAGAACCAGATCGACAGGGGGGTGACGTTCTTGGGGCTGGGTGGCGACAGCTATTTGTTACAAGAATCGCTGCGGTCTTTGGCTGCTAAAGCGCCCTAGCGCCGTTTGTTCAAAAACACCTAAGCCTTAATTTAATCAATCACGCAAAGATTTGAGATCTGCACCTGCTCAAGGCTGGTGCAGATCGCCTTATTCCCTAATAGGGCGCGTCTTCCAAAACGCCATGGGCCGACATTTGTTGGTACAGCAGTCCCTCGCGCAAACCCCGATCGGCGACAGACAAACGGTCCGTTGGCCAAAGTCGCATCAACGTTTGCAGGATCGCCGCGCCAGACATGATCAACGCTTGGCGGTCTTTGCCGATGCGCGGGTCGGCTTTGCGCCCCGCTTCGCCAAGCTTGAGGTAGCCGTGGATTACCGAATCAATCTGATCGGACGTCATGCGCAACCCGTCGACCTTGGTGCGATCATAGCGCCGCAGTCCCAGATGACTGGCCGCTACTGTCGTGACCGTGCCGGAGGTGCCGACGATCTGGAACCCTTCGCGGACCTGTTCTTGTGCGGACGGCGCAAACTTTTCCAAGCTCTCCTCGAAAAACCACGACATCAGTGCAAACCGCGCTGAATCGTCTTCCACGTCTGCAAACTGGTCGCGCAGGGTCGCCACGCCCAGCGGCACGGAAATCCAGTCGACAACTTTGGCGGCGGCAAATGGTCCGGGGTCTTGGCGAAAGCCTGAATGCAGCCGCATGATCGCGCGCGGCCGCTCTCGGGACGGCACGTTGGTGAGGTCGATCCAGACAAGTTCCGTTGATCCACCACCGATGTCCACGACCAGCAATTGATCGGTCTTGGTGCTGACCAATGGCGCGCACGAAATCACCGCAAGACGGGCCTCTTCCTCGGGCTCGATGATTTCGAGTGTGAGGCCGGTTTCGCGTTTCACTTGTTGGATGAAATAGTGTGAATTGCGGGCACGCCGGCAGGCTTCGGTCGCGACCAGCCGCATGTTCTTTACGTTGTGGCGCTGCAACTTTTGGCGGCACACGCGCATAGCATTGATGGTTCGCGCCATGGAGGCGCGGGACAATTTGCCAGTCTGTTCCAACCCCTGCCCAAGCTGGACAGATTTGGAAAAGCTGTCGACCACGTGAAACTGGCTGCCCTTGGGTTGGGCAATCAGCATGCGGCAACTGTTCGTGCCCAAATCCAACGCGGCATAAAGCGCAGATGGATCGGGCGGTGTCGGCACGGGGTGCTCTACCGGAATTGGGAACGCGCCCGCACCGTTGGGACGCTTGGGCGTCATTTTAACGCCCTCCATTTTGAGTTATCTTTAACGTATGCACGCGGCAGTGCCCGCGCAAGGCTTGTCATCGTCCTCACAGTCATGATGAAGATAATGATCGCCAACAGGGGTCGCCAAATGCCTGTGCGATGTCGAAAATAGGCATCGTAGAATATGGAACCTGTTTAGGTGTAACGCGACACACGGATGGCAAAGGGAATCGCATGGCAGATGTAGTGGTTGTTTATTGGCGGGACATTCCCGCACAGGTCATCGTTGGCAAAGGTCGGCGCGCGACCAAGATCCAGCTGAGCGAACGGTTCGAACAGGCGATTGACCGCGCTGCGATGAAATCTGGTGCTGCCAGCACGGACGATTACCTCGCGGATTGGCGCAAGGCCGCATCCTATCCCGTTGACGGGTCTGACACGGACGTGGCCACAGCAGAGGCCGCGCGCCTTGAGGCGGAGTTCGACAAGGACCGTCTTATGATCCTCATTAACAATGACGGCCGCGCGTGAGTGCGCTGAAGGAGAAACTTATGGCGCTTTTGAATTTCCGCAGAAAAGTTGACGCGCCATCAGGCGTCAATCCACAGCTTGAGGCATTCTTGGATGGCTATTCCATCGAAGTGATGCCGCGCACCGCCGAAAAGGTCGAAGATTTCACTGCGCTGCTTCCCAAAGGCACGCGGGTGTACGTCGCCCACATCGAAGGCACCCCGATCGAGGACATGGTCGCGACGGCGAAACGACTGGCCAGCGACGGCTATCCGGTCATGCCGCATTTTCCCGCGCGTATCATCAAAGACGCAGCGATGCTGGAAAACTGGATCGCAATGTATCAGGGCGAAGCAGGCGTCGATCAGGCGTTGCTTCTGGCGGGCGGCGTGACCAAGCCGCACGGTGATTTTGAAAGCTCCATGCAGTTGCTGGAAAACGGCGCATTTGATCGCGCAGGTTTCAAAGCACTGCACGTGGCGGGCCATCCCGAAGGCAACAAAGATATCGACCCCAAAGGTGGTATGGCAAACGTCAATGACGCCCTGCGCTGGAAGCAGAAATTCAGTGACACGACAGATGCAAAAATGGCGCTGGCCACGCAGTTCGCGTTTGAGGCCAAGCCGATCATCGCATGGGTCGACAGCCTGAAAGAGGCTGGCATCGATATTCCGGTACACATCGGCATCGCGGGTCCGGCCAAGTTGCAGACCATGATCAAATTTGCGATTGCCTGCGGCGTTGGTCCATCCCTTAAAGTGCTGCAAAAGCGCGCCAAGGATGTCACCAAGCTGTTGTTGCCGTTCGAACCCACAACCGTGTTGAGCGAACTGGCAGCCCACAAGGCCGCCAACCCCGATTTCAACATCGAAAAAGTTCACTTCTTCCCCCTTGGCGGCATCAAAACCAATGCAACCTGGGCCATTGAAAATGGTGGGGCGTCCGCCGTACCCGCAAACCCGTCTTAAGGACCTGATATGACCCGCACCGTTATCGAATCCAAAACCAAGACCGCCATCATCGGCTTTGACCAGCCTTTCTGCGTCATCGGGGAGAGGATCAATCCGACAGGTCGCAAGATCCTGAACGAAGAGCTTGAGCGTGGTGATTTTTCCCGCGTTGAGGCGGATGCGATTGCCCAGACTTTGGCGGGTGCAACGGTGCTGGATATCAATTCTGGGGCAGTGTTTTCCAACAAAATGGCCGAAGACCCGCGCTACGCGGACAACAACTTTGTTGAACCCGGGCTGATGGCAGAATTGGTAAAACGGGTGCAGGCAATTGTGGACACCCCGCTGTGCATTGACAGTTCGGTTCCCGGTGCGCTGGAAAATGGTTTGGCCGCTGCAGAGGGTCGCCCGCTGCTGAATTCGGTCACAGGCGAAGAAGACAGGATGGAATTGGTCTTGCCGCTGGTCAAGAAATACAACGTGCCAGTGGTTGCGATTTCAAACGACGACACCGGTATTTCCGAAGACCCCGACGTGCGCTTTGAAGTGGCAAAACGGATCGTTCAACGGGCGGCTGATTTTGGCATTCCGGCCCATGACATCGTCGTTGACCCGCTGGTCATGCCAATTGGTGCGATGGGCACTGCTGGCCTTCAGGTTTTCGCCCTTGTGCGCCGTCTGCGCGAAGAACTCGGCGTGAACACGACCTGCGGCGCGTCCAACATCTCATTCGGTCTGCCAAACCGTCACGGCATCAACAACGCGTTTCTGCCAATGGCGATGGCGGCGGGCATGACGTCTGCGATCATGAACCCTGTCGCGCTGCCGGTCGGACCGCTGAAAATCGCTGAGAAAAAGGCGCAGATCGAGGCCGCAGGCATTATCCTGCCAGACGACATTGATGATGAGACATTCGTGACGCTGTTTGGTCTGGGATCAACCAAGCCGCGTGCTGGCAAGGAAATGGAAGCCATCCGCGCTGCCAACTTCCTGACCAACAATGACGACGGTGGTGCTGCTTGGATCGCGATGAACCGCGAAGCCCCGAAAGCTGGCCAAGAAGGCCGCGGGCGGGCAGGGCGTGTTGGTGGACGTCGCCGCGCGAGTTAAGGTTCAAAAAACAAGAAGGCCCACGCACAGTCGTGGGCCTTTTGCGTTTTTGAGGTTCTTTGTTGAAAGTTGGTTGTGCGGACGAGACAGCCTCCTCTGTGCCTGCAAAGTGACCAGATATTCTACGGCGCGTCCGACACAAAGGCCAAAGAACTGACATTCGCTGCGCAAAGCACCGACGCCCGCTGTGCCGGACAAAACCGGACCTGTGCGGATGCAGCTATTGCTGACGCAGCATTTCCTCGCAGTTGCAGCGATGACTATTTGGCCGTGCAGCATTCATCACCAAAGTGGACACTCAAACGCGCCTGTCTGAATAAATTTCAAACTGATCTTTCGCTGCGATACGCTTTAACAGTCTAGATGCGGACGAAGTGTTAATTCGCTGCACTTGCACCAATGTCTGCTCTTTGTGCGGTGACTCGTTTTAGTTTGAACACGCGTTCTCCCGCGTATCGAGAAGCGGCGGATTGCGAGGCGCATTTTGGGTGTTTTGCGCTGCGCAAAGGCGCGTTGAACTGGCGTTTGAGACAGGGGCCCAGCGATCAAGTCCACTGAAGAGGTTGAAGTCAGCAACTGTTGTCTCTTCATTCTCATTTTTCAAGGTTTGAGTTGAGGAGTCGCCATAGCAAACCACTTCTCTGGCAGTGGCGTCTGATCTGGTGTGTCATGGCGGAATATGAGGCCGCAGCCCGGCATGCCAATCTCCTGCAGGGCCACGGTCTTGCTTGCCCTGAAAGGGCTTCAAGCGTCGCGGATCAATCAGCGAGCAGCTTCTTGCGTTCGGTGAACTCGGTCGAGTCGATCTCACCCTTGGCATAGCGTTCTTTAAGAAGCACCAAAGCACGGTCGTGCGCGGCGTGGCTGCTAGCAGTGGGTCCGGCCATGCCAAACAGCCGCAGGAGATATATGATGCCCGCGACGATCCCGACCACGATCAAGATCATGAAGATCGGCCCAAGTACCATTCCAAAGCCTCCCCACTGGCTGCCGCCCCACATCATGTCATGGCCATGATTGTACAGGCCGCCTCGATCTGGGATTTCCCCGACCTGAGCCATCGCCGACGTGGCGGCCACGCCGAAGGTAGCCACTACACTCGGTGTGATTAGTCTATTTCTGAATTTCATTTTGTAACTCCATTTTTGTGACATCAACGCGGACCCCCTGTTGAGCGTCCAGTTATATGCGGGAATGGGGCACCGGCCCTGATCTGGATCAAGGCGACAGTAACGAAGTCGTATATCGTGTTGGGGAGATACGCAGGCGCGGGTCTGGATCGCACGAAGCCCTTTTCTGGGATGGCCGCTCAACACTCACTTCTGTGCTGCCTCACCACGCCAACGTCTCCCCGTTATGCAAAATAAGGAATGCACTCCCGTGAGTTACACAATCAATCGCACGTTCAACGACAGCACATTCGACGACATCGACGCCCGCACCCGAACCGCCCTTGCGGACAACGGTTTTGGTGTGCTGACCGAAATCGACGTAAAGGCGACGATGAAAAAGAAACTCGATGTTGAGATGCTGGCCTATAGCATTCTCGGCGCCTGCAATCCGAAGATGGCTTACTCTGCCATTGGGATGGAGCCACGCGTTGGCGCGATGCTTCCCTGCAATGTCATCCTGCGTGAGGTCGAGGGTGGTGTTGAGGTCAGCGCCGTCGACCCGGTGGCATCGATGCAGGCAATAGAAAACGCTGAGCTGACGGCCGTCGCCGGCGAGGTCCGCAATCTTCTGGCGAAGGCCATCGAGGCAATCTGAGATGAACCTGCGCGCCGCCATCCTCGCGGCGATTGCAGTCCCGGGGGCCCACGTATTCGGGGTCTGGGCTTGGTTGTCGGTCCAGGCCGACACGCAGAGCATGATGCAATGCAAGACGCGCGAGGTGCTGATGGCGCGGGCCGCGTAATGAAACAAAACTGACAGGAGATCGATGAATGGCTGAACTGCTCAAAATCACGGCGGATGAGATGAAACGGGTCGTCGAGTTGCCAGATGGGCCGGTTGAAATCGAACGCCACCAGAACGAAATGCAACTCATTACCGGGTATCTGCAACCGATGGTTCCGATAGACGGCGTCACACCTGTCGGGGAACTAGAGGTTCTGGGCTGCCTGGAAGATGATGACTTTGTCGTGGTGGATATGCGAGATCCTGATTGGCGACTGAAGGGAACGATTCCGGGAATCATGCCGATTCCGTTCGGAGAGGTTGCCGACCGTCTGGACGCGCTTGGATGCGTGCGATCATCGTCCGGTTGGAATTGCGACGCAGCCAAGAAAGTTGTGGCGTTTTGCAATGGCCCGGCCTGCCCTCAGAGTTCGATCGCGATGCACGCAATGGTCGACAACGGCTTTCCACCAGAAAAAATCTACTACTACCGAGGCGGCATGCAGGACTGGTTCGTGCTGGGCCTGACGACACAGTCTTCGGCCGCGTGACTGTGCCCTGCGATCCTGTGGGTATTGTCGCCGACTTTTCAGCGACGGGTCCGGCAGGGCCAAAGGGCGGCGCTCGGCCTTGGGCTTGTGACTGCGGTGTCCCTGTTCTGGATGGCATTGCGTCAAAAGCCTGAAAAGGAAAACCCATGACGAGCAATTACAAGAAAGACAGCATTACCCTTGCAGGTGCTGTCGCGATGGGAACGGGTGTGATGATCGGTGCGGGTATTTTCGCGTTGACTGGGCAAATTGCTGAACTTGCCGGGCCGATTTTTCCATTGTCATTCGTAATCGGCGCAATCGTGACCGCGTTCAGCGCCTATACTTACATCAAGATGTCGAACGCCTTTCCGTCATCGGGTGGCATCGCGATGATCCTGACGAAGGCCTACGGGCCGACGACGGTTGCGGCGGGTGCCGCACTTCTGATGGCGGTGTCGATGGTCATCAGCGAAAGCCTCGTTGCACGCACCTTTGGAACTTACGCGCTCAGGGCCTTTGGCGGCGATCCGCAGAGCGTCCTAGTGCCGGTTCTCGGCGTCGCGATGATCGTCGTCGCCTATCTGGTGAATGTTTCGGGCAGCCGATCGGTCGGACTTCTGTCCATAATCATGGCAGTGCTGAAGGTCGGCGGCATCGCGATTTTCGGTGTGGCTGGTCTTTGGGCAAGCGGCATCAGATTCGAGGCGACTGGCGGCGATGCAGGTGTGACGGGCTTTGTCGCCTCGGTGGCCTTGTCAATTCTGGCATTCAAGGGCTTCACGACCATCACCAACAGCGGCGCAGAGGTGACCGACCCACATCGCAACGTGGGCCGGGCCATTGTTCTTTCCATTGCAATCTGCGTCGTCGTCTACCTGCTTGTCGCCTTCGCCGTCGGGGCGAGCCTGCCCCTCGATCGGATCGTAGCGGCGAAGGACTATGCTCTCGCCGAGGCGGCCGAGCCTGCGCTCGGGAAGACGGGCTTCTACCTCACCGTGGCGCTTGCGCTGGTGGCCACGGCATCGGGGCTGATTGCAAGTGTCTTCGCAGTGTCGCGGATGCTGACGATGCTGACCGAAATGAAGATGATTCCGCACAGCCATTTCGGCATGCCCGGCACGATCAAAGACCATACGCTGGTCTACACGGTGGTGATCGCGGGCTTCCTGACCGTGTTCTTCGATCTCAGCCGCATCGCTTCACTCGGTGCCTTTTTCTATCTTGTTATGGATATCATCATACATTGGGGCGTCTTCAGAAATCTTCGCCACGATATCGGGGCACGGGGTTGGGTAATGTTGTCGGCCATCGCCCTCGATGCGGTCGTTCTGGCCGCATTCGCAACCATGAAATGGCAGTCCGACCCGCTCATCGTCATTCTTGGCATCTTGGGTCTGACGATGGTGTTTTTGTTCGAGCGCGTCTTCCTCGCCCGCAATCCGATTGATCAGGCAAAACACGATCACAAACAATGAGCTTGACCTTCCAGTAGGTTGACGCCCCAGGCTCAAAATAATCCGGTAGAAAGGTGGCACGACATGCAACACGATCATTCACATGCGACGTCCGAAATTCCTGAAGGTGCAGAAACGGCCAAGGACCCTGTGTGCGGAATGACTGTGGCAATCGGGCCTGAAACGCGAAATGCCGAATTTCAGGACGAAACAT
>JAGGNB010000152.1 GCA_017886375.1 Octadecabacter sp.
CGATCCGTGATCTGCGCCTTGAGCTGGGTTTCACCTGCACGCGATGCCAGTCGTACATATTGGCCATCGCAAATGCCGCGGACTTCGGCGTCGTGCGGGTGGATTTCGAGCAGGTCTTCTTCGTGCCAGACGGAGTTTTCCGTGCGACCGGTCTGCGCGCCGACGTTATATTGTGACAGGATCCGCCCCGTGGTGAGGAGAAGCGGGAAGCGCGGTCCGGTCTTTTCATCCGTGGCGACATATTCGGTGATGATGAACTGGCCTTTGCCGCGCGCGAACCCGTCAACGTGCATAATCGGCGCACCATCAGGGAATTTTTCGTTGCACGGCCATTGAACCGACCCACGGGTTTCCAACATTTCGTAGTTAACCCCTGCAAAGCTTGGGGTGGTCGCCGCGATTTCGTCCATGATCTGCGCGGGGTGCGTGTAGGTCCAATTGCTGTCCATCGCGTTGGCCAACAGCATCGTGACCTCCCAATTGGCATAGCCGTTTTTCGGGGCCATGACCTTGCGCACACGGTTGATACGGCGTTCGGCGTTGGTGAATGTGCCGTCTTTTTCGAGAAACGTAGAGCCGGGCAGGAACACATGCGCGTAGTTTGCAGTCTCATTGAGGAATAGGTCGTGGACGATGACACATTCCATCGCCGCAAGGCCTGCTTGGACGTGTTTGGTGTCGGGGTCTGATTGCAGAATGTCTTCACCCTGAATGTAGATGCCTTTGAACGTCCCATCGACGGCTGCGTCCAGCATGTTGGGGATGCGCAGGCCAGGTTCGGGGTCAATCGTTGTGCCCCAAATCTTTTCGAACACTTCGCGGGTCGCGTCGTCGGACACGTGGCGATACCCAGGCAGTTCGTGCGGGAACGACCCCATATCACATGCACCCTGCACGTTGTTCTGGCCGCGCAGCGGGTTCACGCCAACGCCGTTTTTACCCAAGTTGCCCGTCATCATCGCAAGGTTTGCGATGGCCATAACGGTGGTGGATCCTTGGGAATGTTCGGTCACGCCAAGGCCATAATAGATCGATCCGTTGCCGCCCGTGGCGAACAATTTCGCAGCAGCACGCAGTTCGTTTGCATCAACGCCCGTCAGCATCGCTGTGGCCTCGGGAGAGTGGCGCGGATCGCTGATGAATTCAGCGTAGTGGGCGAATTCATCCCAGTCACAGCGGGTGCGGATGAAGTCCTCGTCCATCAATGACTCAGTAACGATGACATGGGCGTTTGAACTCAGGACCGCAACGTTCGTGCCCGGAAGCAGCGGTAGATGATGCGATGCTTCGACGTGCGCAGAGCGGACAATCCGTGCGGCGCGGGTCGATCACAATCAGCTTGGCCCCCTGACGCATGCGTTTTTTCATCCGGCTGGCAAAGACAGGGTGACCGTCGGTCGGGTTTGCGCCAATCAGAATAATGACATCGGTTTCTTCAACTGAATCAAAGTTTTGCGTGCCCGCTGATGTCCCGAACGTCGTCTTCAGTCCATAGCCCGTTGGCGAATGGCAGACCCGTGCGCAGGTGTCAGTGTTGTTGTTGCCAAAGGTGGAACGGATCATTTTCTGGACGAGTATGTTTCCTCGTTCGTGCAACGTGACGACGTGATTCCACCAATGGATTTGACGCCGTGTTTGGCCTGCAGATCGCGCAGCTTGGTCGCGGTGAAACCAATGGCCTCGTCCGACGACACTTCGCGCCACGGATCGGTGATCATGTCGCGGATCATCGGATTCAAAATCCGGTCTGAGTGGTTGGCATAGCCCCATGCGAAACGGCCCTTAACGCAGGAATGGCCACGGTTGGCTTCGCCATGTTTGTAGGGTGTCATGCGCACCAATTCGTCGCCGTTCAGTTCGGCTTTGAACGAACATCCAACGCCGCAATAGGCGCAGGTCGTGATGACCGACCGTTCCGGCGTGCCCATTTCAATCACGGATTTTTCCTGCAAGGTCGCCGTCGGGCAGGCCTGCACGCAGGCACCGCAAGACACGCAATCAGATGACATAAAATCGTCGCTGCCATCACCAGCGGACACGCGGGAATTGAAGCCCATGCCCTCAATGGTCAGTGCGAAGGTGCCTTGCACGTCTTCGCAGGCACGCACGCAGCGCGAGCAGACAATGCATTTTGCCGGATCGTAGGTGAAATAGGGGTTGGAATCGTCTTTCGGGATGAATTGCGGATTGATATTACCTGAGCTGTCGCGCGCCTCAAAGTGGTTGGCAACGGCCTCATAGCGGACATCGCGCAGACCGACCATTCCGGCCATGTCTTGCAGTTCACAATCGCCGTTTGCAGCACAGGTCAAACAATCCAGCGAGTGGTCTGAAATGTAAATTCCATCACGCCTTTGCGGATCTTTTTGACCTTGGGGGACTGGGTTTTCACGACCATTCCCGCAAGGACGGGCGTGGTGCAGGATGCGGGCGTGCCGCGCCGACCCTCAATTTCGACCACGCACAAACGGCACGACCCAAAGGCTTTGACACTGTCGGTAGCGCAAAGTTTTGGAACCGCAATCCCTGCCTCAGCAGATGCGCGCATCACGGATGAGCCTTCCGGCACCGTCACGTTAAACCCGTCAACAGTCAGCGTGACCATCGTCGTTGATTTGGAACGGGGCGTGCCCATATCCATATCCGAGCGGGTTGGGATGATGAAATCTTTCATTCGGCAGCTTCCTTCTTTGTCGCAAAGTCGTCTGGGAAATTGTGCAAAGCACTGAGGACTGGAAACGGTGTGAAACCCCTAAGCGCGCAAAGCGAGCCGTCTTTCATGGTCTCACATAGGTCTTCCAACAATTCGATCGCAGCGACGTCGCCCTTGCCGATGCGATCAATCGTTTCGACGCCGCGCACGGCACCAATGCGGCATGGCGTACACTTACCACAACTTTCGACAGCGCAGAATTCCATCGCAAAGCGCGCCATACCAAGCATGTCGGTGCTGTCATCAAATACGACCATTCCGGCGTGGCCGATCAGCCCGCCCTGCCCGTCGAATTCTTCATATCCGAATGGCGTGTCGAACTTTGAACGCGGCATATACGCGCCAAGTGGTCCGCCGACTTGTACGGCTTTCACAGGGCGACCCGTCAGGGACCCGCCCGCGACGGTATCAATCAAGTCGCCCAGCGGCATGCCGAATGCAGTCTCATACAACCCGCCAAATTTGACGTTGCCCGCGATCTGGATCGGGATTGTTCCTTTGGATCGGCCAAGGCCGAAGTCCGCGTAATGTTGTGCACCTTTTTCCATCACCACTGGCACAGTCGCCAGCGAAATGACGTTGTTCACAACAGTTGGTTTGCCAAGAAACCCTTCGAGCGCGGGCAGCGGCGGCTTGGCGCAAACCACGCCGCGCTTGCCCTCAAGTGAATTGAGCAACGACGTTTCTTCGCCGCAAACATACGCCCCCGCACCAACGCGAATTTCCATCTCGAAACTGCGGCCAGACCCAAGGACGTCAACACCCAAGAGTCCCACATTCCGTGCCAGAACCACTGCTTTGTTCATGATATCAATGGCATCAGGATATTCGGACCGCAGGTAGACGTAGCCCTTTGTGGCCTCAACAGCGAGCGCTGCGATGATCATGCCCTCAATCAGCGTGAACGGGTCACCTTCCATAATCATGCGGTCGGCAAACGTACCGCTGTCGCCCTCATCAGCGTTGCAAACGATGTATTTCTGATCGGCTTTCGCGCCCAAAACCGTGTTCCATTTGATTCCCGTCGGGAACCCTGCCCCGCCGCGGCCACGCAGGCCGGATTTCGTGACTTCGCCGACAATATCGGCTGGTGTCATGGCAATTGCACGGCGCAGACCAACAAGGCCGCCGTGTGCTTCGTAATCGGGCAATGACAGCGGGT
>JAGGNB010000168.1 GCA_017886375.1 Octadecabacter sp.
ATGTTGAGTTCCATAACTTCGGGAAAGGCCGCGACGGGTTTTACGGTGTCATATGTCAGCCCGTGACCTGCGTGGACTTCGAGTCCGAGCGATTGCGCGAGGCCGGCCATGTCGCGCATCTTTTCGAGTTCGGTGTCGCGGCGTTCGTAATCGCCTTCCGCATGGGCATCGCAATAGGCGCCCGTGTGCAATTCGATAATTTGCGCGCCAATGCGATGGGCGGCTTCGATTTGGCGTTGATCGGCGGCGATGAAAATCGACACGCGGCAACCGGCATCACGCAAGGGAGCGATGAAATGGGCCAGATGGTTTTCTTCGCGCGCGACCTCAAGCCCACCCTCGGTCGTGCGTTCTTCGCGTTTTTCGGGGACGATGCAGACGGCGTGGGGTTTGTGGCGCAGGGCGATCTTTTGCATTTCAGCGGTGGCGGCCATTTCGAAATTCAACGGGATGGTCAATGCGGCCATCAAGGCGTCGATGTCGGTGTCGCCGATGTGACGACGGTCTTCGCGCAGGTGCGCGGTGATGCCGTCGGCGCCAGCGTCTTGCGCCAATATCGCAGCCCGCACCGGATCAGGCGTATCGCCGCCACGCGCATTGCGCACCGTTGCCACGTGGTCGATGTTCACACCTAAACGCAATTTGGACATAACAAGCTCCTCCTACTGGCATTACACTAGCGCAGGATTTACTCCGCGTCAGCCGGATTCTTTAGCTGGCTCAGTTTCGCGCGCAACGCCTTGCGACGGCTGTTTTGATAGGCGCGGATTACTGGCACGCAAACATAGTAGGAGATGGTCGCTGCGATGATGCCGGGAAGGATGCCACCCACAAGATAGGGATAGAAAACTTCTGTGTTGAAGTTTAACAGCCCGTGCCAGTCCGCCCTTTGATCTGTGAACATGGCATTGAAATTGTGCAATAAATCACCGCCTGCGTTACTGAACTGGCAGCCGATGTTGCAAAAATCGGGGTCGCGCGGCCCTTTCAAAAGGGAGTGGTCAAGCCGCGTGCCAAGCAGCCAGTGCCCCGTTGCCAACGCGGAATAGGCGATGGGGATATAGGTCAGCGGGTTGCCAAAAAACGTCCCCATCAAGGAGGCGAGGACATTGCCGCGCATGACCATCGCCAGAAAGGCCGCGATAATGAAATGGAGACCGTAGAACGGCGTGAAGGATGTGAAAACACCAGCCCAGATGCCGCGCGATATCTTTTCAGGGGTGTCGGGCAGACGGCGGACACGGTGTTTGACGTATTGCGCGGCACGGCCCCAGCCACCACGTGGCCAGATCAGTTCCAGCAGTATACGCCAAAGCGGCCGCCTGTCTCTGCGTCTGAAGACCACCTGTTTCCCTTACTTCCACTGCGGGCGTGCGCCCGTTACCCTTGACGTTCGATCTGCCCTGCACGGCCAGGATCGCGGTGCCGCGCAATGGCGGCGACATGACTGTCAGCTTCTAGCGCGGTCATGATGATGTGCATATGTTCTACATCGCGCAGGTCAACCTCGATCAACAACCGGAAGTAGTCCGGTTTGCGGTCAATGAAAACCAAGTCGGAGATGTTGGCGCCCTTTTCCCCGATAAGTGTGCAAATTCCGCCCAAAACGCCCGCGTCATTTGTAATCGTCATTTCCAGCGTGATTGTATTGGTCGGCGAATGGGTGCCCTCGTGCCAGTGCAGGTCGATCCACCGGTCGGGCTGGTCTTCGTAATCCACCAAGACGCTGCAATCGATGGCGTGTACGACGACGCCTTGACCACGATAGGTGATTCCGACGATCCGTTCACCGGGGACCGGCTGGCAACATTGGGCACGGCGATGGGACTGATCCACCTCAAGCCCGATGACCGCGCGGCGGGCTTCGATTTCATGGCCGACGGATTTGACGAGTTCCGGGTGGATTGCTGACACAACTTCGCGCGATGTGATTTCCGCTGATCCGACCCGTTCAAGAAGGTCATCCACATCGATTATGCCGAGGGATTTGGCGGCAGTTTTGAGCGCCTTGTCCGTCGCTTTCTTATCGATATTTTCAAACGCGACGCGGACGAGTTCGCGGCCCAGCCGGATAAAGCGTTCGCGGTCTTCTTCGCGCAGCGCCTTACGAATCGCGGTTTTGGCGCGGCCCGTAACGGCGATGTCGATCCATGTGGCTTGCGGGGTCTGGCCTTCGGCGGTGATGACGTCGACGGATTGGCCATTTTTCACGCGGGTCCAAAGCGGCACGCGCATTCCGTCGATTTTGGCGCCGACACAGGCGTGGCCGATGCGGGTGTGGATCGCGTAGGCGAAATCGATCGGGGTGGCGCCGCGTGGTAATTTTATGACATCACCCTTCGGGGTGAAGCAGAACACCTGATCCTGATACATTTCCAGTTTGACCATATCGAGGAATTCGTCGTGGTCATGGTCTTCGTCGAGGCGTTCGGTCAGTTGCGCGACCCAGCGGGCTGGATCGACAGCAAAGCGGTTTTCGACGCGTACTCCGTCACGGTAAGACCAGTGCGCGGCGACCCCTGCTTCGGCGACTTCGTGCATTTCGACGGTGCGAATCTGGACTTCGACGCGCTTGCCGTCGCGCCCTGACACGGTGGTGTGTAAGGATCGGTAACCGTTGGTTTTCGCCTGACTGATGTAGTCTTTGAACCGGCCCGGAACGGCGGCCCAGCGTTGATGGATAGCACCGAGGGCGGCGTAGCAATCGGCCTCTGTCTGGGTGATGACCCGAAAACCGTAGATGTCGGACAGGCGGCTGAACCCCTGATCCTTTTCCTGCATCTTGCGCCAGATCGAATAGGGCTTTTTGGCGCGGCCATAGATGTCGACGGCAAGGCCCGCCTTGTCCATTTCAAGTTCCATGTCCGTTTGGATTTTTTCGATCACGTCGCCGGTTTCCCGTTGCAGCGTGATAAAACGGCGGATGATGGAATTGCGCCCTTCGGGGTTGAGCACACGGAACGCGAGGTCTTCGAGTTCTTCGCGCATCCATTGCATACCCATACGACCTGCAAGGGGTGCATAGATATCCATGGTTTCGCGGGCTTTTTGGGCCTGTTTGTCGTCGCGCATGGATTTGATCGTGCGCATGTTGTGCAGACGGTCAGCCAGTTTCACCAACGTCACCCGCAGATCGCGCGAGGTGGCCATGAACAGTTTGCGGAAATTTTCGGCCTGCTTGGTCTCTGACGAGTTCAATTGCAGGTTCGTCAGCTTGGTGACGCCATCCACAAGTTCCGCAATCTCGTGTCCAAAGCGTGTTTCAACCTGCGCGTACGTGGCTTTGGTGTCTTCGATTGTGTCGTGCAGCAGGGCTGTGATGATGGTCGCGTCATCCATCTGCTGTTCGGCCAGAATTCCGGCAACAGCGACAGGGTGGGTGAAATAAGGGTCACCGGAATGACGAAACTGGCCTTCGTGCATTTCAGCCCCGAAGGCGAAAGCATCGGCAATCAATTTCGAATTCGTCTTAGGGTTGTAGGTGCGGACCAGCGCGATCAGATCGTCGGATGTGATCGTGCTGGTCATGATGTTCGTGGCACCTACGTTAAGGCCTTATTTTTGACCTTGGGCTTCCATTAATGCGCGGAGCAGTTTTTCTTCGGACAGATCATCATCGGCAGGCTTGTCTGCCTCAGGAGAGCCGCCGCCCATCAAAAGCGCCATAGAGTCTTCTTCGGGTTCGTCGACTTCGATCTGGGTCTGGTTGGCTTCGATCATGCGTTCGCGCAGATCGGCGGCTGTTTGGGTTTCTTCCGCAATCTCACGCAGGGACACGACAGGGTTTTTGTCGTTGTCGCGCGGAACGGTTAACGCACCGCCAGCAGAGATTTCACGTGCCCGATGAGCAGCGAGCATCACCAGCTCAAAACGGTTCGGAACCTTGTCAACGCAGTCTTCAACGGTCACGCGGGCCATGGGGCACTCCTGTCAGTCAGTAAATAGGTAAGTCAGAACGCGCTATCTAATCTCTTGACAGATATAAGACAACCCGATTCGAACCAGTGATTTAAGGGGTCAAATCGCCTTAATGTCGGCGCGGTCAGATGCCGGCAATCGAGAGAGCATTTCTGTGACATTTTGCCCGAGCATCGGATGCACCCAGTCGGGGGCAACGTCGGCAAGCGGCACCAAGACAAAAGCGCGATCTTGCAAGCGCGGATGCGGCAGGATCAGCGTATCTGGCGTTTCGGTCTTCTGGCGATCAAGCGACAGTGCGCGCCAGTGGGTTTGAACCGCCGAATCAGGTAAAATTGTGCCGCCACAGGCAATGAGGTCCAGATCGAGGGTACGTTGCCCCCAGCGCTGGCGACGCACTCGGCCGAAATCCGCCTCAATTTTGTGCAGTATTGAAAGGATGTCTTCCGGGGGCAGCGCGCTGCGAAATACGCAAGCTGCGTTGACAAAATCAGGGCCGGTACCAGCTGGAAAACTGGGTGTTTCGTAGAGGTTACTTGTCATGAGGTCGCTGAATTCCGCTCGCAACATAGCGATGGCGGCGCACACGGTTCCGTGGGGATTACCGGCATGAGAGCTTGAATTACCACCAATTGCCACCAAATTCATATCGAAAGGTACGTCTTGACTAGCTTTCGACATTGCACACTTACCCTTTGACTGGTGTTGGTTTAGTTGGCCACCACTTGTTTTGCATTTTGCATCGGGTAAAAAGGATTAAAAGGATAAAGTATAATGTTTTACCGTGATGAAAAGCTCGCATTGTTTATCGACGGGTCAAATTTGTATGCCGCCGCCAAATCTTTGGGCTTCGATATCGACTACAAGTTGTTGCGCGCCGAGTTTATGCGCCGTGGCAAAATGCTGCGTGCGTTCTACTATACCGCCCTACTTGAGAATGACGAGTATTCGCCGATCCGCCCGCTGGTTGATTGGCTGAACTACAACGGTTTCACGATGGTCACAAAGCCCGCCAAGGAGTTCACGGATTCCATGGGTCGGCGCAAGATCAAGGGCAACATGGACATTGAATTGGCCGTGGATGCATTGGACTTGGCACCGCACGTCGATCACATCGTGATTTTTTCCGGCGACGGTGATTTCCGCCCGCTGGTTGAATCATTGCAGCGAAAAGGCGTGCGGGTATCGGTCGTGTCGACCATTCGCAGCCAGCCGCCGATGATTGCCGATGAACTGCGCCGCCAATGCGACAATTTCATCGAGCTGGATGAGTTGCGCGACGTCATCGGTCGCCCGACCCGTGAAGTGGCGCGTGAGCCAAATATGGCTACCCCAGATCCCGAGATGGTCGACGAGTAATATTTATGCAGCGGGCGTCCTAATCGGACGCCCGTTTCACGTCGCTGGCACTGGACCATAGTCGCGCCGGCGCATACGTTGACGGGCAACGGAGATTTGCCCATGTCCAAGCCACCACTCACACTTTATCTGGCAGCCCCGCGCGGGTTCTGCGCTGGCGTGGATCGCGCCATCAAGATCGTTGAATTAGCGTTGGAAAAGTGGGGCGCGCCGATCTATGTGCGCCACGAAATCGTGCACAACAAATTCGTCGTAGATGACTTGCGCGGCAAGGGTGCGGTGTTTGTCGAAGAGCTGGAAGACTGCCCCGATGATCGACCGGTGATCTTTTCCGCCCACGGCGTGCCCAAAGCCGTGCCAGCGGCGGCGGCGGCGCGCGAAATGATCTTTGTTGATGCCACCTGCCCGCTGGTGTCCAAGGTCCATATTGAGGCCCAGCGCCACAGCGATAACGGGTTGCAGATGATCATGATCGGCCATGCAGGCCACCCCGAAACAGTCGGAACAATGGGGCAATTGCCCGACGGTGAAGTGTTGTTGGTGGAAACGGTTGCGGACGTGGCGCACGTTATGGTGCGCGACCCAGCGCAGTTGGCTTTTGTGACGCAGACGACCCTGTCGGTCGATGATACGGCGGACGTCGTCGCGGCCCTGAACGCGCGGTTCCCGATGATCGTGGGGCCACACAAAGAAGACATCTGTTATGCCACCACGAACCGTCAGGAAGCGGTCAAAGCGATGGCACCTTTGGTGGATGCCATGCTTGTTGTCGGCGCGCCCAATTCATCCAATTCGCAACGTCTGGTCGAGGTTGGACGCAAAGCAGGTTGCGCCTACAGCCAGTTGGTGATGCGCGGCGCGGACATTGACTGGCGCAGCTTGGACGGCATCAAAAGCATCGGGATCACGGCGGGTGCTTCGGCCCCTGAAGTCCTGATCAACGAGGTGATAGACGCGTTCAAGGCCCGTTATGAGGTGACAGTGGAACAGGTCGAAACAGCAGTCGAAAACGTCGAATTCAAAGTGCCGCGTGTGCTGCGGGAAACGGCGTGACGTTCGCAAACATCCCGAAATCCGCGCTGATCCTAAGCCTTGCCGGATTGTTGCCGTTCGTTTGGGGTGTTGTGACGATCTACAGCCCTGCACTGATGCAAATGACATCCAGCTGGATCGGGCCGCGGTTTAACGGCCCCTACATCGGGCTGGCCTACGGCACGGTGATCTTGTCGTTCATGTCTGGTGTATTGTGGGGCTTTGCGACCAAAGCGACGGGCGGTCAGGCTGCAACGGGATATATTTTGTCGGTTCTGCCAGCGATTTGGGCGTTTGCAATGGTTGGCGGTGGGCCTGCGTCGGCAGGAATGAACCTGATCGCAGGTTTCGCCGCTGTTCTGGTTCTGGATTTCGCGTTCTGGCACTGGGGCCTCGCGCCGCGCTGGTGGATGGCGCTACGGGTGCCGGTAACGGCAATTGTGGTGATATGTTTGCTTCCGGTGGTGCTGTGAGCATCGATGCGAAAACCATCGCATTCTACGACACCGCCGCACAGCGATATGCAGACCTCACGGGTCATGGGCACGCAAGTAAGGCGTTGAAAGCCTTTATGGCGCTGCTGCCCGTTGGGGCCGAGGTTCTGGATCTTGGCTGTGGGCCAGCCCGCGCGTCGGTTCATATGCGCGACGCGGGGTTTCGCCCTGATCCGATCGATGCGTCGGTCGGAATGGTGACACTGGCAAACGAGGCGCACCAGATCGGCGCGCGGCTGCTGACGTTCGATGAGATCGATATGGTGGCCGCCTACGACGGTGTTTGGGCCAATTTCTCGCTGCTCCATGCGCCCGCACAAGATTTGCCACGCCATCTGCGGGCCATTGCCACGGCACTGCGCGACGGCGGTGTATTGCATATTGCGATGAAGGTCGGCACAGGCACGCAACGTGACGGGATCGACCGGCTTTACAGCTATGTATCTGTCGCTGAATTGGACACTCTTTTAACACAGGCAGGATTTGACGTGATCGCAACACAAGAAGGCCGAGAAGTCGGCTGCGCAGGGACGAACGATCCATTTGTGGCCATGCAGGCGCGTAAACATGCCTGATCTATTTGCATACACAGACGGTGCCTGCAGCGGCAATCCCGGCCCCGGGGGATGGGGTGCGGTGTTGATCGCGCGTGACGGTGATGCGGTTGTGAAAGAACGCAATCTCAAGGGTGGTGAGGCGCATACCACCAACAACCGCATGGAGCTTTTGGCCGCGATTAATGCGCTGGAAACTTTGGTGGGACCATCGACATTGACCGTCGTGACCGACAGTTCCTACGTCAAAGACGGGATCACCAAGTGGATTTACGGCTGGAAGGCCAAGGGCTGGAAAAAGAAGGGCGGCGAGATCAAGAATATTGACCTGTGGCAACGGCTTGACGCTGCGCGGGATCGCCATGATGTGACGTGGAAATGGGTCAAAGGGCACGCCGGACACCCCGAAAACGAACGCGCGGATGAATTGGCGCGGGCGGGGATGGCCCCGTTTAAACGCTGAGGTTTGCGGCTAAGTTGGGCTGGGATCGGTATTTAGGACGCCGCTAAAATCAGGCGAAATTCGCGGGCGGGGTCCAGCCTTGTATGACCTCACGCGCCGGGGCAGCTTTCTTGCCAGCGCGTTGCAGAATGTGGATGCGGACCGCGCCGTCGCTGGTGCCGACGCGCAGGTCACCATCAGCTGTCGATATCTGTCCTGCCGGAAGGTTTGTGTCGGCGATGCTGGCTTTGAGGAACTTGATCCGCTCACCATCTGCCTGTGCCCACGCCCCAGGAAAGGGCGACAACCCGTTAATCTGATTGACGATGTCGGGTGTGGATTTCGACCAATCAACGCCCGCTTCGGCTTTGTCGATTTTGGCGGCGTAGGTGACGCCTGTGTCCGGTTGCGGGATTGGCGTCAGGGTTGGCAGCGCGGCCAGTGCATCGGTGATTGCGCCTGCGCCCAAGTTGGAAAGCCTGTCGTGGAGTTCGCCTGTCGTCTCGCCCGCGTCGATGTCACATTCACGGCGCAGCAGAACCGCGCCCGTATCAAGGCCGGCGTCCATTTGCATAATGCACACCCCTGTTTGCAAATCCCCCGCCATGATCGCGCGGTGGATCGGGGCGGCGCCACGCCAACGAGGCAGCAACGACGCATGAATGTTCAGGCACCCCAATGCGGGTGCATCCAAGACCGCCTGCGGCAGGATCAGACCATAAGCGACGACAACCGCGATATCGGCATTCAGCGCCGCAAAATCCGCCTGAGCGCCAGTATCCTTAAGCGATATCGGATGGCGCACTGTCAGCCCAAGGGCTTCAGCGCGGGTTTGCACGGGGCTGGGCCGGTCCCTTTTGCCGCGTCCGGCGGGTCTGGGGGGTTGGGAATAGACGGCACATATATCGTGACCCGCATCCAACAGCGCATCAAGAATGGGCACCGAAAAGTCGGGCGTTCCCATGAAAACAATGCGCATATCTTGCCCCTTCATCACAGGTGAAAATCTTATTTTCACCACTTTGGCTAGAAAACTCTCCCCGAAGGGCCGCTTAGCAATAGGTCACCCGCCTAATTTGCGGGCCTTTTTCAACAGCATATCGCGTTTGGTTCGGCTTAGGCGGTCGAAATACATCTTGCCGTCAAGATGATCGATCTGGTGCTGCACGCTGGTCGCCCAGAGACCGACAAAATCGCGGCGGTCATACATCCCGGCTTCGTTCATGAACCGGACCGTGACGGCGCGGGGCCGTTCAAGCGATGCGGACATTCCGGGCAAATTGGGTGACGCTTCTTCGTGCAAGCGCAACTCGTGGGACGCGTGCAAAATGGTCGGATTGGCCATGCGGATCGCAGAGCCGCGTTTGTCGGACGCATCAACGACGGCCAATCGCAGGGATACGCCCAATTGCGGTGCCGCAAGGCCAACACCGGGCATGGCGTCCATCGCGTTGATCATCTCATCCCACAGGGCGCGGATGTCATCGGTGATCTCGGTCACCTCGGCGGCGGGGGTGCGCAGGACTTTTGCGGGCCACGGGATGAACGGTCTATGGGGCATAGCTGGCTTCCAATTCGGCGCGCGTTTCCGGCATCTGGTGGTCGAAAATCACGGTGCCGTTCAGGTGGTCAAGTTCGTGCTGGATGCAGCGGGCGAGGATGCCGTCAAATAGTGCAGTCTCAAGCCCGCCATCACGGTTGGCCCAACGCAGCTGGATGCGTTCGGGGCGCGCGACAGGCATCGGGATATCAGGGATCGACAGGCATTGCTCATCCATGATCAGCATGTCGCCAGCGGTTTCGGTGATCTGCGGATTGATGAATGCGCGGGGATCGCGGGTGCCTTCTTTCCAAGTCACATCAACGACGAAGACGCGTTTTGTGACGCCGATCTGCGGGGCCGCAAGGCCGCGTCCTTTGGCGTGATACATGGTGTCGAACAAATCATCAATCAGCCCGACGAGGTCAGGATCGTCCAATTCCACGTCGGTGCATGTTTGTGTCAGGACTGGGTTTGGCCACAGACAGATGTCACGCGTTGCCACGGGCTATCTCTCGTTTCAGTTTTTGCATCTTGCGGGTGATCATCTGGCGTTTGAGCGGCTTGAGGTAGTCGATGAACAGCTTGCCGTTCAGATGGTCGATTTCGTGCTGCACGCAGGTCGCCCAGAGGTCGGCAAATTCTTCCTGTTGTGTCTTGCCGTTCAAATCCATCCATTCGACTTTGACCACGGCGGGGCGTTCCACCTCTGCGTATTGTTCGGGGATAGACAGGCAGCCTTCGTCGTAGATGTTGGTGTCGCTCGACGCAGCAATAACACGCGGGTTGATCAGCACCATCGGTTGCGGCGTTTCCATGTCGTCCTTGATGCAATCCATCACCAGCATTCGTTGCATGACGCCAAGCTGCGGCGCAGCAAGGCCGATGCCCGGCGCGTCATACATCGTCTCGAGCATATCGTCAGCCAAAGCGTGCAAAGTCTTATCGACCGTTGCCACGGGGTCAGCCACGGATTTAAGCCGCGGGTCGGGATGAAGTAAGATGGAGCGCAAGGTCATGCGGTCCATTTAATCGCGAAGCCCACAAAGCGCAACGGGGTGGCTTTTCAACTTGCACTCGGATTGGCGTCCACTAGTTTTCCAATAAATCAAAAGGACGTACACCTATGCAATTCGATTTTGAGACCCCGAAAGATGTCGCCACCGGACGCAGCGGAAAGTGGTTGAAGATGAGTTCGCTTTTGGGGCGTCCTGCGGCCGCGGACATGATCCCGATGTGGGTCGCGCAGATGGATTTCCAGCCCGCCCCTGTTCTGCAATCGGCCATGCAAGATTTGTTGAATTGCGGCGAATACGGGTATTTCGATTATGACGCGTTCGGTGAACGGGTTGCTTGGTGGTATCAAAACCGCCACGGCTGGCAGCCTGATCCTGCCCATGTTTTTGCCACCCATGGGATCGGCAACGCGGTTGGCCTGACGTTGCAATCCCTAACGGAACCTGGCGACGGCGTGATTATTTTCAGCCCCGTTTACCATGAATTTTCCAAAAAAATTCGCCGCAATGGGCGGGTTATGGTCGAATCTGAACTGGTGCTTGATGACGACGGCGTGTTTCGCATGGACCTTGAGGCGCTTGAGGCGCAGCTGACGGGCACTGAAAAGGCTGTGTTGTTTTGCAGCCCGCACAATCCCGCAGGCCGTGTCTGGGAACCAGCGGAAATTCAGGCCCTGTCGGCCTTTTGCGCGCGCAACGATTTGCTGCTGCTGTCGGACGAAATCCATATGGATCTGACATTTCCAGGGTACAAACATAGCCCAACCGCGCTGAACGCACCGGATGCGCTGCAACACCTTGTGGTGATGTCGGCGGCGTCTAAAACCTTTGATATTGCGGGACTACGCACCGGTTATGTCATTATTCCCGATGCCGCATTGCGTGACCGTTTTGCAGTGCTTTATGCGGCGATGGACATTCAGCCGAACCGCATGGGTGCAGATTTGACCTGCGCGGCCTACACACCGGAGGGGGCCGCGTGGGTTGATGCGCTCATGCAGGTGCTGGACGGCAACAGGCAAGCGCTGACTGACGGGCTCAACGTGATCCCCGGCGTGTCCGTGATGCCGATGCAATCGACGTTTCTGGCTTGGGTCGATTTCAGCGGCACGGGACTGTCGGACGCCGAAATTCGCACCCGTCTTTATGATGTGGCCCGCGTTCTGCCGTCGCCGGGCGATGATCTTGGCACGGGCGGGGCGTTGCACCACCGCTTTAACATCGGCGCGCCACGCGCCATGATCGACGCCGCCATTGTGCGGATTCAAGATGCTTTCGACGATTTACAATATTTAGCGGCCGAGTAAGGCAATCGGCGCGTTTTCCAACCGCTCAAAGTCGAGCGGCGCGCCGTCGCCTGCGGCCGTGTTGCGTTTGAAGTCGTAGACCATCTGTTCGCCGTCCTGCGCTGCGGCAATGATCAGACATTGGCTGACGTGGCGTCCGCCGTCATAGATATCAACAAGGCCACGCAACTTTGGCGCGTCTTCAATATCAAGCGCAAAACCCCTGCCCGTCATCCGTTCAATCCGGTAACTTTTGCCATTCACCGCAACCCGCAGACGGGTCTTCTTTGCGGCGGCTTTTGATTGCGCCGCGTGCAGTTCATTACGTATCGATTGTGGCAGTGATTCAAGCATCCGTATCTCCATTCCCCAAGCTATAGAATGGCGGATAATTGGTTTCGGTCAAGTTAACCTTTTATGACACGTGCCATTGCGCCGTCAGGTTTTGGCTTTCGGCCTTAAAACATGGGGCTTGGTCGCATCATAAAGCGCGGAGTCCGGAAAGCCGTTGTCGTTGGCCAATGCTGGTCCAAGTAGAATCAGTGCGGTGCGGGTGATTTTGGCGTCCCGCACCTTGGCGCGGATATCGGACAGCGTGCCGCGGATGATCAATTCGTCCGGCCAGCCCACGCGGTAGATCACAGCGACGGGACAATCTGCACCGTAATGCGGGATCAGCTGACGTTCGATTTCACGCAGTGCGCGGATGCCAAGGTGGATCGCCAGCGTGGTGCCGGTGCGCCCGAAATTATCCAGGGTTTCACCAGCGGGCATGCCCGTTGATTTCATCGACATACGGGTCAGCACGATGGATTGCGCGACTTCGGGAACGGTCAATTCTTGCCCGAGGGCCGCAGCAGCGGCGGTATAAGCAGGCACACCGGGGATAATTTTGTAATCGATGCCGTCCGCCTTGAGGCGGCGGATCTGTTCGGCGATGGCCCCATACAGCGACGGATCACCTGAATGCACCCGCGCAACGTCTTGGCCATTGGCATGGGCTTTGACGATTTCGGCGTGTGTTTCATCAAGGTGCATCGGGGCTGTGTCCATCACGATGGCGTCTTTGGGCGCGTTGGCAACGACGGCCTCGGGCACCAGCGACCCAGCGTACAGACAGACCGGACATTCGGAGATCAGGCGCGCAGCCTTTAGGGTCAGGAGTTCGGGATCACCCGGACCTGCGCCGATGAAATAGACGGTCATTGTGTTTGATCCTCAAGGTATGGGTCATCGCGTTTCGCGACGAGATCACCATCAATTTTACGAGCATATCCGCGCGGCGTGAACATGCGTGGGCCCTCGCCAAGCTGGGCAAGACGGGAGTTGGAGGACCCGATGAGGACCACGGTCAGCATGTCGACCTCGTCCACTTCCAGTTCATCAAGACGGCGATAGCGCACCAGTTCGGTGGGGCGACCAAGGTTTGAGGCCAGCATGACGGGCGTGTCGGCGGGGCGGTGTTGCAGCAAGATGTCGCGCGCTTCAGCCAGCAGGGTGCGGCGGGTTTTTGAGACGGGGTTGTAGAACGCGATCACGAAATCGCCCTGCGCAGCGGCGTTTAGGCGGCGGATGATGTCGGCGCGTGGGGTCAAAAGATCAGACAGAGATATGGTGCAGAAATCATGGCCGAGCGGTGCGCCAGCGCGGGCAGCGGCCCCTTGCAGCGCCGACACGCCGGGGGAGCAGATAATTTCCGTGCGCCGCGCGGCGTCACTGACGCCTTCTTCATTCGGGGCACGGTCCAGCAGTTCAAACACCAACGCGCCCATGGCGTAGATGCCCGCGTCGCCGGAACAGACCAGCGCGACGTTCTTACCAAGGGCGGCCTGTTCGAGGGCGTAGCGACACCGCGCTTCTTCGCCACCAAGGGGGAAATCGCTGCGGGTTTTTCCGGCGGCGAGCGGGCCGAGAAGATCAATATACAATCCGTAGCCCACCAGTTCTTCAGCGTCAGCGACAAGGCGGGACACTTCGGGTGTACGCCACGCCGCTTGCCCGGGGCCGATACCTACGACCGAAAGGCGACCACGCGAGCGACCATGTAGCGTGGTGATGGGGTCCGGTGCGCGCGCGATAGCGCAGGTCGCGGTGAGGGTTTTGGATTTTTCGACGATCAGGGTTGCGTCGGGGCCAGCGGCGGCAAGGGCCGCACCTTCGGACACGCCATGGCAGCCGACCTCAGCAAAGACGACGTCGGACGGATTGGCCAGTCGGGGGCTTTCGGTTTCGAGTTCGGCTGCAGTGAACAGACGCAGCGGAACGCCGAGTTTTTGGGCTGCTTGCAGGATCGCGGGTTCGTCTGCCTTGAGGTCAATTGAGGCAACACAAGCAATGACACCGTGGGCGATATTGTTGGCCATAAGAGTTCGTTCAACAAGGTCCCAAAGGTCGGCGGGATCGGCGTTTCGGGCACAGCCAAGGCCGAGGGTGAAGCGCTGCGGGTGGTAGACAAGACGCGTATCGTTGCCCTGTTCGGGGCTTTCGGTGACGCAGAGTTCGACGTCGTTTCCGGCGGGAAGGTCCGCGTCAAAAATGGGTGTGCCGTTCCACGTGACGCCACCGCCAGACAACAGCGTCGCCATGACAGATTTGGCGTTTTCGGGGTTTTGCAGGCGATAGCCGAGGGGCGGTTCATCGAGGGACACGCCAAGGGCCACGTCACCTGCGGTGGTGACGGCGGCGGTGCCGTGCAAGGCGTCAGCAATGTCACGCGCAAGACGGTTCGCCCCATGGTGGCCGCCAAGGAGAGGAACGACAATCTTGCCATCGTCAGACACGGAAATGACCGGCGGTTCGGTGGTTTTATCGGCCAGCAGCGGCGCGACGCCACGGATCAGGATGCCGGACGCGCAGACGCCGATAATGGGGATGCCTGCGGCGAACAGATCGCGGGCGTGGTCCAACGCGTTGGCGAAGAATGCATCAGCCTGATCCACACGGTTTTCGCGGCCATGCACCGGGAAATTAAGGGCACTCGCGATGGCGTGGGCGGTTGGTTCGCCGGATCGCGACAGGACGAGAATGACGGGAGTTATAGCCACGGATCGGCACCTTTGGTCAGGAGAATCATTGAAAAATACGGTGCCTTTTCAGGGGCATCGCGCAGTGGGGTGATGATTTGTTCGGGCAGCGTCGCGCGTTCAACGTAAGTGGCGTGATCGGTCAGTCCGAGGTCGTCAATGACCGCCTTGATCTTGGGCAGGTGACGGCCGACTTTCATAATGGCGACGGCTTCGGCGCCTGCGATGCGTTCGCGCAGGGTGGCCTCATTCATGGGGCCAGGCAAAATGGTCAGGCGTTCGTTTCGCGCCAC
>JAGGNB010000184.1 GCA_017886375.1 Octadecabacter sp.
TCTTCAACAGTCTCAATACCAGTGTCTTTCCAGCAGGTCAGCATCAGGCCGGAACTTGTGAACGGCTGCGCGATGTTGACGACCGGCAAGCCCTTTTCACGGGCCGCCAAGGCGGATGGCATCCAGTTGAGCATGATGTCAGCGCCGCCGCCTGCCAAAACCTGTGGTGGTGCGATGTCGGGACCACCGGGCAGAATGGTGACATTCAGGCCTTCGTCTTCGTAAAAGCCTTTTTCGAGCGCCACATAATAGCCCGCGAACTGGGCCTGTGTAACCCACTGCAATTGCAGCGATACGTCGTTGGCGTGGCCGTCGGCAAATGCCGTTGTACCAAGTGAGGCAGCGAATGCTGCGAGTGTCATTGTCGTCTTCATGTTGACCTCCAGTGTCAGGTTGTGTGTCGCCCCGGTTGCTCCGAAGTCTTATTGTTCATTATGAGCGTTGCGACGGATGCCAGAACGTCGCCCGTTTTTCGATAAGGGCCATGACCCCGTAAAATGCCGACCCCGCAAGGGCGGCAACCACAATTTCAGCCCAAACCATATCCAGCGCAAGCTGCCCGACCGATGTGGATATCCGAAACCCCATACCAACGGTCGGGGAGCCGAAAAATTCAGCAACAATCGCACCGATTAGCGCAAGCGTGGTCGCAATTTTTAAACCGTTAAACATAAATGGCAACGCAGCAGGCAGGCGCAGTTTGAACAAGGTTGGCCAATAGCCCGCACCATAGGTACGCATCAGATCGCGCTGCATGACACTGGTGTCTTTCAAACCCGCCACGGTATTCACAAGGATCGGAAAGAACACCATCACGCCAACCACAGCCGCCTTTGATTGCCAATCGCTGCCCAGCCATTTCACGAAGATCGGTGCGGTGCCAACGATGGGCAGCGCCGCCATAAATGCACCAACGGGCAAGATGCCCTTTGTCAGGAATTCGCTGCGATCCGCCAGAAGTGCGACCCCGAATGCGGCAATCATGCCTACAACATAGCCGGTCATCGCACCCTTTAAGATTGTCTGTTCGAAGTCCGCCCAAAGGATCGGAATTTCGCTGGCGAAGCGCACCGCGATTGAGGAAGGCGGTGGCAGAATGATTGGACTGACGCCAAGCATCGTTACCAGAACCTCCCACATGGCGATGATCGTAACGCCAAAAATGATGGGAATAAGCAGGCTGATCGCGCGGCTATCGGACCGTGGCCCGTTTGCCAGTCGCCCATTGATCCACCAACCAACGGCCCAGATCGTCAGTGCTATGATAAACGCCATCACGCCGTTGCCCCCATGCCCATGCGCGTCAATGTGCGCCGTTCAATCCAGCTTAGGATTGCGACCAACAATGCTGCGGTAATTGCCGCCCCGAACAGGGCTGCCCAAGTCACCATAGGCTGACCGTATTGGTCCCCGACCAGCATGCGTGCGCCGAAACCGGCCCGTGCACCAGTTGGCAATTCACCGACAATCGCGCCGACCAATGCGGCTGAAATTCCGATCTTTAGGGACGCAAACAGATAGGGCATGGACGCGGGTAAACGAAGCTTCCAAAAGCCCTGATTTGCGTTCGCACTATAGGTGCGCAGCAGGTCCAACTGCATTCCGTCAGGGCTGCGCAAACCTTTGACCATGCCGACGACAACAGGAAAAAAGCTCAGATAGGCGGAGATGATGGATTTTGGCAAAAGTCCCTGAATTCCAATCGCACCCAGCATGACGATAATCATCGGGGCCAGCGCAAGAATGGGAATGGTTTGTGATGTGATCGCCCACGGCATCACGGACTTATCCATCGTGCGGTTGTAAACGATCCCGACGGCCAACAGCACACCCAGCGTTGTGCCAATCACAAACCCAAGTAGCGTCGCCGAGAGTGTGACCCATCCGTGATAAACCAGCGATCGCCGCGATGTTGGCGCCTTGGTAAAGATCGTTTCATACATTTCAATCGCGACCTGATGCGGCGATGGCAGGCGCGGTCGGGTCAGCGTGTAGGTCAACGGGATGATCGCGGGGTTTTTGATCGCCAAGGTCAGGCCGGTGAAGTCTTGCCGATCGCGTGGCGCTTCTGGCGTCATGACCAATCCGTCACGTTGCGCCTGATCCGCCGTCAAATGTGCGTTCATCGGAATAACCGCAGCCGTCCAAATGGCGAAGATAACCCCCACAACCACCAACGCTGGAATGATGCCCCTGATGTTCATGACCTAGTCATCCACATGCCCCGCACGCAACCCGTCACGGACGCGATGCGAGATCTCGATGAATTCTGCACTGTCGCGAATATCAAGCGGGCGATCTTTCGGCAGAGGGCTGTCGATTACATCTGTGATGCGTCCAGGCCGTGGTGACATGACGACGATCTTGGTAGACAGATACACCGCCTCAGGGATCGAATGGGTCACGAAGGCAATGGTTTTTTCGGTCCGCGCCCAGAGCTTTAGCAGCTGTTCATTCAGGTGGTCGCGGACAATTTCATCCAGCGCACCAAACGGTTCATCCATCAACAGGATATCCGCATCAAACGCCAACGCGCGCGCAATGCTCGCGCGTTGCTGCATGCCGCCGGACAATTGCCACGGAAATCTCTTTTCAAATCCACCAAGGTCGACAAGGTCCATCACGCGGTTAACGCGCTCACGCTGCTCAGCTTTGCTGAACCCCATGATTTCGAGCGGGAGACTGATATTGCCGCCAATCGTACGCCACGGATACAGCCCCGCCGCCTGAAAAACATACCCATAAGCACGCGCTTTGCGCGCCTCATCAGGGGTCATTCCATTCACGGAAATGTCGCCAGACGTGGGCGTTTCCAGACCCGCAATGCAGCGCAAAAACGTCGTCTTGCCACAGCCGGACGGCCCGATAAACGAAACAAATTCGCCCTTTTTGATGTCCAGCGACACGTCCTTGAGCGCATGGACGGGTCCATCGTTGGTTTCGAACGTCAGGTTAAGATTTTTGGCGGAAATAACTGAGGTAGAGTTCATTAACACGGTCGCAATTCAGTTATGAAATGGGGGCTATCAGACGGCCAGATCGTAAAGTGATCACCTCCCACGGGTGTCATTCCGTACGGCTGCGTCCAATTTTCGCCCTCGCCCCATGCTTGTTGCGCTTGCGCGCCAAGCGGCAAGGCGGTGGCAGCGAGAATTGTGAGAAGTTTCAAGATTAAACCCCACTCGCCGGAATGCCGGACCGTTCCACAGGACGCGGCGCGGTGAGTTCTTTCCATGACGACAGTGCCTTGTTCACAGTGCCGTTGCCTTCGCGGCGCACGAATTTACCGTGGCCTTCCTGCGTGCGGATGTCGCCGTCATGCACGGCGACATGGCCGCGGGTCAGCGTAAAGCGCGGCAAGCCTTTGACGTGCTTGCCCTCAAACACATTGTAATCAATCGCCGATTGCTGCGTGTCTGCAGTGATGGTTTTTTCCTTGTTCGGGTCCCAAACCACGATGTCCGCATCTGCCCCAACCAAAACCGCACCCTTTTTCGGGTAGCAATTTAAAATCTTGGCGATGTTGGTCGATGTAACAGCAACGAATTCATTCATCGTTAAACGGCCTGTGGCGACGCCGTGGGTCCACAGCATCGGCATCCTGTCTTCAAGCCCGCCAGTGCCGTTTGGAATCTTGGTGAAATCACCTAATCCGGTGCGTTTTTGTTCAGTTGTAAACGCGCAGTGGTCCGTCGCGACGACCGAAAGGCTCCCGCTCTGCAATCCAGCCCAAAGGCTGTCTTGGTGTTGTTTGTTGCGGAACGGCGGGGACATGACACGGCGTGCAGCGTGGTCCCAGTCTTTGTTGAAATACTCGGATTCATCTAGTGTCAAATGCTGGATCAACGGCTCGCCCCAGACGCGTTTGCCCTGCATTTTTGCGCGACGGATCGCCTCGTGCGCTTCTTCGCACGACGTATGCACGACATACAACGGCACGCCGGCCATATCGGCAATCATGATAGCGCGGTTGGTCGCTTCGCCCTCGACTTGCGGCGGGCGCGAATAGGCGTGTGCTTCTGGTCCGGTGTTGCCCTCGGCCAGCAATTTGGCCTGCAATTCAGCAACGACGTCGCCGTTTTCGGCGTGCACCATCGCGATGCCACCGAGTTCGGACAACCGGCTGAACGATGCATACAATTCGTCGTCATTCACCATCAACGCGCCCTTGTAGGCGAGGAAGTGTTTGAACGTGTTGATGCCGCGATCCTTGATGACCGACTCCATCTCATCGAACACCTGTTCGCCCCACCATGTGACCGCCATGTGGAACGAATAATCACAGTTCGCCCGTGTCGATTTGTTGTCCCACATTTGCAGCGCGTCATGCAGCCCCTGACCGGGTGACGGCAGGGCGAAATCGACCACCATAGTGGTTCCGCCAGCCAGCGCCGCGCGGGTGCCGGATTCAAAATCGTCGGTGGAATAGGTGCCCATGAACGGCATCTCAAGGTGTGTATGCGGATCGATCCCACCGGGCATCACGTAGCAGCCCGTGGCGTCTAGTTCATCATCGCCGCGCAGGTTTGGCCCAATCTCGGTGATCACGCCGTCTTCGATCAGGACGTCGGACTTGTAGGTCAAATCGGCTGTGACGATCGTGCCGTTTCTAATGACTGTGCTCATGCTTTGTTCCTCAATTCATCTTGGCCACCAAACGGCGGGGGGGTGGGGGCTGGCCCCCATGTAGCGTCAGGACACAATCTGCGCCGTCTCAAGCACCGCGTGCATCAAAACATCTGTCCCTGCGGTCGCCCACTCGGACGAAATTTCCTCCGCTTCGTTGTGCGATAACCCGCCCACGCAGGGGCACATCACCATGGCCGTTGGTGCCACGCGGTTGATCCAGCAGGCATCATGGCCTGCACCGGAAATCAAGTTCATGTGGCTGTAACCAAGGCGTTCAGCGGCGCGGCGCACGGCACCCACACAGCCCTCATCAAACGTTACGGGGTCGAAGCCGCCAACTTTTTCAAATTCAATCTCCATGCCCATGGCGTCCGCGATTGCCTGACCTTCTGTGCGCAAACGCGCTTCCATATCAGTGATGACGCTGAGGTCGGGGGAGCGGAAGTCGACTGTAAACACGACCTTGCCGGGGATGACATTGCGTGAGTTCGGGAACACGTCGATGTGGCCGGCCGCGCCAACCGCGTGCGGTGCATGCGATAGCGCAATCTGGTCGACTTTGTCCAATATTCGCGCCATCGCCAGTCCCGCATTCTTGCGCATGGGCATTGGTGTCGATCCGGTATGGGCATCCTTGCCGATGATCGTAATTTGGGTCCATGAAAGACCTTGGCCATGGGTGACAACGCCGATGTCTTTGCCCTCAGCCTCCAAAATCGGCCCTTGTTCAATGTGCAATTCAAAGAACGCGTGCATTTTGCGCGCGCCGACAGCCTCGTCGCCTTGCCAGCCGATACGCTTTAGCTCGTTGCCAAACGTCTTGCCGTCTGCATCGACGCGTGCGTAGGCCCAGTCCTGCGTGTGCAGGCCTGCAAATACACCCGATGACAGCATCGCTGGGGCGTACCGAGTGCCTTCTTCGTTGGTCCAGTTTGTCACGACAATCGGGTGTTTGGTTTTGATATCGAGGTCGTTCATCGTGCGAATAATTTCCAGCCCCGATAGAACACCCAAAACCCCGTCATACTTACCGCCCGTCGGCTGGGTGTCCAAATGCGAACCCACATAAACGGGCAGGGCGTCAGGATCTGTGCCTGCGCGGGTCGCGAACATATTGCCCATCGTATCAAGGCCCATGGTGCAGCCCGCCGCCTCGCACCAATCCTTGAATAAATGCCGCCCTGCGCTATCTTCATCTGTGACGGTCTGGCGATTGTTTCCACCTGCCACGCCAGGGCCAATTTTGGCCATGTCCATCAGGCTGTCCCACAGCCGTGCGCCATTCACCTTTAGATTCTCGCCCATAGATGGCATTGTGTATCTCCTAGTGATTGGCTTGGTGATGGTTGTAATAATTTGACCAACTGGTCAAAGCCACGCTAACAGAGGCTTAAGAGCAGTCAAGGATTTTGCTTACCCAATCCGCCGACTTTGAGTAAACCAAGTAAGACATTCGGGCATAGTGCCCAGAATTTAGACGGATCAAAAACTGCCCCATGACCAAGCTAGGCCCCAAATTGGACACGCGAATCCAGAAGAAAAACCGGGCGGCGATTCTCTCGGCGGGACTGATGGTGTTTTCACAATTTGGATTTCGCGGGTCGACACTTGATCTCGTGGCAGAGGAGGCGGGGCTGTCCAAGCCAAACCTGCTTTACTATTTCCGGTCTAAAGACGCGATTTACACAGCACTTTTGGCAAAACTGCTGGAAGACTGGTTGGAACCTTTGCGCGAAATTAATGCTGACGGTGATCCCGTTGAAGAACTGCTCGCATATTCCAAACGAAAACTGGACATGTCGCAGCATTATCCGCGCGAAAGCCGCCTGTTCGCCAATGAAATCATCCAAGGCGCGCCGCGCATCGGCGACGTATTGCGCGGCGAATTGCGTGAACTGGTGGATGAGATTGCGGTTGTCATAAACGGCTGGGCGGCCGCAGGACGCATCAACAAAGTCGATCCCTATCACCTGATATTTTCGATCTGGGCGCAGACGCAACATTACGCGGATTTCGATGTGCAAGTGCGTGCCATTTTGGGGAAAACCGACCCGTTTGACGGCGCTGAACACCACCTTGAGGCGATGCTGCGTGGGTTGCTGACGCCGTAAGTTGGGCAAAAATAGATCCGCCAAAAAAATGGGCCGATGCGCAAGTGCACCGACCCAGTCTTAGGGAAGAAATCTTTGATACGTCGTCGTTACTCTGCTGCCGTGGCCGCAGGATTATTCGGGTGCGTCGTCCAGTTCGCGTATTCCTTTTGAACCACCTTGCCAGTGCGTGGATCGGTGGTGCCGGGTGCAAGGGCAACCATGGTGATGCAGTCTTCGACAGGGCACACATCTACGCACAGATTGCAGGCCACACATTCGGCATCAATCACGCTGAACGTGCGATCCTCGGACATGGCAATCGCTTGGTGGGATGTGTCTTCGCAGGCGGCATAGCACCGGCCGCACGAAATACAGTCGTCTTGATTGATCACGGCCTTAGCGATGTAGTTCAGGTTCAGGTATTGCCAATCGGTCGTGTTTGGCACCGCAGCCCCCATGAAATCGGCAATCGATGTATGGCCTTTTTCGTCCATCCATTGCGATAGACCGCTGATCATTTCCTGCACGATTTTGAAGCCGTAGGTCATGGCCGCCGTGCAGACCTGCACATTGCCACAACCCAGCGTGATGTATTCCGCCGCATCGCGCCAAGTGGTAACGCCGCCGATGCCGGAAATCGGCAGACCTTTGGTTTCCTCAAAACGCGAAATTTCGCTGACCATGGACATGGCGATGGGTTTCACCGCAGGGCCGCAATAGCCGCCATGGGTGCCTTTGCCATCAATGCTGGGTTCCGGCGACATCGTGTCGAGGTTCACGGACGTGATCGAGTTAATCGTATTGATCAAGCTGACCGCATCTGCGCCGCCGCGTTTGGCCGCCGCAGCAGGTTGGCGCACATCGGTGATGTTGGGCGTCAGTTTCACGATCACAGGCCTAGAGTAGTATTTCTTGCACCAGCGCGTGACCATTTCGATGTATTCGGGAACCTGACCCACAGCCGCGCCCATGCCGCGTTCGGACATGCCGTGCGGGCAGCCAAAGTTCAGCTCGATGCCGTCCGCGCCCGTGTCCTCAACCAGAGGCAAAATGTCTTTCCACGCCTGTTCTTCGCAGGGCACCATCAACGACACGATCACCGCGCGGTCGGGGTAATCCGCCTTCACCCGCTTTATTTCTTCAAGGTTGGTGTATAGATCGCGGTCGGTGATCAATTCGATGTTGTTGATCCCAAGCACGCGGCGATCCGCACCGTAGATCACTCCGTAACGGGGGCCGTTCACGTTCACGACCGGCGGTCCGGCTTCGCCCAGTGTTTTCCAAACGACGCCGCCCCATCCAGCCTCGAACGCACGGCGGACGTTATATTCTTTGTCGGTGGGCGGTGCGGACGCCAGCCAGAATGGATTGGGGCTTTTGATGCCCAGAAAGTCCGTGGTCAGGTCAGCCATATCAAGTGCCCCCGTTCAGTGTGTTATGAATATCAATCGCTGCGTCGCGCCCTTCGGCGACAGCTGTCACCGTCAGATCATCGCCGCCCGACGCACAATCGCCGCCCGCCCAGACCAAATCACGGCTGGTGCGGCCTGCGCCCGTCACGGCAATCTTGCGACCATCCAGCATCAGGGCGCCATCGCTGGTCAATGTCTGGCCAATGGCGCGAAACACCTGATCGGCAGCGATACGGATTGTTTCGCCCGTTCCGGTTAATTTGCCGTTCTCAACGCTGGTATACTCCAGTTCAATCTCAGCAACAGACCCGTTGCCGTGGATCGCCTTGGGCTGCACATTGAACATCAAATTCACCCCAAACGACGCGGCCAAATCTTGTTCATATCGGCTGGCCGACATCCCATCGCGGCCCCGCCGATAGGCAATCGTCACCTGCTGCGCACCTAGGAGTTTTGACTGCACGGCCGCGTCTACCGCAGTCATGCCGCCACCAATGACAACGACATTGCGCCCCACGGGGAGTGCGGCAAGATCGCTCGCCTGTCGCAGGTCGCGGATAAACGAGACTGCGTCGACTACGCCGGCCTTGGTGTCGCCGTCCACCGACAGCGCGTTTACACCACCAAGCCCCACCGACAGGAACACGGCGGCGAAACAGCCAACCAAGTCGTCGATTTTCAGCTCTGCCCCCAGCGCCATGCCGGTTTTGATCTCAATGCCGCCAATCGACACCAGCCAATCCACTTCACGCGCCGCAAAGTCATCAGTAGTCTTATAGGCCGCGATTCCGTATTCGTTCAGCCCACCCGCCTTGGGTTGCGCGTCATATACGGTGACGTCGTTGCCCAGCATCGCCAGACGATGCGCGCAGGACAGGCCCGCTGGTCCCGCACCAACAACGGCGATCTTCTTGCCCGTTGGGGCGGCGCGGGTGAACGGCATAACGCCCTTTGCCATGACAATGTCGGTGGCAAAGCGTTGCAAGCGGCCGATTTCGACTGGTTTGCCTTCGGCAAGTTCACGCACGCAAGCTTGTTCGCACAAATCCTCGGTCGGGCACACGCGGGCGCACATGCCGCCAAGGATATTCATATCAAAAATAGTCTTTGCCGCTGCGTCCGGCGTTCCGGTTGCGATCTGGCGAATAAATAGCGGGATATCAATGTCCGTCGGGCATGCAGTGATGCAGGGTGCGTCGTGGCAAAAATAACAACGGTCCGCGGCAACCGCAGCCTCGTGTCGATCCAACGGCGCGTGCAAGTCGGCGAAGTTTTCTTGCAGGTCAGCATTGGCGAGACGCTCAGCTGCTATTCCCGGTGTAAAAGGCGTGTTCATGGTGGCTCCTGTCGTCGCAATCACCTATTACTTTGGCACAGATATTTTTTTTATCAAACGGTAAAATTATTCTATGGGTTATTTGCCCAATTGTGCTTAGCTTTTGATAGACCGTTCCGTATGTTTGCCTAAGATGTGGGCACAAAGAAACTAAAACCCAAAACCGGAGGCCCTGATATGCCTGTATATGCCATCGTCCAAGTGGACGTTAATGACACTGAAGAATATGCGAAATACGCGGTCCTTGCGGGACCAGCTGTTGCAAAATACGGCGGTGAGTTTCTAGCCCGAGGCGGCAACGTAGAGGTTATGGAAGGTACAACGCGCGCCCGCTGTGTTATCATCCGGTTCGCCGATATGGACACTGCCAAGACATTTTACCATGGCCCCGAATACCAAGAAGCGCTTGCTTTCGCGCTGCCCGTGGCCGAGCGCGACTATAAGTTCGTTGAGGGTGTTTGATCGCCTTTAGGTTGCTGATCTTCTAGGCCATAGTGACTGTGACACCGCAAGGGAGGGTTCTATGAAGGTTGACGGCACACATTACCGATCCTTGTGGTGGGACGCCAAAAAAGACGCGCTTCAAATCATTGACCAGCGCTGGTTGCCCCATGAATTTCGCACGCAATCGGTTGTGACTTTGCAAGATTTTGCGGATGCCATTATTCAGATGCGCGTGCGTGGTGCGCCGCTGATCGGGGCGACGGCGGCGTACGGAATGGCGCTGGCGATGCGCATTGATCCAAGCGACGCGCATATGGCGCAGGCTTGGGAATTCCTGCACAACACCCGCCCCACAGCTATTAATTTACGGTGGGCGCTGAACCGTTGCCAAACCGCATTGTTGCCACTGCCTGTGGCAGACAGGGCAGGGGCGGCATTGGCCCTCGCCCACGACATTGCGAACGAAGATGTTGAGATCAATCGCCAAATTGGGCTGAACGGTCTGAAGCTTATCCAAGATATCGCGGCCAAAAAACCTAGCGGCGAACCCGTGCGGTTGCTGACCCATTGTAACGCTGGCTGGATCGCGACAGTCGATTGGGGCACCGCAACTTCGCCGATGTATCACGCCCATAATGCAGGCATCGCGCTGCATATCTGGGTTGACGAAACGCGGCCGCGCAACCAAGGCGCTTTGACGTCTTGGGAACTCGGCAGTCACGGCATTGCGCACACTTATATCACCGATAACGCGGGCGGGCATCTGATGCAGCACGGACAGGTCGACATGGTCATCACCGGAACCGACCGCACGACGCGGCGCGGCGATGTGTGTAACAAGATCGGCACCTACCTCAAGGCGCTGGCGGCCCAAGACAATGGCGTACCGTTTTATGTGGCGCTGCCGTCACCGACGATTGATTGGACGGTGGCTGACGGGGTTGCTGACATCCCCATTGAAGACCGCGGCGAACGTGAAATTACCCATGTTGTGGGGCGAAACAACGCCGGACAGATCACCGAAGTCCAAGTGACACCCGATGGCACCCACGGCGGCAATCCGGCGTTTGACGTCACACCGAACCGTCTTGTTTCCGGCCTTATTACGGAACGCGGAATTTGTGACGCATCCGAGGCTGGCCTGACGGCAATGTTCCCTGATTTGGCGGGCTGAGCAATGACGCAAGATACAACCGCAACCCGCCAATCTATCATCGACGGCTGTCTTTGGATGGAACGGGTTGGCCTGAACCAAGGCACGTCGGGCAACATTTCTGTGCGGGTTAATGGCGGAATTTTGATCACACCAAGTGCGGTGCCTTATGCCAAAATGACGCCCGCAATGATCTGCAAAATTCCGCTGGACGGCCCGCCCGCAGCCGATCAACATCCGTCGACCGAGTGGCAATTCCACCAATCCGTTCTGCAAGCGCGCCCGGATGTGGACGCCGTCGTTCATGCCCACCCCGCCCACGCAACTGCCATCGCTATCCAGCGCCGATCCATCCTCGCTGTGCATTACATGGTTGCTGCATTTGGCGGCGCCAATGTGCCCTGCACCGGTTACGCGTTATTTGGCAGCGACGCGCTTTCTGTCATGGTCGCGGATGCGGTCAAACACCGCCACGGCTGCCTGCTGGCCAATCACGGTGCGCTCACAGTTGGGGACAATTTGGATCGTGCGCTTTGGCGGATGCAGGAGCTTGAAAGCCTTGCGCGTGTTATGTTGTTGGCCGAACAATCTGGCACGCCCGTGATTTTGTCTGACTCTGACATCGCCGAGACGTTAGAGTCGTTTCAGGGCTATGGAATCCGCAATACGGACCCTTGATGGTGCGTTGATAACGCGTCACATTTTGAAAACGATAAAGTTCATTCGAATTAATGACTATTTTTCCGGTTTCCCTTGAGGGTTGATCAAAACTGACCCAAAAAGGCGGGGCAATTACCGATCTAAAGTTCAGGAGCCTGCGTGTCCCTTTTTCTTATCGTCGCCTTACCATTCTTGGGTGCCTTGTTACCCGGTCTGATGAATTCTGCAGGCCGTCAGGCTGTTGGCGGCGTGACGTTCACCGTGACCCTCGCAGCGTTTGTCGGTCTTTTGACAAACCTGCCGGCTGTGCTGAACGGTGAGGTGGTGCAAACGGGATTTGACTGGTTCCCTGAACTGGGCTTGAACGTGACACTGATGCTCGACGGGCTCGGTTTTTTGTTTGCCACGATGATCCTTGGTATTGGTCTTCTGATCATCGCTTACGCGCGGTTCTATCTTGCGCGTGATGACAACATGGGTGAATTTTTCACCTACCTTTTGCTCTTTCAGGGCGCGATGGTTGGCATCGTTCTATCTGATAACGTGCTGCTTTTGCTAATTTTTTGGGAATTGACGTCACTGTCGTCATTCTTGCTGATCGGATATTGGAAACACCTTGAGGCGGGACGCCAGGGTGCGCGCATGGCGCTGACTGTCACCGGAATGGGCGGCCTCGCGCTGATCGCCGGTATGCTGATCTTGGGTCAGATTGTCGGGTCTTACGACCTTAGCGTGATCTTGCAGAACCGTGAATTGATACAAGCTGACCCGCTGTATGTGCCAGCTTTGTTGTTGATCTTGTTGGGTGCGTTCACCAAATCCGCCCAGTTTCCGTTCCATTTCTGGCTGCCGCACGCGATGGCAGCACCCACGCCAGTGTCGGCCTATCTGCACTCTGCAACGATGGTCAAAGCAGGAATATTTCTGATGGCACGAATGTGGCCTGTGCTGTCTGGCACGCCAGAATGGTTCTACATCGTCACGACGACGGGTTTGATTACAATGATTTTGGGCGCGGTCATTGCGTTGTTCAAACATGACCTGAAGGCTCTGCTTGCGTTCTCAACGGTCTCACACCTTGGTCTGATCACGATGCTGCTCGGTACTGGTACGGCATTTGGCGCGTTCGCAGCGATGTTCCATATCCTCAATCATTCAACGTTCAAGGCCGCGTTATTTATGTCTGCGGGCATTATTGATCACGAAACAAACACGCGCGATATTCGCAAACTGGGTGGCTTACGCCATCTGATGCCGATCACATTTATCATCGCAACAATCGCTGCACTGTCGATGGCGGGCATTCCGTTGCTGAACGGGTTTCTGAGCAAAGAAATGATGCTTGAAGAGATGGCACATACTTATCTGTTCGGTCCTGAATGGCTCGTGCCCGCGCTGGCGACTTTCGGTTCGCTGTTCTCTGCCGCCTATTGTTTCCGCCTGATCGGCCACACGTTTCTGGGGCCCAAACGTGCCCCCGAAAGCTACCCTGCCAAACCCCATGATCCCGGTGTTGGATTGTGGCTGCCGCCTGCGATCCTTGTGGTGTTGGTCGTCGTCATTGGCGTGGCACCATTCGTGGTCGAAGACTTCGTTAAACTTGTCACGGCGTCGGTTCTGGGAACCACCGCAGAGGTTCCGACTGCCCATATCAAAATCTGGCACGGCCTTGTGCCTGCGCTTTATATGTCCATCGTCGCGGTTGGTGGTGGATTGATCGTCGTGTCAAAGTTCCGCCCACTGTCGCGTCTCTGGGAGGCGACTCCGCGCCCCGAAGCGAAAATTATCTTTGACGACATCATCACGGCCTTAGTCATGTGCGCCCGCGCAATCATCCATCCGCTGCACAACGGCGCGTTCACCCGCTACGCGATGATCATGGCGATCACGACTGTTGCCGCAAGTTATCATGCGTGGACGACCGGCGTTGTCGGGGCGGTCACGCGTGAAATTCAGCCGGTGGGCTGGGTCGAAATCGGTGGTTGGATTATGCTCGTCGCGGCGGCAATCGGGCTTGCGTCCATGCACTACAACCGTCTGTTGTCGCTGATCTTGATCGGCATCGTCGGCCTGATGGTGTCGATCGGGTTTGTGCTCCTGAGCGCGCCAGATCTTGCGATGACGCAGATCACGGTTGAGGTGGTGACAATCATCTTGCTTCTGCTTGCGCTGAATTTTCTGCCCAACCATACGCCGGTGGAAAGTTCCGCGTTGCGGCGCGTGCGTGATGTGATTGTGGCAAGTGGCGCTGGTTTGGCGACCATGGCACTGACCTATCACTACTTGCTGCGCGACGCGATTTCCGCACCAATTTCTGAATTCCACCTCGCTAATTCTTACGAAGGTGGCGGCGGCACAAATGTGGTCAACGTGATCTTGGTCGATTTCCGTGGCTTTGATACCTTTGGCGAAATTATCGTTTTGGGCATCGCTGCCTTGTTGATCTACGCGCTGACAGAAACCCTGTTGAACGGCCCAGTGCGCGCACGCTTGCTCAACCGCGTGCCGGATAAACCGCTGTCTGGCACCCAGCATCCGATGATGATGGTTGTGCTGACCCGGGTCATGATGCCTGTCATTTTGATGGTTGGTTTCTACATCTTCCTGCGCGGTCACAACGAACCAGGTGGTGGATTTATTGCCGGTCTGATCGTGTCAATTGCGGTGGTGATGCAATATATGGCCAGCGGATTTGGCTGGGCTTCGGATCGCCAGCGGTTGCCCTACCACGGCGTCATAGGAGCGGGCGTGCTGATCGCGGGTCTCACCGGCATCGGATCTTGGTTCTTTAGTAAGCCGTTCCTGACGTCCGATTTCACATATTTGCGTATTCCACCGTTTGAGAAATTCGAAGTGGCAACCGCTGCGCTGTTCGACCTTGGGGTATTCCTCGCCGTCGTCGGGGCCGTCATGCTGACGCTTGAAAGCTTTTCCCGCCTCGCACGGCGTGCCCATGTAAAGGACTCAGATAGTCCAATGGACATAGACCCATCGCAGGTAATCGCTGAACTAACTCAACCGCAGGAGGGCGTGTAACATGGAAGTTCTTGTTGCCTCCGCCGTCGGAATATTGACTGCGACCGGTCTTTATCTGGTTTTGCGCCTGCACACGTTTCCGGTGATTCTGGGCATGTCGTTGCTGACCTATGCGGTCAACGTTTTCTTGTTTGCGTCCGGACGCCTGACCATTGGCGCACCGCCTATCCTGACGGATGATGCCACGCTGTACACCGATCCACTTCCGCAGGCTTTGGTGCTGACGGCCATCGTGATTTCGTTCGGCATGACGGCTGTTGTCGTGATGATCGCGCTCGGCGCCTACCTTGGGACCAACGACGATCATGTAGATGACCCGATCATAAGCGATGAAGAGGACGCGCCATGACCCATTGGATCATCGCCCCCATCGTGTTGCCCGCCATGCTTGCACCGTTCATTGTGCTGGCCGCGCGCTATCACATCGGTATTCAACGGGTGTTTTCGTTGGTTGGTGTTATCGCGCTGATTGCCATTGCCGCCGGCTTAGCGTGGACGGCATCTGACGGCACGATCATCCTGTACCAGCTCGGCGATTGGGCGGCCCCGTTCGGGATTGTGTTGGTCGGGGATATGCTGTCGACATTGATGGTCTTGTTGACGGCGGTCTTGGCGTTGTTTGTGCTGCTTTATGTGATCGGGTCTGGATGGGATGAACGCGGGCGACATTTCCATGCGCTGTTTCAGTTTCAACTGATGGGGATCATGGGCGCGTTCCTGACGGGTGATTTATTCAACCTGTTCGTGTTCTTTGAGGTCCTGTTGATCGCATCTTACGGTTTGATGATCCACGCGGGCGGCAACGACCGCCTTCGGGCGGGTGTGCAATATGTGCTGTTCAACCTGCTCGGCTCAACGTTGTTCTTGTTCGCGCTCGGGTCGATCTATGCGGAAACCGGCACACTCAATATGGCGGACCTTGCGCTGCGTGCGCAAATGATCGGGGCTGACGCAACTGTGGGTATCCGCGTGGCGTCCGTGTTGTTGTTGCTGGTGTTTGCGATCAAGGCTGCAGTCGTACCACTACATTTCTGGCTGCCATCCAGCTATGCCGAAGCACCAGGCCCCGTCGCGGCGCTCTTCGCGATCATGACCAAGGTCGGTGCCTATGCGATCATCCGCGTTTACACCATGATCTTCCCACCGCAATTGGAGGCCACATCCGGGCTGGAAGATGTCTGGTTGATGCCCGCCGCGCTAGTGTCGTTGGCGCTCGGGATGATCGGGATCCTCGCGGCCAAGTCGCTGGATCGTCTTGTCGCTTTTTCCGTCATCGGGTCCATGGGTATGGTCATGGTTGCGATTGCATTGATGACACCGGACGGCATCGCAGCTGCGCTTTATTATATCGTTCATTCAACCCTTGCGGGAGCCGCGCTGTTCTTGATTGTTGATCTGGTTAAATCCAGCCGTCCGTCGCTGTCATTGGTGGCCATGTCACCTGTTGCAGGCGCGTCGCTGACAGCGGGGTTATTCTTTGCGGCTGCGATTGCCATGGCCGGGCTGCCGCCGCTGTCGGGGTTCGTCGGCAAGCTGATGATCCTTGATGCGTCTTTTGAAACGCCCTTTGGTGTGTGGGTCTGGGTGATCGTACTGACGGCGAGCTTGATTTCCCTTATCGGGTTCGCCCGCGCGGGCAGTATTGTCTTCTGGAAAGCCGAAAGCGTTCCTGTGGTGGAAGACGACGAGGTATTTGAACGTCCGCATGCCCTGTCTTATTGTGCTGTTGGCGGTCTGATTGCACTGTTGGCGGCGTACACTGTCTTTGGCGGCCAAGCCCAATCTTATATGATTTCTACGTCCCAGCAGCTGTTTGCACCGGACGCCTACATTGAAACCGTGATCGGATCGCACGGCAAGATGAGCAACCCTTTGAGCGAGGAGCATTGATATGACGCGCTTGTTCAACTGGCTCTTCCCCCATCCTGCCATGACCCTGATATTGGCGATTGTCTGGATCATTCTGCAAAACGATCTGTCTTACGGCATGGCCGTGTTTGGTCTGATCCTTGGTATTATAATTCCGCGCATGACGGCCGTTTGGTGGCCGGATCGCCCAAGTGGTTTCAAAATCGGCAAAATGACTGCATATGTGATCCTTGTGATGTGGGATATCATGGTGGCCAACGTGCAGGTCGCGTGGATTGTGCTGACGCGACCCAATTCTAAATTGCGCCCTGCTTGGATCATCATTCCGCTGGATTTGCGCCAACCTGAGGCGATTACTGTCCTTGCAGGCACCATCACTCTCACGCCCGGGACGGTGTCAGCGGATGTGTCAAACACGGGTCACTACCTGCTTGTGCACGCGCTTGATGCGCCAGACCCCGATGCTGTGCGCGATGAGATCAAGCAACGCTATGAGGCCCGCCTAAAGGAGATTTTCGTATGATGCCCGCAGATGACTTATTTAGCTGGGCGCTGGCAATTGCCTTTGCTGCCATCGCAATATCGCAATTGCTGGCGATGGTTCGGCTGGTGATCGGCCCTGGCACGGCGGACCGCATTTTGGCGCTAGATACCATGGTGGTGAACGCCATCGGCGTGATTGTCCTGCTGGGAATTTCACAAGGCACGCGGCTTTATTTTGAAGTGGCATTGATCATCGCCATGCTTGGTTTCGTTTCTACAGTCGCCTACGCGCGGTTCGTTTTGCGGGGGGACATCATCGAATGAATTGGGCTGAAATCGGAACCTATGCCGCGGCAGTCTTCCTGTTGGTCGGGGCGCTCTTTACGCTGGTCGGCGCGATTGGCCTGCTGCGTTTCAACGATGCGATGACGCGTCTGCATGCCCCCACAAAGGTCGGCACGGTTGGAATTGGCGCGCTGTTGTTGGCATCAATGACGGCGTCGTTCGTCTTTGGCGAAGGATCATTCCACGAATTACTGATCATGGCATTTCTGTTTGTGACCGCCCCGATTTCCGCGAATTTCATGAGCAAAGTAAACATTCACCGCAAGACGTGTGTGCCACCACCGGTCCCACCGCACGGAGAAACGTGGTCCACTTTGGTCAAAGACGAAATCGATCAAGTGCCGACGGGCACACAAAGCTAGTCGTTCAACAGGCTCCCTAAATCCGCAGCTGCGCTGCGTAAAGCAGGCAGGAATTCCAGCGCCTTTTCGACTGAAAACCGGATCGTAGGGGCGTGAAATGACAACGTCGCCACCAGCCGTCTATTGCTGTCTAGAATGGGTACGGCGGCCGCGATCATCCCATCCATAAACTCCTCATCGTCAATGGAATAGCCATTTTTGCGCACCGTCGCAACGGCTTGGATCAGGGTGTCAGAATCAGTGATCGTGTTGTCCGTATTTGCGCTTAATGTCACAGAAGATGCGTAGCGTTCCAGATGCGACTTGGGCAGCGTCGACAGATACATTTTGCCAGATGCGGTACAATAAAATGGAACGGCCGTGCCGATCGGCAGTTGAATGCGCAGCGGCCATTCCGTTTCGATCCGTTCAAGATAGATCATCGATTCACGGTCCGGCAGTGCGATGTTGCAGGTTTCACCGACTGTCGCGCTGAGTTTGCGCAAAACGGCCAATCGTGCGGCGCGGATGCGCAGCGACGATAATACTCCTGTCGCCATGTGGCGAAACCGACGGCCGGGCGAATAGGCCCGCCCGTCGATGTCGCGTTGTAAGAAACCCTCGTCTTCGAGCGTTGCAAACAGCCGGTGAATTGTAGGCTTGGGCAATCCCAGCTGGGCATTCACGTCAGTCGGCGTGACGGGAACCCCCGCCCGCGCGACTTCTTCTAGCACCAACAAGAGTCGCAGATTGGTAGGGATCGTGTCAGGACCCGCGCCATCCGTCATACGGCCGCCCCGCTACCAAAGATGGACTGTAGCGTTTCATAGATGCCGCCACCGGGCAGCAACGTCGTTGAGATACTGGGGAACAGCGCCACCATGAACCAAACGATAATCAGCGAAACAAGATACATCGTCGAATACCGCAGCAGCCGGAAATACGGCACACCCGTCACACCAGACGCCACATATAAGTTCAGACCGTATGGCGGCGTGATAAATCCGATGGACGCACCCACAAGGAACACGACCGCGAACTGGATCGGATCAACGCCGACACTGGCAGCAATCGGTGCCAAGATCGGCGCAAGGATGATCGTAACTGGTAGTGATTCAAGCACCATACCCGCGACAAACACGATGGCCATCGCGGTGAACAGGACGGGATAGTAGCCACCCATGCTGATCAGGAAATTTTCAATCACTTCTTTCGCGCCAAGTGAGCTGAGGTTCTGTTGCATCACAACCGAAATCGCGATCAGCGGTGCCAAGATACCCGTGATCTGGGCCGACCGCATCGTGATCGCAGGCAGTTCCAACGGGCCAAAGCCGCGCACGACGACCATTTCTGAAAAGCCACGTTCGTTGATGTCGCGTTCTTCGTCGATGTTCATCATTTTGTAGATCGGCAGACAGATAAAGCCGACGATGACACAGAAGCCGACCGTAACACCCGCGGCCTCAGTGGGGGAGAATTTGCCAGTGTAGATGCCCCAAAGCACCAGACCGATTGCAAAGAAACCAAGCCAACCGCCAAGCGCAGTCTTAAGCACGCGCACAGGGTCAAGTTTGATCAGGTAGCCCCAGCCGTTGATGGTTGAGACAATAAAGGCGGTGATGAGCATCGCCAAGACCATCATTGCACCTGGCACGATGCCTGCGATGAACAGATCATTGATCGAAAGGTTCATGATAAAACCATAAACGATAAAGATAATCGACGGCGGGATGATGATACCAACCGTGCCGCCCGCTGCAGCCGTTGCCGCGGAAAAGCGCGGGTCGTAGCCGCCTTTGACCATTTCAGGGTGCAACATCGACCCAATTGTGGCGGTCGTCGCCGAGTTGGATCCAGAGATCGCCGCGAACAGGCCAGACGCGCCAATCGCTGCCATCGCAAGGCCACCGCGCAGCCATCCCAGACAGGCATAGGCGAAATCCGACAGCCGCCGCGCAATACCGGCGCGGTTGATCAAATCACCCGTGAGAATGAACAGGGGCATCGCCAGCAAGGCAAATCCGTCCGTGAAGACGTCCGATAGGGCAGTGCCGATGTTAACAAGGGGTTGGCCAAGGGCGATGGACGTGCCCAAAACCCAATAAGCAATCACAAGAAAGACCGGAACACCCAGCATAAACAGGATGGTCACGCCGATTGAGATCAGGGTCACAAGTGTACTGAGTTCCATATTATTGACCTCCCAACACGGTTTGCTCGATCATCGTTTCGCCGGTTCGATACTTGCGAATGTCTTCAAACAGGTTCTGAAACACGCGGGCCGACAGCAGGACGAAGGCCAGTGGCAACGTGATCAGGAACCACCAGACGAACACATTGTCGGTGCCGGTGACGATCATGAAATTATTGCCTGCGTTGGCGGCCACAGTCATCGACGTGACGATAACCAACCAGCAGATGCCCCACCACAAGAAAGCGTCCAGTGACAACAACGCCATTTGCGGTAGACGCGACATTTTTGAGCGGAATTCAGAGAATGACAGATGGGTCCGCAGCCGCACATTATAGCTGCATCCGGTCCATGTCATGATCAGGAACAAATACCCTGGGATTGTGGTCGACCACGGGAACTGGTCAGAAAACACAAAGCGGCGGATGACTTCGATGAAAATAATTGCGCCGATGGCCAGATAGGTGACGACCATCAAAGTGGTTTCAAGATTGCGTTCAATGAAAGGAACGACACGGTAAATCCAAGCGACAAACAAGCCGCCAACGAGTGTCATGATCAAGCCCCAAAACCAAACGCCGTCTCCGTTCATCGCAGATCGCAATGGAAAGAAGTCGGGTTCCTTTCCCGTGATGAGGTCGACAAAGATGCCGCCAAATTCAGCGAAGATCGTCGCTGCTCCCGAAATCGTTTCAAACATGGGTGTCCCCTCCCAAGGATGTGCTGCCACCAATCAATGCAGACTATGCGATGCAAGTGCGCATGCCGTCTATGCATTCATTTCGTGTGAAAAAAATGGGGTGGGGGCATGCTGCCACCCACCCCAAATCGTGTCGTGTGCGATTACTCGCTTACGCCGAACGCCACCAGCGACGAGGCTCGACGTTTTCAGCCAGCGTGTGCGGGTTGTTGGCACGTACGGAGTCGAAGATCTCCTGATACGTGTCGCGGCCACCGGCCCAACCGTTGATCCGCTCGCGCCACTGTTCCCACTCCGCAGGGTGGAATTCAGGCGAACACATTTCTTCTGCTTCGCGGCGGGCTTCGTCCGTAAAGATGGACACAGCCACGTCGTTTTCTGCAAAGATTGTGCCAGCCATGGGTGGGTCGGTGAAGCCAACGGTGTTGACCAGCGCCGCCTCGTTGGCGTGCTGCGCATAGACCTGCGCAAGATACGCGGATTCCATGATGGCGTCCTGCAAGTTGGCCTCAAGCGAGTCGAACTTGGCGGCGTTCATGCCGGTGTGCTCAGTTCCGCAGAAGAAACCCATGTCAACCGACTGTGTGACCGCTGGCGCCATGTTGGCGTAGGCTACAGCCGATGCCCATGTTTCCGCGCCGTCAATCAGACCTGTGCGTAGCGCGTCCAGTGTCTCTTCCCATGCGACTGGTACTGGGTTCAGGTCCATAAGCTCCATCGCGATACGACCCAACTGGGTGCCCGTCACGCGGTTCTTTGTTCCGGCAAGCTGGGTCACGGATGTGACCGGTCCCTTGTCCGCAAAGCTGGACCCCAACTGGATGCCGCGCAATTCGGCGTGGCTGAACAGGAACTTCAGGCCATGGCGTTCTTCAAGCGGGTTGCGCAGAAGATCCATGGATTCCGGTGAGTACAAAAAGTGATAGATGTCTGCGCGTGTGCGGAACATATATGCATAATCAAGAACGTTCAGATAAGGTGTGGACCCTGCGGAGTTCTGCGTGGATGCAGAATACATGTCGATCACGCCCAACTGAGCTTTTTCGGCGCATGCAAGCTGGCCACAAATCTGGTTGTCGCCGATAAATTCGACGCGAATTTCACCCTCAGTGCGCTCTTCGAGATCACGGGCAAACGCCAGAACGCCGGCACGTTCAATCAGCAAGTTTTGCGGGTTAAAACCGGCAGCGCCCAGTGTCAGTGTGTGCTTTGGCTCCATCGCGAAGCGCTTATCATATTCTGATTCGGCAGCGGCCGCGATGTTTGGCAGCGTGATTGCGCCAGTCATTGCAGATGCGCCAAGTACGACGGATGAGATGCCGTAACGACCTGTTAACTTGAACAAATCACGGCGTGAAATGGTGCTGAGCACCTTCGATGCTTTCATTAGTATTCCTCCCTTGCGCAAGAATGATACTTGCAGTCTCAATAATGTGACGCTTTACTGCGTTTAGGCAAGGATTTTTTTGCCAGCATCGATTTTCAGTCAGGGGCAACCGCATGGAACACTTAGAGGCTGACTACATTGTTGTAGGTGCTGGCTCTGCGGGGTGCGTCATCGCAAACCGTTTAAGCGCTGACCCTAAGACCAAAGTCATTCTGCTGGAAGCAGGGGGCCGTGACCTCAATCCTTGGATTCATATTCCGGTTGGATATTTCAAGACAATCCATAATCCGAAAGTTGATTGGTGCTACAAAACCGAACCCGATCCCGGCCTGAATGGGCGGTCGATCGAATGGCCTCGTGGCAAGGTTTTGGGCGGGTCGTCTTCGCTCAACGGGCTTTTATATGTGCGCGGTCAAAGCCAGGATTATGATCGCTGGCGGCAAATGGGTAATGCGGGCTGGGGTTGGGATGACGTCTTGCCGCTGTTCAAACGATCCGAGAAAAATGAACGCGGTGCGGATGAATACCACGGCAATGAGGGCCCGCTGTCCGTGTCCAACATGCGCATCCAACGGCCCATCACGGATGCATGGGTCGCAGCCGCACAGGCGGCTGGCTATCCGTTCAATCCAGATTACAACGGCGCCAATCAAGAAGGCGTCGGGTTTTTCCAGCTCACCACGCGCAATGGCCGTCGGTGCAGCGCGGCGGTGGCCTACCTCAACCCCGTGAAATCCCGCGACAACCTGAAAATCATCACACATGCGGCGGTCAACAAGATCATCGTGAACGGCAAACGCGCCACGGGCGTCACCTACATGGACAAAGCGGGGCGAACACATACTGTCAAAGCCAGCCGCGAAATCATCCTGTCCGGTGGCGCGATCAATTCGCCGCAACTGTTGATGTTGTCTGGCATCGGTGAGGCAGATCAGCTGCGCGAGAACGGTATCGAGGTGATCGCTGATTTGCCAGGTGTCGGAAAAAACATGCAAGACCACCTGCAAGCGCGGCTGGTCTATAAATGCAATGAACCAACCCTGAACGACGAAGTGTCCAGCCTGATGGGTCAGGCAAGAATTGGTTTGAAATATCTGATGTTTCGGTCAGGCCCAATGACGATGGCCGCCAGTCTTGCGACCGGATTCATCAAAACTCGCGATGATCTGGAAACCCCTGACATCCAGTTCCACGTCCAGCCTTTGTCTGCTGAAAACCCCGGAAAGGGGGCTGACAAATTCTCGGCGTTCACAACGTCGGTGTGCCAATTGCGCCCAGAATCGCGTGGCGAAATCCGTTTGAAATCAAGTGATCCGCGCGAATATCCCGCCATCATCCCGAATTATCTATCCACCAAGACGGACTGTGACACAGCGGTGGCGGGGGTGAATATCGCCCGCAAGATTGCGCGCCATGCGCCGCTCACTTCAAAAATATCTGAGGAATTCCGCCCTCATGCGAGCCTTGATATCAACGATTATGATGCGACCTTGGATTGGGCCCGCAACAACACCGCATCAATCTATCACCCCACAGGAACATGCAAGATGGGCAGCGGTAAAGACGCTGTGGTGGACGCGCGTTTGCGCGTGCATGGCATAGCGGGACTAAGGGTGGCGGATTGTTCGATCATGCCCGAAATCGTGTCCGGCAACACCAATGCGCCGGCGATTATGATTGGCGAAAAATGCAGTGATCTGGTTCTTGAGGACGCATCGGCGCTGGCCTAGGCCATCCGCCGCGCCAACATCAAAGCGCCGTCCAGCGCCGAACCTAGGGCGGGGCGAACGCAAGCTCTGGTGGCCGGAGACAGGTACATCGCATAGTCGGGGCCTAGTCCCCCCGTCAGACACAGGTTCTCGTGTGGTCGTGGTTTCAGTACCGCAAACGCCCGCTCGATATAATCCGCACCGCGTTGCATGAGGTCGACCGCAAGAACGTCAGCCGCCGCAGCCGCTTGGGTCACCAGCGGTGACAAGGTTCCGAAGTCGGCTGGCGTCGCCTGCGCCGCGAAATCTATGATCGCATTCGCCTTGCCGTCAAAACGCGCCAAGATCGAAGTGGCCAATCCCACCATCGGCCGCATCCCATCTTGGGCCAGCAGTGTTTCTGCCAACACAGTTCGACCCAGCCACGCAGCGGATGCTTCATCCGACAGCACCAACCCCCAACCGCCGACAAACTGATAGATATCACTGCGTTTCGAGCCCAGAAAACTGCCGGTTCCTATCGCCGCGACGATGCCGTCGTTGTCACCCAACGCGCCAGTAAGCGTGGTTGGTCTGTCATCGGAGACAACGACGTTTGTGAACGGCGTTTGCGCGGCAACCGACGCCGCCTGTAGGTCCGTCAAAACACCCGCCAAGCCAAGATGCACATAGGCTTTGGTTAGGTCCAGATCATCCAAACCAGCGCTGGCTTGTCCAATGGCAGACAGAACATTCTCAACCGTGGACGCCATATCGGATGACACATTTGCGGGCCCACCGCGCCCTGTTCCCAGAATTTCCGAGCGCGTGGCGATAACAGCGCGGCAACCTGTGCCGCCTCCGTCAACGCCAATGAAAATCGCCTCGCTCAAGGTTAAATATCCTCACCGCGCGCAACGAGTTCTTGCACCGCTGCAATGTCCTCTGCGCCTAATCCGTAAACGCGTGCTGCGACCTCGGGCGAAATATACCCTCGCGCCAAGTCTCGTTTTACCTGTTCTGGATCGCGGTCAGCCACGACCCCGTAGCCCGCCCCACCGGGGAATGCCATCACCACGCGCCGCCCGTGTGCCACGAACTGTTTGCCCTTGCCGTTCATCGCCGTGCCGTCATCTTGTGCTATCGTTGTCGGGGCGCCGTTCTGCCCGCCGCGCCGTCCTTGTGCGGGATGATCCACGCGATCAAACATCGCCTGAATGTCGAATTCATGCCCGATCCGCGCACCGACTTCCATGTATTGCCCAAGCCCGCCGCGCTGTTTGCCGGCCCCACCGGAATCTGGGCGCAATTCCTTGCGCCAGATGATCACAGGCCCGGCATGTTCAGTGGCCTCGATTGGCATCGTCATGACGCCTGATGGAAAGGCCGTGGCGTTCAGCCCATCGTATTCTGGGCGCGCCCCAGCGCCACCGGAATTGAACGTCAAAACCTCAGAACGAACTGCGCTTTCTGGCGCAGGGGCGTCCGTGCGCGGACGCAATGAAACCTGGAAATTGCACAGGCATCCAGCCCCTTCGGCAGGGACCAGATCAGGCAGGATTTTATCAAGCGCATTATACACTGTGTCAGGGATGAAATGCCCGATGATGTGGCGCAAGGCGACGGGCGCGGGATGCACCGCGTTGACGATGCAATCGACTGGTGCAGTAATTTCAAATGGCGCTAAGGATGCGGCATTGTTTGGAATTTCCGGTGCAATGGCACATTTCAACGCGTAACAGGCATAAGCCTTAGTATAGACCAGCGGCACGTTGATGCCTTTTTTATCAAGCCCCGATGTGCCGGTAAAATCGGACAGAATCCGGTCTTGTTCAATGCTCAGTTTAACCTTCAGCGTGATGGGCGTGTCGAACCCGTCAATGGTCATTTCGCCGCTCGCTGATGTGCGGGGCAGGGCGTTGATCCGCTCAAGCGTGGCGCGTCGCGAATTGTCGAGGATGAAGGCCGCGATACCCTTAAGATCATCCAGCCCAAACTCTTCCATCATCTCGATCAAACGACGGTGTCCGATCTCATTGGACGTGGCGAGCGCGTAGAGATCGCCGATCAATTGCTGTGGTTCGCGCACATTGCCGCGCACGATCCGAACCAGCGTTTCATCCACCTTGCCGCGATCCGCGAATTTCATGATCGGGACCTGCAGCCCTTCTTCATAAATGCTTGCCGCGTCCGCCCCAAACCCGCGCCCACCGATGTCGACGATATGGGCGGTACAGGCGAAAAACCCGACAAGGGTCTCGCGATGAAACGACGGTGTGACCATGGTAAAATCGTGCAGATGGCCGGTGCCTTCCCACGGATCGTTAGTGATATAGACATCGCCTTCAAAGATGTTGTCGCGGCCGATGCGACGGATGAAATGCGCGACGGCGTCGGCCATGGCGTTGACGTGTCCCGGCGTGCCGGTGACGGCTTGGGCCAGCATCTGACCATCCGGATCATAGACCCCCGCCGACAGATCACCTGCCTCACGAACGGACGTCGAGAAAGCGGTGCGCACCAATGCCTGCGCCTGTTCTTCGACGACTGAAATCAGGCGGTTCCACATGACTTGGTAGGCGACATTTGAATGGGTCATGGTTTGATCCTTACGTCGATACAGCCGTCCGGTTGGCGTGATGCCATGCGCGATGTCGGGACGATGATTGTGGTCTCGTCTTCGGTGATTGCGGCGGGGCCTGATACCGATGCGCCCGCGATCATTGCGTCGCGCAACACGACTGCGGCGTCTTGGAATTCTGCGGCTGCGGGGTCGAACAATCGGCGCTGCCCAATGATCGGTGCCGCTGCTCCTGCTGCGACCTCGGGCGTGCGTTCAACATGCTCTGGCGGGGTCGTGGCGTTCACTGACCACACCGTGATTTCGACGTCCATCCCGTCGACAGATCGGCCGAACAACTTGGTGTAATCTTCAATGAAACGTGCCTTGAACGTGGCTGCATCCGGCGCCATCGCCTGCGCTTGCGTCAGGGAGATCGGGATTTCCCAGCCCTGACCCGTATAGCGCATGTAGACCTTGAATTCACTTAGGATTTCCGCATCTGCAGAACAGGTGCGCACGAACCCTGTGGCTTCTTTTTCGAGGTCGCCAAGCAACGCAATAATCGCGTCGGGATTAAAATCCGACAGCTTCATATAGACGGACCTGTTGGCCTCAAACGAGAACGGCGCACGCAGGAACCCGATCGCCGATCCGACGCCTGCGCCATGTGGAACAAGGAGGCGTTTCACGCCGAGTTTTTCGCACAGGCGGCCCGCGTGCAGTGGGGCTGCCCCGCCGAACGCGATCATCGTATATTCGCTTAGGTCTTCGCCGTTTTCAACGCCGTGCACCCGCGCGGCGTTGGCCATGTTTTCGTCCACGACTTCGGCCAATCCAAACGCTGACGTCGCAGCGTCCATGTCCAACACATCGCCCAGAACCGTCCGCAACGCGGCCTCGGCTGCGGGGGTATCCAGTGTGATTGTGCCACCGGCAAAGGTGTCGGGGTCAAGCTTTCCCAACACCAAATCCGCGTCGGTCACGGCGGGGCGCAAGCCGCCGCGCCCGTAACACGCAGGCCCCGGTTCTGACCCAGCACTTTCGGGGCCGACGCGAATTTGACGCATGGCATCCACGGACCCGAGTGAGCCACCGCCAGCGCCGATTTCGACCATGTCGATCACCGGAATTGAGATCGGCATACCGGACCCCTTTTTGAACCGGTATGTCCGTGCGACTTCAAACACACGGCTGGTTTTCGGGGTCTGGTTTTTGATCAGACAAATCTTTGCTGTGGTGCCGCCCATGTCAAAGCTCAGCACCTTATCGAGCCCGTAGCGCGCCGCGATGTGGGCCGCGAAAACCGCACCTCCAGCGGGGCCGGATTCGACCAAACGCACGGGAAAATCTGCGGCATTCTTGAGCGAAATTATCCCGCCACCTGAATGCATTAGAAAGATTTTGCAGCTCACGCCTTCGGTTTTCAGGCGGTCTTCCAAGCGGCTCAAATAACTCTTCATCAGGGGCTTGATGTAGGCGTTGGCGACGACTGTGTTGAAGCGTTCGTATTCGCGCATTTGCGGTGAAACTTCGCAGCTGATCGACACCATCGCATCCGGCATTTTTTCGGCCACCACTTGGGCGACAAGCCGTTCGTGGTCGGGGTTTAGATAGCTGTGGATCAGGCCAATCGCGATGCTTTCATAGCCTGCCGCGGCGATCTTTTCGACGACGGGTTCTATGTCTGCGCGGGTGAGCGGGATCAGTTCCGCGCCCAATGCATCTATGCGCCCCGGAACGGTGTAGCGCATCTGGCGCGGCAACAATGGTTCCGGCAAGGTCAGGTTCAAATCATATTGTTCAAACCGGGATTCTGTCCGCATTTCAATGACATCGCGGAATCCTTCGGTGGTGATCAACGCCGTTTTCGCACCGCGTCGTTCGATCAAAGCATTGGTTGCCAGCGTGGTTCCGTGGATCATTTGGCCAATGTCGGACGGCGCAATTCCGGACTTTTTACAGACCTGATGGATACCGTCGATGATGGCATTTTCAGGGGCGGTATAGGTGGTCAGAACCTTTGTCGAAAAGGTCTCGCCATCGGCCTCAAGAACGACATCCGTGAATGTGCCGCCGATATCAACACCGAGCCGTGCAGTCGCAGCCATGACAGTCCCCTTTTTGCCTATCCGCAGACTTTGGGGCCGGACAGTGCCAGACGCAAGCTCTGTGAATTCAGACCAAACCAGACGGTTTTGTACAAATAAAAAACAGCGATTGCATGGTTTGTACAAAACTTTTTCGGCCGATGACGCGCGGGGGGCATTGCACCTGCCGCCCATGACCTTAGCTTGCAAGGTAGTTAGTTAAGGAAACGACAATGACCTACACCCCCCCTAAAGTCTGGACTTGGGATTCCGAGAGCGGCGGCAAGTTCGCCAGCATCAATCGCCCAATCGCGGGGCCGACCCATGACAAAGACCTGCCCGTGGGAAAGCACCCGTTGCAATTGCATTCGCTGGCGACGCCGAACGGGGTCAAAGTCACGGTCATGCTGGAAGAACTTTTGGCCAAGGGCTACGGCGCCGATTACGACGCGTGGTTCATCGACATCAACGAGGGCGACCAGTTTTCAAGTGGCTTTGTCGATGTGAACCCGAATTCAAAAATTCCGGCGCTGTTCGACAAATCGACGGGTGTGCGGGTTTTTGAAAGTGGGGCAATCTTGCTCTACCTCGCGGAGAAATTCCGTGCGTTTTTGCCGCGTGATATCGAAGGGCGCACCGAGACGCTGAATTGGCTGTTCTGGCTGCAAGGTGCGGCGCCGTATTTGGGCGGTGGTTTTGGCCACTTCTACGCCTACGCGCCGGAGAAATTTGAGTACCCGATCAATCGGTTCGCGATGGAGGTCAAACGCCAGCTGGATGTTTTGAACCAACAGCTTGAGGACAATCGCTATCTGGCGGGCGACGAATACACCATTGCCGATATGGCGACGGCACCGTGGTACGGCGCGTTGGTCAAAGGGCTGGTATATGACGCGGCTGAATTTCTCGACGTGGAGAGCTACGAGAATGTGAACCGCTGGGCGAATGACGTTTATGCGCGTCCGGCGTTTCAGCGTGGCAAGATGGTGAACCGAGCATGGGGTGAGCCGCATGAGCAGCTGCGCGAGCGTCATGAAGCGTCAGATTTTGACGCAGTTCCTAAGAAGTAGGCCACGCGGATTGAACTGGTCTGCAAAAGCCGACATCGCTAGGCTTGCGCCATGTCCGATGTCAAAGACCAGTACGAAGCCTATCCCTATCCCCAACGCGACCCGCGCGATGAAGCCAAGCGGCTGATCACCGGGTCGCCGTCCGATCCGCGTGAGATTGATCATTTTCTGTTCGGCGGCACCCGTGATTGGACCAAACCCCTGCGCGCCCTTTTTGCGGGCGGCGGCACGGGCGATGGGCTGATCCAATTGGCGCAATTGCTGAGCGCGGCCAAACGGCCCTACGACATCACCTATATCGACCTGTCGAAAGCGTCGCGTTCCGTGGCCGAAGCGCGGGCGAAAATGCGTGGGCTGACGGGCATCACCTTTCACACGGGCAGCCTGCTGGAGGCCGCCGAATTCGGGCCGTTTGATTACATTGATTGTTGCGGCGTGTTG